>NZ_JAAQWK010000039.1:0-31985 GCF_012985445.1 Pseudomonas sp. WS 5532
CGTGACCACCTGTTTCGGAACAGGCGGAGAATCGGTCACGTTGCTACCGAAATGAGCGGTCACGCGTTAGCGAAATGAGCGGTCACGATCAACCGAAACGGCCGGTCACGGTGTTCCGAAATCCGCATTGAGGCACGACGGCACCGAAAAATATGCTGCAGCGAGCGACTTGGCTACTTTGGCTAGCGATGTTATCGGCTTGTCCGGCACGCCAATCTATAACAGAGGCTCAGAAATCTGGAACGTTATGAACGTCCTCGAATACCACTGCCTGGGTGACAAGGACTCTTTTCGTCGTGAATGGTGTGTGCAAGGAGGCAGTACTACCAGCAGTTCCGAGTCAGTACGAGATCCCAAGTTGTTGAATGCTCATCTGCGCCGCGAGGGGCTGATGATTAGACGCTTGAAGTCGGACGTATTGAAAGACCTGCCAGCAAAACGGCGGATCGTGCAGTTGGTCGATTCTGATGATCGGGTTTTCAATGAGCTCGTAGCAAAGGCTGTGGTACTCGCTAAGGAATCCGCCGAACTCAAAGATGCTTTGGCCCGGGGGCGAAGTGAGTTGGAAGCCATCAACGAAACGCGGCAGGCAACAGGGATCGCAAAGGCGCCGGCAGCTGCTGCTTTTGTTCGCAGTTTGCTGGAGGCCGAGCAGCCAACCATCATCTTTGCTCACCACCACGCCGTCCAAGACATCCTGTTAGACCTGTTAAAGGACTTCAACCCGGTGTGTATCACCGGTCGGCAAACGAAAGAAGAAAAATGGCAAGCGATCGAGGATTTCAAGTTAGCGAAGACGAACCTGGTGCTGATCGGCTTGCGTGCTGCAACTGGCATAGATGGGTTGCAAGGCCGTGTAAAGGCTGTGGTGATGGCGGAGCTGGATTGGTCACCTGCAGTTCACAGTCAGGCGGAGGACCGGGGCCATCGTGACGGCTTGTTGGATTCACTTCTCTGCTATTACCTGGTGTCAGAACAGGGGACTGACCCAGAAATGCAAGAAGCCTTGGGCATCAAGGTTTCACAGTTCGTCGGTCTCATGGGCGACGTTCAAGAAACCGAGGAGGATCAGGCGCTTGCTGTGCAGGCATCGACGCAGTACATGCAAAAGGTGCTTGTGAAGCTGCGAGCGCGTGCGGCATGATTTTGTATTGATGATCACCTGGTACCCTGCAAATGTCGATTGATGCTAAAGAACAACAGCGCCGGCTGCTTGATGAGCAATGCCGGCGCTTTACAGAAGAGCAAGGCGGTGAGGTAGTCACATACGCGGGGCAATCGAAACCTGATCGCAAGCCTTGGAAGAGGAAACCCACGTCGACGGAACTGGCCTTTCAAAAGGAGTTGCAGGAGAGTGGTGCGAATAGTTCGACCGATCCTTCGCGGATCGATCAAGTCGATCGCTGAAGCTATCAATCCCTATCCCAGATGCAGGCCCATTCGGCTTTGTCATAGACCACATACTGCTTAAGCATGGGTGCTTGTATGGCCGGACGGCCTTCAGCGCGGTGCGATGCCGGCACCGGCGAAAAGTGACTGCAGTTTGGCCAACCCGGCAGTCATCAAATAGGCTTCGTCATCGTCGACCGCATTGACACGACATTCGCTGAAGCTGATTCGTTTGAGAAACTGCGCTACAGCCCAAGCTTGGGCTTCGTTCAGCTCGGCGTATACCGTCTCTTCAGTGGTGGGGTTTTTAGTTGTCAGTGTCAGGAAAGAAGTGCCGCTCATCGTGATGCTCCTTTGTGTTTTTGCCGCAAGGCCTCTTATGGCTCAACGAACGTTTTAAGCCGCGCAAGCGCATCTTGCACGATCTCGTCCGGGACACATTCGACTTTTTTGGCGTCCCGAGCATCAAGATCCATGTTACGAATCATGTTGATCAGGACAGCGCCTTTGGTTGCGGTACCGGCGTTGGTCAGGTCAACAGCAAAGCCTGCGAAGCGTCTGTAGTCCGTTTCCTGGGTGATTGGGGCAACCAGTGCCAAGCCGATGTTATTGAACTCTACCGGCGAGAGGACAAGTGCCGCGAGAGTATCAGTGCTTGATTCTGTGGCAGCGCCGGCGGGTAAGTGAACGATGTCTCCGCGGCAGAACTTCACCTTTCTGCGTTTCAAAATGCTTCCTTCCCTACAGAGAGTAAAGTTTGCCAGGCAAGGATATCTGCCGGTACCGGGGCATCGAGATCGCATTGAGCAACAAGTTTGGCGAGGCTGTAGGTGTCAGCCGGTTTGGTCATTACCAGTGAATCACCTGTCAAAGCGAGCTCCACGGCATCGCCAACACTCATGCCGAGCTCTACAAGAAGGGGCTTGGGGATCGTAATCCCTTGCGAATTGCCAATAGCGCGAATCACTGTTTTCAAGCGGCACCTAAGTCAGATTTTTCAGTAGTAACAATGTTATTACCCATGGTTTGATAACGCAAATCCCAGAAATTGCAAAGCCCCACACATGTGGGGCTTTGCGATGCCGCTAATCACTGGGTTTGTGGCTCAAACCATCATCCAGTTGAAACGATACGGGTCCATAAATGGCACATCGTCATCGAAGGCTTGGCCAGGATCAGGTGACGGCTGTGGCGCCGCTTGCTGAGGCTGCTGATTCGGCTGCGGACGTGATTGTTGTGGACGCGGCGCAGCGTTGGACGACCCCCCTTGGCCCTGTTGATCGCCCTGTTGTGGACGGCCGCCCAACAATTGCATGGTGCCTTGCATGTCTACCACGATTTCAGTGGTGTAACGCTTAACCCCGTCTTTTTCCCACTCGCGAGTCTGCAACTTTCCTTCGATGTAGACCTGCGAGCCCTTGCGCAAGTATTCACCGGCGATCTCGGCGACCTTGCCGAACATCGAAACCCGGTGCCATTCGGTTTTCTCGACCTTCTGACCAGTTTGCTTGTCGGTCCACTGTTCGCTGGTTGCCAGGCTCAGGTTGGTAACGGCAGTGCCGTTCGGCAGATAGCGTACGTCTGGATCCTGGCCGCAAGTCCCGACCAATATTACTTTGTTAACCCCACGGGCCATGATGTCTCTCCTACGGTGCTGTGTTGATCTTGAAAGTTAGTTTTTGCTTCAGTAATACTTTTACTGCAGTGCTCTAGAGCTGCAGCTCGTAGCCATCGAAATATCCGGTTGTGCCACCGAGGCTGTGCCACTCGGCGAACGGCAAATTCAGCTCAGCGTGTGGCGCACTCGCTTTAAGATCTGCTGCGAGCATCGCGAACTCTTCGGTCGGCATGAACGCGGTAAGGAGTGGTTTGCCGGCAGAATCTTGTGCCATTCCCTGTAACGTCTCCTCGATCGGAACCTTCCACCGCGGTGTATTCCGCAACCAATCCAGAATCAGGCCGACCGTGTCCGGATCACTGATTACAACTGGAGCAACTCCGGCCAGCGGCACGTCGCACTTGAGTAGATTTGGCATCTGCATCTGTTTCGCCAAAGTAACCATCTCAGGATCAGTGATGTCTTTGTTGGAACAGGCGTAGAAGGTGAGGGGCATCTTGCGGTCAATACGATCGAGTGTGCTCACAACAGGTCTCCAGAAAATTCAGGCTTTGAAGGTTCGAATCAAAGGTGCTTTAGGGGCTTGTCAGGGGTGTCTACGGCATCAACTCCCGGGTATGAGCGCCAGTCAATTCGAGCGTCCTCAACCTTGAATCCCCAGGAGTCTCGTTTTTTTCCGATGATGACCAGGGTCAATACACCACCTGGGCTCACTCTTGAAATTCGGTGAAATTGACCGAGCTCTCTACGATAGGAATCACCAGCAATACGGTTTTTGGAACTGATGCTACCGTCGTTCGACATCAACTCCTCCGTGTACCATCCGTGAAGGATCAGCGTGCGGAAGGCCCATGGATGATCATGGCAATGAGGGTCGCGGTCCTCTCGCTCGATCCAGTGGAAGCGCACCGTGAATGGCTGCAGCCTCCTGAGCCACGTTATCCGAGTCGGCCGAACTAACCACCAGCGCTTCATATAGCCGGGTAAAGGTTCATAAGGGAACGAAGCTGCGTAACGGAAGAGTTTGTTACGCAGGCGCTCGTCCTGACCGAGGCGTTCTGCGGCCCAAGCCCAGATCGCTTCGTTGAGCTTCTTTGCGTTGGCCTTCAACGCTACGAGCCAGGCCTTCATGCTGCAGACTCGATCATGTTTACAGGCTGCCATTCACTGTCGCAGAGGCCATATGCGCTGGAACATGCCGACGCATCCTGAGCGGCTGACAGCAAGTCGTACTGAATCCCACCACGGGCGGTTTTTGACCACTCCACGGCTTTTCTGATACTCGCGATCTCCATCACCTCAATGGCAGGTAGGCCTTTGATTGAGCCGCTGGGATGTTTCGCGTTTGAGCCAGCGAAAAAGGTTGCGGCACCGTATTTTGACGCTTGCTGAACTACCCTCTCCCAGCGATCTATACGGTCAATGACATCTGGAAATCTCATGGAGATCTCCCTCAGTTCGTCTTTGCGACAGTTGATGCAGGGCATGCACCCGACACGACCCATTCCCTGTGAGTAGAGAGGATTTGGTTTGACTCCCATATAGCGATGAGCCTCAAAAACGGCGGGGACATCCCATTTAAGAATCGGCCGATAGTTGAACAGGCCGCCGCCAACCTCGTCGCACTCAGGGAGGTGTCTCCGGTTGATCGACTCATCGGCACGCACACCTTGCCAACTCATAATCATGTTGCCGGAGTCCAACAGAGGGATGACTACCTGTTCTAGCATTGGGTCGCGCTTGAGCTCCATAGTGCAAAACTGAGCTTTTCGGCTGGGGAAACGGCCCTTCCAAATGCACAGGTCGAGAAAAGGATTCCCCGTGGGCTGCAGTACTTCGAGGGCAGCCAGAACGGTCGACTCGGGGATGCCTTGTTCCCTCCATTTGGTCTCAATGAACCGTCGCTTGCCGGCGATCTGGCGACTAAAGTCTGCTTTCACCCTTCGAATTGGGACACCCGTTACCTGCTGCAGGTAGTCCAGATATTCGTATGTCTGCTCGTGTTCATTGCCGGTGTCGGCAAAAACGGCCTGCAAGTTGGGAGCTTCAAGTGCTATGGCTACCAACAACGTTGCGGTGCTGTCTTTGCCGCCGCTTACGCTTACGATGTTGTGGTTACTGGACATGATCACCGCCCTGAGAAACGCTTACAGCAGCAAGGGCGCTACGGACCCAGATCGGGGTTTTTCCGATCGAGTAAGTCTCTCCGCTCCATGCCAGTAGCAATGTGGTGCCGAATGCGGTGCCAATTGCTTCTGCGGCGTCTGGAGGGACTGCATTACCAATCCGCTCGCGCCAGGCACCGTCTGACAGTCCGTCCAGCTCCAGGTATTCTTCGGGCTCGATCAGGCTTTGGATCGCGCAAAGCTCAAGCGTCGTAAATGGTCGATGCCAAGTGCCATCAGGCGAAATGATTCGCGCAACGAGGCGTTGATCATCTGCTGGGAGGCGTGGATCTGCGACTGACCATCGTCCGTTGTCATGCCCTGCGGCCGCAGAAACAGCGCCTGCAGGTTGATCCCATGGCACGACACCATAGTGCCCAGCAGTAAGGTAGTTATCGCCCTTTTGGCGATCTAGTCCAGGGCGCGGATCGGCGACAGATAAAGCGCCGGAGGCGACTTGCTGGGCCCCAATGACGCATCCTGTTGTATCCTCCCACGCGGTTACCGCGAGCTTGCGGGAGCTAGCGTCGGGGTTCCAGTTGCTGTAGCGAGGGTCGGCGATTGAAAGTTGTCCGCCTTGCACGCCTTTTCCGCCGCCAATGATGGTGGAGGAGGGGGTTTCCCACTGTTGCACTGAAAGGTTATTGCTATGTCTGTTCCAACCCGGACGAGGGTCCGCGACGCCTTGGCCGCCTGAGCTAGGGCCATGACCGGACGTTATGGTGCCGGCGGCTTGGTCGAAGCTGACGATGCGAAATACGTTGTTATGCGGCTCGCCAGTCATGCGCGGATCTGCAACGGAAAAAGTGCCCTGACCAGGGGAGCGTTGGCTCGTCACGGTGCTGCTGGTATCCGTCCAATTGAGCACGCCATATTGTGAATATTCAGCTTTGCTCTCGGGCCGAGGATCTGCGACTGAGAACGCTCCGGTCATCGGGCGTCCGTTACCTGTAACGGTTCCAGATGGTTCGGACCAGTTTCGTACACCCAGCACACCGTTGTGCATTGCATCAAACTGGCGCGGGTCAGCGATGCTGAATCGTCCGGTAGTGGCTTCGGCGCGGCCTGTGACAGCACCGCTTGCATCTTCCCAACGATGGACCCCAAGGGTTCCATCTCGCCATTTCTGGTCAGGGACAATGAGGAAGTCCGTGAGAAAACCATTTTCTGTATTTAGGCGGTTCAATGATCGCCAGTCTTTCCCCGCTTCAACAAACGCCAAACGTACCCAGGTCTTCCACTGCAGGTTCGCAATGCGGTGCATTGGCCCGCCGTCGACGTGACCAGGCAGAGGCATGCGGCCAAGTACGTCTCCTACGGACTTTAATGATTTGAGTTCAGGCTCGTAGAGGAACGGTGGCACTTTATCCATATGGCGGCCAACCAACAGGAACCGCTTACGGGATTGGGCCAGGCCGCCGAGTGCACCACAGTCGTGGGTTGTCTCTGCAGTGGCGTATCCATAATTGCGCAACAGCTGTTGTATCTGGTCCAGGAGGTGACGACCGCGGTTGGCAATGCGAGGCACGTTTTCAAACACAAAGAGTTCAGGCGGATTATCGGCGAATGCCTCAAGCATCAACCAAATACCCCGAAGCGTGAGCCGGTTCAGTGCTTGATATTTCTTGGTTTTGCTACGGCTTTCAGAGAGAAGCCCGCTGAACCCCTTGCAGGGCGCCGAAAGAAAAACAATGTGAGGGAACTCGCCACCAGCCGCCGCCCGGATATCCGCTGCTGTGGCTTCCCGCCAGCCTTTAGGAGGCTCCTTACCGTGAAAGTCGATGAACTGATCTCGATCGAACAAATCCATTACCGTGCCACGGGCACCACTCAGGCGCTCAAAGTCCCGAATGGCAGCTGCGTTCACGTCAATACCACCAATGCAGCGAAATTTTCCCTGCAAGTTGCCAACGCGAGGTGAGGCCTTGTTGAAACCCTTAGCGCCGCCGCCGAGACCGCAGTACAGATGGAAGTGACGGATCTCGCGGGTCAATACCGCAGGTGAGATATAAGCAGTCATTCAGTTCAAACCTTCGAGGAGATGGAATGGGGCCGGGCTGAGACTTTGTTCGTCGACCAGGCCATAAATGGCTGACGAATCTCTAAGTCGAAACGAATGGCCGCACTTCGGTTGGTATCAAGCTCTTTGCGTGATTGGATATCGCAAACCGCTCGGATAAGCACTGCCGGGTCAATTTCATCGCTACCTGTGCCATACCGCACAAATTCCGATTGCCTTGGCGATTTGTCGTTGAGGTACGCAATGAAGGCAGAATCCTTCGACCACATACCTGCAAGCTGAGAAAGCTTAAGACCTGACATTTGCTGCTCCTTCGAGGTTTGCCCCCAAACAATACGCAATAATAACAAATCCACAAGAGAATCTTAGATTTCTGGCTTTTTTATGAAAATCATTGGTTTTCTTTCAAAAAACGCTAAACGCAGATTTGCGGCGCTCGGCCTTTGACTTTCGTTGTACTATCATAACCAGATTTCAGCCTACCGTGAGCCTGAAGTCAAACTTTCGTTTGCTTATGATGGTCTGACATGGTGTAAATTGTGTATTTACACCATGATTGTGTGGGTGAATGGACAGTCTCAGCCCTCGGCAGACCGTGCTGCGCGGCGTAAATCATGGGTGTCAAAACTGTGTTTTTGCCCGGAATGTGGGCTATCATCAACGAAATGGCACTTTTTGTTATTTAGGCGGGATTTTGATGAATAATGGCAGTTTGAAGGTTCAGTGCATGCTTGAAGGGGATTCGGCTATAGATTTCGAGAAATGCCAAGTGCTTCTGAAAATCCCCTCAATTGCGTCAGGGCGTCAGAAACAACAGAGTCTTACGATTGCAGCGGCTCTTTTAGCCCTTGATGCCGTGCTTCAACGCTTTCAAGTCGAGAAAGGCGAGCGTTACCCTGCAATAGACGAGCTTCTGCAGTATGCTGGCTGCCGACCAGCGGATATCGATAAATTGCTTGGGAAGTAGGTTTCATCTCCGTTTGGATCCCTGGTCGATTTATTGAGCGGAGAACCTTTACCCAAGCCTTTTTGAGCAAATGGGAGCGGATATGAGCAAAGCTGTTCTGGTCGGGTTAGTTGCTGAAAAACACGGCATGACCAAGGCTGAGGCGACGGAGATCGTCAACACAGTGCTTTCGGGTATTCAGAGCGCTCTGGTGAACCAAGGGGGAATTTCTTTCGTAGGCTTCGGGAGTTTCAGCGTAACTGATCGCGCAGCGCGAGACGGACGCAACCCGAATACGGGAGAGTCGGTGAAAATCTCGGCTCGCAAGGTGGTGAAGTTCACACCAGGCGAACCGTTGAAGAAGGCAATCAACGGGCTGTAGTGTCCAAGCTTTAGAAGGGCTCTGTAAGTAGAGCCTTTTTACAGAATAATCTTCTGTATTGTGCAATACAGAAGCTCATTGCTTAAGCAGTCGCCAACGGGATGCGAGCGCCTTATGTCAGAAACAGCCATGGCCACCACGGGGAAATTCCTTCGTCCTACCGAGGAGGCCTATACCGAGCTGCAGTTTGCTTACGACTTTTTGGGGAGCCTAGAGAATTCGGAAAAAATCGTACGCTAAGGTTTTCCGACCTGTCGTAGTGGCCTGAATTTCCCGTCTTCCAGCTTGCGGCTCTGCCGCCAGACGTAATCGCCAGTCAGGTTGATGTGCTCCCATCCCAACGGCGACAGGTATTGATACAAATCGGTATTCACCGGCTTTCCGGTGTCGGTCAGCCCTTGGGTTGCCCGCTCCAGGTAGACCGTGTTCCACAGCACAATGGCGGCGGTCACCAGGTTGAGGCCGCTGGCCCGGTATCGCTGCTGCTCGAAGCTCCGATCCCTGATTTCGCCGAGGCGGTTGAAGAACACCGCTCTTGCCAGGGCATTTCGCGCCTCGCCCTTGTTCAATCCAGCGTGCACGCGACGACGCAACTCGACACTTTGCAGCCAGTCAAGGATAAACAGCGTGCGCTCGATCCGGCCCAGCTCCCTCAGGGCCACGGCCAGGCCGTTCTGACGTGGATAGCTGCCCAGCTTACGCAGCATCAACGAGGCCGTGACAGTGCCCTGTTTGATCGACGCGGCCAGGCGCAGAATCTCGTCCCAGTGAGCGCGGACGTGCTTAATGTTCAGCGTGCCTCCGATCATTGGGCGCAGCGTCGGGTAATCCTGAACGCTCTGTGGGACATACAGTTTGGTTTCGCCCAGGTCGCGGATGCGCGGAGCAAAACGAAAGCCCAGCAGGTGCATCAGGGCGAAGACATGATCGGTGAAGCCAGCCGTGTCGGTGTAGTGCTCCTCGATCCGCAGATCCGACTCGTGATACAGCAGACCATCGAGCACATAGGTCGAATCCCGCACGCCGACATTCACCACGCGGGTGCTGAACGGCGCGTACTGATCGGAGATGTGGGTGTAGAACAGCCGCCCTGGTTCGTTGCCATACTTCGGATTGACGTGCCCGGTGCTTTCGCCTCGACCGCCTGCACGAAAGCGCTGGCCATCGGAGGATGAGGTGGTGCCATCTCCCCAGTTGGCCGCAAAGGTGTGGTTGAACTGGTTGTTGACCAATTCAGCCAGTGCCGCCGAGTAGGTTTCATCGCGGATGTGCCAGGCTTGCAGCCATGACAGCTTGGCGTAGGTCATGCCCGGACTCGACTCAGCCATTTTGGTCAGCCCAATGTTGATGGCATCGCCGAGAATCGCGGACAGCAGCAGTGTTCGATCCTTGGCCTGGGCACCATCCTTCAGGTGGGTAAAGTGACGGGTGAAGCCTGTCCACTCATCCACGTCCATCAGCAGTTCGGTGATTTTGATGCGCGGTAGTAACTGACTGGTCTTGTCGATCAGCGCCTGGGCGGTGACCGGTACGGCCGCATCCAGCGGCGTGATCTTCAGTCCGGACTCTGTGAGGATCGCGTCGGGGAGTTCATTGTCCTTGGCCAGCTTGGCGACGGTCGCCAGTTGCTGCTCCAGCAGTTGCAAGCGCTCCTCCAGGTACTGGTCGCTGTTGGGATTGATCGCCAATGGCAGCGCCTGTTCCTTCTTGAGCGCGGCAAACTTCGCGGGCGGCAGCAGGTAATCTTCAAAGTCACGGAACTGCCGTGAGCCCTTGACCCAAATGTCGCCGGAACGCAGCGCGTTTTTCAGTTCAGACAAGGCGCAGATTTCGTAAAAACGCCGGTCAATGCCTTCCGGCGTGATCACCAGCGGTTTCCAGCGCGGCTTGATGAACGCAGTTGGTGCGTCCGATGGCACCTTGCGCAGGTTGTCTGCGTTCATCTCGCGCAGCTGCTGGATGGCATCCAGCACACGTTGAGCTGCCGGTGCAGCCCGGAGTTGAAGCACCTCCAGAAAGGCTGGAGTGTAGCGGCGCAGAGTATTGAAGTTTTCGCTGACCAGGTGCAGGTGGTCGAAGGTCTCAGGGCGGGCCAGCAGCTCGGCATCGGTCACACTCTGGGCGAATTCGTCCCAGGGCATAACCGCCTCGATGGCGGCGAACGGATCGTTACCCGAGGCTTTGGCCTCCAGCAAGGCCTGACCTATCTTCGAATACAGGCGCACCTTGTCGTTGATTGCCTTGCCCTGTTTCTGGAACTGCTGCTGATGCTTGTTCTTGGCGCTGCTGAACAGCTTGATCAGAATGCGGTCGTGCAGATCCACCAGTTCGTCGGTTACCGTTGCGGTGCTTTCCAGCACTACGGCAACCAGGGTGGCGTAGCGCCGTTCGTTCTCGAACTTCCCCAGATCCTGAGGCGTCATCTGCCCACCTTCACGGGCTAGCTTCAGCAGGCGGTTCTGGTGGATGTGCCGGTCGAGCCCTTCGGGCAAGGCCACCAGTTGGAAGATCTTCAGCCGCTCGATGTGTTCCATCATGTGCCGCGAATTAGGTTTCAACGGTGACTGCCGCAGCCAGGTCAACCAGGTGCTGTTACTGCCGGTCTTGATGGTCAGCAGTTCGTCAAGCTTGTTGCGATGCGACTGGCTCAGCGGCTCAATCAAGGCACGGTAGACCCTTCGGTTGGCTCGCGCCACGGCTTCGGAGCAGGCCCGATCAATGACCGTCAGCGTGGGCAAGATCCGCCGTTGCTGACGCAGACTCTCCAGGGCCTGTCCGGCGAGTAACAGGCCTTTGTCGGTCTGCTGGGCCAGGTCGGTCAGCTCGCGCACCAGGGCACGAAAATCCGACAGCCCGAACGGCAACAATCCGAGGTAGGTGCGCAGCTCCTGGGCGTGTTCGCGGCGGGTGACATCGCGCTCACCATACTTCGCCCAACTGTCGGGTGCAGCCTGAACCTGTCGAGCCACCCACTCAATGACAGGATCGGGCAGCACGCTGTCGTTGGCCAGCGCGTAACCGGGGTAGCGCAGCAGACAGAGTTGCACGGCAAAGCCGAGGTGATTGGCATCACCCCGTCGCTGACGGATCAGCGACAGGTCGGACTCGTTGAAGGTGTAATAGCGGATCAGGTCGTCTTGGCTGTCCGGCAGTGCAAGCAGGGTGTCGCGTTCACTGGCCGAAAGGATGGAGCGACGAGGCATGTGTCAGTCATCCGTGCGAAGGTACTGGTAGAGGGTTTCCCTACTTATACCGAACTCACGGGCTAACTGGGCCTTCGGTTCGCCGGCAGCGGCCCGTTGCCGGACTGCGGCGGTCTGTTCATCGGACAGGGCCTTCTTGCGGCCCCGGTAAGCACCGCGTTGCTTGGCCAGGGCAATTCCCTCGCGCTGCCGCTCGCGAATGAGCGCTCGCTCGAACTCGGCGAAGGCCCCCATGACCGACAACATCAGGTTGGCCATCGGCGAATCGTCACCGGTGAACACCAGGCCTTCCTTCAAAAACTCGATACGCACGCCGCGTTTGGTCAGCTTTTGCACCAAGCGCCGCAGGTCATCCAGGTTACGGGCCAAGCGATCCATGCTGTGAACCACAACGGTGTCACCTTCGCGGACGAAGCCGAGCATGGCCTCCAGTTGCGGACGCTGGGTATCCTTGCCAGAGGCTTTGTCGGTGAACAGTTTGTTCACCTCGGCCTGTTCCAACTGGCGTTCCGGGTTTTGGTCGTAGCTGCTGACCCGGACATAGCCGATACGTTGTCCTTGCAAGGCGCCTCCACCGATCAAATGTGTGGGTGCTCACGACCGCTGGCTTCAATCAGCTGTCGCTTCAAGTCCCTGTACTCATCAAGGCTGATGATTTCGGAGTCGGCCAATGTGGTGATGATCCCAAAGGCGACCCCGTAGTAATAGCCATCGTAAGGCTCTTTGCGTAACTGGCGTTCAAAACACCCATTTATCAAACTGTTGAGACGTGGCAGCTGCATATTTCGAATTGCGCTTTTCAATTCATCCATCAAGGTCATTCCCTCAGTTAATTCTCATCGGTGGGTCGACAGCCTGCTGTGCCAGGCTTGATATGTAAGGTTGAAGTCTTAGACATGTGTCAGCACATGTCAATAAATAAAAAATACGACTCTAATCTGACGCCGTAGATAATCTGGCCCTGACATCAGGTTAGGGTATAGCCCAACCTGACAGCGCGCTTGACGCCACATGATTATTCATTATGATTAACTATGAATCGTATTGCCGCATGTCTGCGCAGAACAAATCACCAAGGATAGACCGATGAACCATTCCAGCCCCTTAACTCTCCAGGATGCTACCCATCGCGATTCCGCGTGGGAACGCGCAGCCAACTACGAGAAGGAAGAGCGACCAATCCAGCCGGTGCGCAAAATTGTGGTCAAGGGCGCGGCGGATGTCGTGTTCTTCCGCTCATCTTCAGCGCACCTGGTTGTGGCTGGGGAAAACCAGGAGGCCATTCGGAGTATCAAGACCCGATTGGAAGGTGACGAGCTGGTCATCGAGCAGGAAGGCATTTCCATCAGCGGAGGTGGTGCCAATATTCATATTTCTGGCACCGGCAACATTTTTGTGGGTGGAACGATCAATGTCGGTGGACGCCAGGGCGGGGTCACGATGCAGTTCAAAGGTCGTTGTATTGTCGGAGTCGCACTGCCTGAAGCGCCAAGTATCCGCATCAAGGGCAGTGGCGACGTGACCCTATACGATCTTCAGCAGGCTGTCCTCGATCTTGGCGTCCAAGGCTCGGGTGACATCACCGCCTTTGGCCGAGTGGATCTTCTAGACGCCGAGGTCACCGGTTCGGGCGATGTGGACACCAGTGAACTGGTGGCTACGTCCGCGAAACTATCGGTGGCAGGCTCCGGCGATATCGACGCCTATGTCAGCAACTCCGTGAAGGCTCGCGTCGCGGGCTCTGGCGACATCGTAATCCGTGGTAACCCACCGATCCGCGATCATTCCGTTGCCGGATCCGGCGACATCAAATTCAAGAAGTAACGATCAGGAGCAACCCTCATCATGGCAACCACCGCGAAAACCCGATCTGTCACGGCTCACGTCCCTGAGCAACTGGCCCAAAAGGTCGATTTGATGGCAGAGCGTCTGGAGCGCTCCAAAAACTGGATCGTCAAACAGGCTCTGTCCGCTTGGATAGATCAGGAAGAAGAGCGTAGCCGCCTGACCCGTGAGGCCTTAGCCGATGTTGACGCTGGCCGCGTTATTGACCACCAAGCCGTCCAGGCCTGGGCTGACAGCCTCAGCTCCGACACTCCGTTGCCGGTGCCGCGCTGATGGAATTGAAGTGGACAAGCAAGGCGCTTTCCGACATTACCCGACTGTACGAGTTTCTTGCCACGGTGAATCAGCCTGCCGCCGCACGAACAGTGCAGCAACTCACAGCCGCACCTACCACGCTGCTGACCAACCCGCGCATTGGCGAACGGCTGGAAGAGTTCGAGCCAAGGGATGTACGCCGAATTCAGATCGGCCAATACGAGATGCGTTACGAGATAGTGGATTCCACTATCTACCTGCTGCGCCTGTGGCACACCCGCGAAGACCGATAGGTTTTGGCTGGGCCAGGAACGGAACATATCAAACTGGCGAGCCTACGACTGATCGGAAAACCTTAGCGTACGATTTTTTCCGAATTCTCTAGGCTCCCCTTTTCAACGACAACCTTTTTGCTTCGCAAGAACGACTTCCCGCATGCTTGATCACCTACCAGCGCGAAAAGCGAACCATGGGTTACTTTTCGAAAGATCGGTTCATTCGCAAAGATGGCACCAAGGCTGACGAGATAGCCATGAACCCGGATTATTTTGCGGTAATCCCTTTGGTCGAAATATTCCAGACACTTGTGCATGAGCAGGTCCATCAATGGCAGGCCCACTTCGGGACCCGAAGTAGGGCGGGATACCACAACACCGAATGGTCCAACAAAATGCAGTCAGTAGGACTGATGCCATCTGACACTGGTCGACCAGGTGGAAAGAAGGTCGGTCAATCGATGAATGATTACGTCATACCAGGCGGACGCTTCGATCTGGCGACCCGTCGTTTGATTAATACTGGCTTTGCGATTTCATGGATGGATCGCTTTCCGGTAAACGTGCGAGCCGCCACCGCGATCCCTACTCCCCAGTTGAGCTCGCAACTGGCAGGTGCGGGGATGTGGATTGAGGCCTCAGTGGGATCACCTGATGACGATGAAATACCTGACCCGGAGGATGCTGAGACACTGGCTTATGCCGGAGCTCCGCCGTCTGCCGGCGGTCTGGATATCGAGATCCGCGGGGACGCGGACAGAAGTAACCGGTGGAAATACACCTGCCCTACATGCCCCCGAGTTAATGTGTGGGGAAGGCCGGGCTTAAAGTTGATTTGCGGAGAGTGCATGAAACAGATGAGCCCATTGGTTGGGGTCGGCAAAGACGATGGTCAGCCCTCCGGCGAGGGCCAGTGACGGGCCGAACGGCAGTTCCCTTTTTGGCCTGCTCATGGAGATCATAAAGTGGACACTCCAGAACATCAGGCCAAGCACCGCTGCAGAAAGTAGAATTATGGGCACAAGCTGCCATCCTCCCCATGCACCAAGCAATGCTAGCAACTTGAAATCTCCGTTGCCCATCCCATCACGGCCGATGAGCAAGCGGAACAGAAAATTTATCGACCAGAGACTTAAATAGCCACAGGCAGCTCCCCATACCGCATCCTGCAGGTTTGTGATCAGGCCAAAACTATTGGTCAGCAGGCCCAGCCATAATACCGGCCCCACCAGGTCATCCGGCAGCAGATAATGCTCTGCATCGATCAGTGCCAAAGTAAGCAGTGCCCAGCTTAAAAGCAGCAAGGCTGCTGCCTTCCAACCGAAGCCTGCCTGCCAAACGATGGCGAGCGATACTGCGACATTCGCAACTATTATCGCTAAACAGCGGCCATTGAGCGTTAGCCCTGGCCTTTGACGTGCAGTTGGCTGTAGATCTGGTGTCAGCCCCAAAATGTCCTGAGCTTGCCTTTGCCAGCTTCGCTCAAGAGCCCCGGGGAGACGTTGTACCAGCTCACTCGCAACGCAGCCGGCCAGAACGCTGGCAACGATGACGAACAGGTGTAAATACATCTAAACGCCCTTACTCGTCGTCATCGAAGTTGTAGCTGCCAGGTGCGAGATTTTCGAACCTGGTGTACTTCCCGATGAATGCCAAACGCACGAAACCGATAGGGCCGTTCCGCTGTTTGCCGATGATGATCTCAGCGATTCCTTTGTGCTCAGTTTCAGGATGGTAGACCTCGTCACGGTAGACAAACATGATCACGTCGGCGTCCTGCTCGATCGCACCTGATTCCCGCAAATCGGAGTTCACCGGGCGCTTATTCGGGCGCTGCTCCAATGAGCGGTTCAACTGCGATAGGGCCACGACTGGGCAGTTGAACTCTTTGGCAAGAGCTTTCAGAGATCGGGAGATCTCGGAAATTTCATTGGTACGATTGTCTCCACCCGAACCTGGTATCTGCATCAACTGCAAGTAATCGATCATGATCAGACCGATCTCACCGTGTTCCCGCACCAGACGCCGCGTGCGGGCGCGCATTTCAGATGGACTAATGCCGGCGGTATCATCAATAAACAGCTTGCGATTGTTTAGCAGGTTGACTGCAGAGGTGAGCCTCGGCCAGTCGTCGTCCTCCAATCGCCCTGCCCGGACCTTGGTCTGATCGATACGACCAAGGGACGACAGCATACGCATGATTAGTGACTCACCAGGCATCTCCAGCGAGTACACCAGCACTGCCTTCTCGCTACGCAGTACAGCGTTCTCAACCAGGTTCATCGCGAAAGTGGTTTTACCCATCGACGGCCGACCTGCGACGATGATTAAGTCGGATGGCTGTAGGCCGCTGGTCTTCTCGTCGAGATCGGTATAGCCAGTGGAGAGACCAGTAATGGCATTGTCAGTGTTGAAAAGGGTGTCGATGCGGTCGATTGCCTGAGTGAGTAGGTCATTCACGCTGACTGGCCCGCCGGTTTTCGGCCGGGCCTCTGCAATCTGGAAGATCTGCCGCTCAGCTTCGTCCAAGATCTCTGATGCAGTGCGTCCTTCAGGATTAAAAGCGCTGTCGGCAATCCCGGTGCTGATGCCGATCAATTGACGCAGTGTCGCACGCTCGCGAACGATCTGCGCGTAAGCCTTGATGTTGGCCACCGAAGGTGTGTTTTTTGCCAGTTCAGCCAAGTATGCGAGGCCGCCGGCCTGCTCAGAGTGACCTTCCTTGTTCAGTTGCTCCGACAAAGTCACGACGTCCATCGGTGAATTCTGGTCGGCAAGCTTGGCGATGGCACGGAAGATCAGGCGATGGTCATGCCGATAAAAATCACCGTCGGAGACCTGGTCGAGCACGCGCTCCCAAGCGTTGTTATCCAGCATCAATCCACCGAGCACGGACTGTTCGGCCTCGATGGAATGCGGCGGCACTTTAAGGGCCGCTGTGTGAAGATCGTATTGCTCGGGAGCGACTATGTCATTCATGGCTCTTGGCTCACTTTTAGACCGGATACTGGTTTGGTTGGAGCCCTATCGGACTCACCACGTAAACAGAAGCGAAAGAAGCTGGGTTATGGCTTGGGTGTGGATCCACGCATGATTCCAGGCCTCGGGCCGTCCAGCCTTTTAAGTTTTCCGAGTGTTGCCAACTGCCCCGCGCTTAAACGACCGAGTCGCGGGTTCGGGTCTGGAGTTACCACACCTAATTCAGCGTCGGTGAAGTCGTGTGTTCCGGGCTTAAGGTTCTCAAATCGTGTGTACTGGCCGAGGAACGACAACCGACTGAAGCTCACCGGACCCTCGCGGTTTTTGCCGATGATGATCTCGGCGGTACCCTTGAACTTCGAGTCGGGGTAATAAATTTCGTCGCGGTAAACGAACATGATCACGTCTGCGTCTTGCTCGATCGCTCCCGACTCGCGTAAATCGGAATTCAAAGGGCGCTTGTTCTTTCGCTCTTCAACGCCCCGGTTGAGCTGTGAAAGCGCAACGACCGGACACTTGAACTCTTTGGCGAGTGCCTTCAGAGCTCGGGAGATGGTGGAAATCTCGTTTGTTCGGTTCCCACCTTTTGCGCCCGGCACCTGCATCAGCTGCAGGTAATCGACCATGATCAAACCGATCTCGCCATGTTCACGGAGTATTCGTCTGGTGCGCGACCGCATCTCGAATGGGGTGATCCCGGCGGTATCGTCAATGAAAAGCTTTTTGTCATTTAACTGATTGATTGCTCCTGTCAGGCGAGGCCAGTCATCCTCTTGTAGCTGACCGGATCGAACCCTGGTCTGGTCCACACTTCCTAGTGAAGAGAGCATACGGTTGAGCAGCGCTGCGCCCGGCATTTCAAGCGAGTAGACCACCACAACCTTGTCGTTACGAACCACGGCGTTTTCGACGATATTCATCGCGAAAGTTGTTTTGCCCATGGATGGGCGGCCGGCGACAATAATCAAATCCGAAGGTCTCAAACCATCCAGCTTTTTATCCAGGTCATCGAAACCAGTTGCAAGACCCGTTACAGCCTGGCCTGACGTTGCCAAACGTTTGATTTTTTCATGGGCTTTGGTCAGGAGCTCATCGAGCCCAACTGGGCCCCCGCCTTTCGGGCGCATATCGGCGATTGAGAGAATGCTTTGCTCAGCGTCCTCAATGAGCTCAACAGCGGAGCGTCCCTGAGGATTTATCGCTAGATCGGTGATGTCGTTACAGGTAGAGATGATTTGCCGGAGTACGGCTCGCTCTCTTACTACCTGCGCATAGAACCTGATGTTCGCGACTGATACCGTGTAGCGACGAAGGGCATTGAAATAGTCAGCGCCGCCGGCGACGTCTTTTCCAAGTTGCTCGTGGAGCGTGATGGCATCGAACGGTTGGTCACGCTCTGCGAGCTCCGCGATCGCGTTGAAAATGAGACGATGGTCATTGAGATAGAAATCTTCCTGCGACACCAGGTCGAGGATGCTTTCATAAGCTGTGTTGTCGCGTATCAAGCCACCAAGAACCGATTGCTCGGCCTCAACAGAGTGCGGTGGTACCTTAGAAGGCGCCGGCTCGCTGTAAACCTCAGTTGAAGATGTGATTAGCAAAATTCAGCACTCGCTCGTTAACCTGAAGGCATCAAACTTTTTCAATATCGATGGCCGTGGGGCCTAATCCGGAGACGAGTACCACAGGTCATTCCCGTTTTCGACGATTCGTGCAGGGCCAAACTCTTCATCATCGGCCATTGTGTCGACGGCAATCATCTCAACTAATGGATACCTGGCCTTTGTTTCGGCTAGCAGAGCATTTGCCACGGCCGCAGCCTCAGGGCTGTCAAAGTCGATTTGTGATTCCAACCAAAACCAACCCGTTTCACACTTGGAAGTAACCGGCCATCCTGATTGATCACGCTCTGGCAGCACTTGCCAATCAATGCCAGGCACCGGCACGACCTTTATCGGCTGGAGATACCCATCACCGTGAGTTGTAAGCCATGCGTCGCCACCCAATGTGTGGACGATCAATTGCTCCACACGCTCACGAGAGAGAGTTTTGATAAAGAACCTGTAGTAGTTGGACATGCAGTTTCCCATGTGCGCGTATACGGCCTAGAAAAAGAGGTTCCGGGTGCTCCCGGCGTTGCCTTTCTTAAACCTTAAAGATTTCCAGCTGGTACTTGCTCATCCAGTCGGCCCCTACACCGCCATCGTCTGTAACGACGCCGTTATCGAGCTGGTGCCGAAGCTGCTCTTCGAACTCTTCCAGTGAGTCGCAGGACATGCTTTCCAGTTCTGAGTCCGTAACTTCTACTTTGATTTTCATCGATCAACTAACTCTCGCAGGGAGGGGAAGGGTTGGAACACACGTTTTCTAAGCTGCAGCACGCTCGGGACGGAAAACGCATTTGCACTCGTCGAAGTGAGCAATGACTGTGCCTTTGTCGTCGAAATACTTGACGTTCCAAGTCGGGTGGCAGTTGTGCAGATGTTTGCCGTACTGAAGCTGATTGGTGAAGCGAACATCAAGATTTGCGCTACTGTTCATGCCTTCGATGGTGCCCATGCCCCCATCGACCTCAACCATCATGCCAATGCGAGCAAACTCGATGCCACGACATCGGATCATGTCCTCCTGGAATCGCTCTGCTTTACTCTTTTTACTCGAAGCCGCCATTGTTTCTCCCTCGGGGTTGAATGCTAAATTCGAGGTAATGCTAGGTCAGCTGATCTGACCTTGCAAGAGCTTTTTTATGCCTGTTTTCTTAACCACGGGCCCCCAGTCTACAAGTCGATACACAGAGCCATCTTTGACGACATGCACGCCCAACTGCTCGCGCAGCCGGGGTACATCATCGAGGATGGTTTGCTTATGGTGACCCGTTTCTGTGGCCAAGGCATTGAGCGTTGGATGCTCTAGCTCTGCCATGGCTAGCGCTAGACGCAGCAAACGCCGAACGTCGCCGCGGGGGAATTGAAGCTTTGACTCTTCAGCCATACGGCTAGACTCCAGGCACAGAAATTCTCTTCACAGTATGGTCAGCTGTGCTGACCTTGTGAAGTCCATTCAATGAGTGCATGTTGACCGACGGATTTTGGAGCTTTGTGTCAGGAATGGCGACGAATCGCGAAAGTCCCACTGCGAGAGGAGAGCCCCTCAATAGAGGGAAGGCCTACGGGACCTGGTGTGTATGGGAGGTTGCATCAGTTCACGTTGCAACTGCCAGCCGGTCTGCCGGGTACTGGCGCATGAACTCAGCACTGTCTGAGGCCGGAGCTTTCAGCCAATCTCCATACAGCCCTCTGGGCAAAATCACTACCATACGTTTTTCATCCTGTGGCTTGTGGTAGTTGCGCATGAATGAGTGGTCGTCCGCATTGATCGTCAGCATGGTGTAACTGTGCAAGATTGTGCCGGTATCGAACAGTTCATCCAGGGAAATCAACTGCTCCATATGGTCTGCAGCCGGGGACGGGAAACCTGCTGGCACCTGGAATGAGTACAGCGGCAGGAGGGCACCGCCGTTGGATAGGGGGCCTAGGAGGGTCACGCTCATTGAACACACCGTAAACAATAACTGTATAGATAAACAGTTAACTGCTTACTCAGCTCTGCGTCAATCCGAGCCGACCGAACGGCCTTGATGGTTGTTCAGGAAATAGAACGAAGCGCGGTCAAGCTGAATGGCGGGGGCCCCGCGGCGTAGCAGTGGGTTCCGCGCCCGCAGGGCCGGCCGTAGGCCGTATTCTGCTTGACGGCGTGAAGTGCCCCAAAGCCTCGGCCCGGGAGTGTGGGGTAGATTCACCACCCCGCGCTCCTGAGCCCTGGGCGGTCCCAGCGGGTTAACAAGGGCAGGGCCCTTGGTTCATCTCAGATTGCCTTGAAGAACTCTTTGAACAGCCCATTAAGCTGCTCGTTGCCCGAGTCGACAAGATGATTGTCATCAAAGTAGAGCGGTACACCACCTTTAGACCCCATGCACTGCCCGTCAGGACACAAGAATGGTACCGGATCCATCACTCGCGCATTGCATTGCTTCGCTGCAAAATCGATTGCTGTGTTAGCGAGACGGGTGCGCTTTTCATAGTCGGCCACCGGCACGGTAATGTCTGATTTGCTTCCAAGAATACGGGATTGGAGGTTGAGTCCCTTGTAGACGCTGAAAGGCATTTCAGGAATGGGTCTTACGATATAAACGGGGTGGTTCTCGGCGATTAGGCAGACGGTTTTCGCGTATTCAGCAGTGTATGCCTCAGCAAAGGCTTGCGCGGTCTGATGTCTATCGCCATTTAGGTATACGCGGAAACCATTGTCGCGGCTGTGATCTGAGTACAGCGCAGCCCGGCTGAATAGAACAACAGGAACTCCCGCAAAAGTGTCCTTCAGTGCAGCCATCTTTGTCTGATTGAATCCACGGCACTTGCTGTCCAGGTCTTTATCCTGCATTTCGAAATCGACGAGAGTTGGACACCCTCCACGGGCCCACGACAACGCGGCGCTCTTGTTGGCGGTCTGAATCGCCGCTGCAGTAGATTGAGCGTGACTGTCGCCAAACAAGATCACAGAAACATTACCGGTACCAAGCTTGCAGTCTGCAGCACCAAAAGCGTTCGGGTAGCACTCTTGTGTATAGAGCTTACTAGTGTATTCCGGCCGGCCTTGATCGACGAACGCGAACCGCGTTTCAGGGTGATCCTTAACCACTGATGCTCCTATTGCGGCAAGGACGACTACTGAAACTGCGACGCCGCCGTACTTGAATATCGCCCGAGGCGCGGAAACGGATTTCTTTACCCGTGCCTCGATCAAATAGTAGGAGAGGGTGCCCAGCACAAACGACAGCAGGATCGCACTGGCTGTGTGCACGGCGCTTCCTAGCAGGCCGCAGGTGTACAAGAAAACGACAATGGGCCAGTGCCATAAATACACCGAGTAGGAGATCTTGCCAGCGAACTGCAAAGCCCGGTTGCTACTGACCACAGAGTTCGTATTTGCGTAGATCACCAGCGAGGTACCGAGTACCGGGAGGATCGCGAGGTAGCCAGGCCACAGATCCTGCTCGGAAAAAAGGAATATCCCAGCCAAAATAGAACTCAGGCCCGCAATCTCAAAACCTGCCCGAAGTTGTCGAGAAAGCTGTAGCGGGAATAGGAAGACCAGGCCGCCGGCAATCATTTCCCATGCCCGGGTGGGTAGCATGTAGAACGAAAACACAGGATGTGCCCCAGTAACCGATATCGAAGCAATCAACGAGCAGGCACAAAGTCCTACCAGCATGAGACGAGTTTTTTGATCGCCAAGGTACTTGAACATGGTCATGAGTATCAGCGGATACAGCAGATAGAACTGCCACTCAACCGACAGCGACCAAGTATGTAGCAGCCAGTTCTCGTGCAGCGGAGCATCGAAGTAACTGCCACCTTTCGCGAACATGAAATTTGACGTGAAGAGCAAGCTGCTTTTCACCGTCCTTAAGGCCTCACGGTAATCGTCCAGCGGCAGATAGACGAAACCGAACACCATGAGAGCCAAACACATGACCGAGAGCGCAGGAATGATCCTGCGTGCCCTGGCGGCGTAGAAACCGAGAACGGAGAAATTGCCTTCCCTAAGGCCGTGAAAGATGATTCCCGTCATCAGAAAGCCAGAAATCACGAAGAAGACATCAACGCCAGTGAATCCCCCGTTGAATCCGCCGATTTTGAAATGAAACAGTACCACCGCGATAACGGCCAAAGCCCTCAGCGCGTTTACGTTGTTCCGAAACTGCATGAAATTTTCCTTGAACTACTGAGGCTCTTCAACGGCCATTTACAGCGATTTTTGTAGTTGTACTCGGGAGCGCTCTACCAGCTCGTTAATGAGCTGTCACCCTGCGTGAACTGATAAAACGCTCCCGAGTACAGCTACGTTCCAACTCCAGATGCAGCAAGGCTGGCCCACTGCCAGCAGATTCTACCAGTGGGCTCCTCGTTGCGTTGCATGAACGTTACATTCTTTGCTTCGAGCTATCAGGGGAGTAGCCCGCAATTTCCAGGTCTTGATTGATCTCGTCACAAAGCGGACGGACAATGGCCTCGATATCGGCGTCGCTTTCAACCCTGGCATAGGCACGACTGGTGTCAAATCCGTCGATTTCTATGTCGTTTCCGTCCTGATCCACCGCGGTGACCAGGACAAAGACGTAATGCCATTGCTTATTTTCCCATGCTGCTTTGCGCTCATCACTCAATAGGGTCGGCAAGTCAGCGTCATAAGGGGTAGTGCCGTCCTCATCGGGCTCGATCGTTACCGCAAACCGTTGCTCACCATGCTCAAACTGATCTCCATTCGAGAGTTTCAACGGGGTATCCAGAGCATTTTCGGATGTTTCCATGGGCGTTCCTTTTTGGAGTCGGTATTCAGCATCGCTCAAGCCAACGAAGGCCGGGGCGTGTGGTCTTCAAAATCCTGAACCAGCGATTTCTTTTGAATTTCGGCTAGACGATGTCGTGTGTAATCAACCTGGACACCGGTGACTTTGTAGAAATTGCCTAAGGCAGAATTCACCAGGCGGTACTGATCGACGGCCCCTACTTTCCGGGTCTGGAGCGAGTCGTAGCCGTCATGGATGATGTCGTCGAGGAACTGCTTGGCACTTTTGACTGCCCCGTTGTGTTGGTACTGCGTCTGTTCAAGGGTAGTGATGGCATGCGTCAAAACTCGCTCGGCTTCCTGCTGCAGGAGCACAGCCTCACGACGCTCTCGCTTGACTCGCTCCATTTCCAGTGCCTGGGCTGGTGTGTAGCCCGCCCATTCATAGATGGACGTGGTGATAGCCGATGCTGTTGCTGGCAGCTTGACGCCAGTCATCTGTGTGAAAAACTTCTTGGATAAATCGTTCTGGCCCCTCGGCCGCGCTAACCACGAAAGGAAATGGTCAATGTCCTTGTCTACCAACGCGATCGCAAATGCACGGTGCATCCTGCCGGGCAGTCCGTTATGCCTATCCGGATCATTAGCACGCATGAACTCGGCGTAATGGCGAGCGATGTCATCAAGGCGAGAGCCCTCAACAGGTCGAGCAGATTTGGCTTGGAGCCACGCTACTTCCGTTTCCAGTACTGTCATAGCGTGGGTGAGTGCGCTTGTTGCGTCCCAAGCCCGACCCAATGGTGTGCTGACTGCAGCGCCGCTCTGCAACTGCACTTCAAATGGGCACTCTGGGTCCCCCAAGCTGAGCGCGACGGTATGGCTATCCTTCCAGATGAGGATGAGATCCGCCGGCAAACGGACTTCTTGCGGTGCAATACGCTGACTCGAACCCTTTGCTGAAAAGCGCTCCTTTAGGGCTTCAACAGTTGCAAGGTTGTCGCCGCTCGGGCCAAAAAGTTTTGTGAATGATTCGGGATCAACGACAAATTTAGGTGAGTCCTGATGCTGTTCCTGAAGCGCTCTCTGGTAGTAGGCTCGGCTATGGTTCAGCTCCCTTACTGCCCAAGCGAAGCTGTTGGGTAACGTTGTCTTGGGGCCAGACGTTCCGCTGATTCGGCACGGGATATAAATCCCAGGCGATTGGTACTCAACGATCATGAAAAAAGGGAGCGTTCGATCAGCGAAACGAACCTCATACGAGTTCAAGTCCAAGGGCAAAACCTTGAACTCAGATGCCTCAATTTCCTTCAGTTGTGCGACCGTCTCCGCGCCGGCGTTTGATTGCCGTATCGACTCATTGATCTCGGCGATGAACGCCAGGCTGTCGAAACGATGCACGTCACTTCTTTTCGAGTCGATTGCGATTCTAAGCTCAGATTGAGTTGGACGTTTCAGCCACGGCTCGCCGAGCGGCACCCATTCTTGATTGAAGTAAGCCCGGGCCCAAGTCCGGTCTCCTTCTCCTTCACGGATGCGAGGATCGTACTTCGACAAAGTACGTTTGATTAGCGAAACGGGTACGTCATCAACCACAAGGTGGACTGTCGCCCCATCCAGCAGATCTCCGGCTTTTACAGAGGGGACGACAGCTGTAGTGGATCCGACGTCGTTGCCGTTTACGGCGCGTTCAAGCTCGGCGACTTCAACAGAAGTGAGGTAGTTTCGCGCTCGTTCACCAGGTACTACAGCACCGTCAGCGGTGATGACGACGTCCTCGCTGACCCTGACATCACCTCTCAGGATGCTGCGAGCCCCGAGCGCATCTTCCTCAATTGGTTCACCGGCATCGTTATTCCCGACCAGGCGCCATTCACGTTCGTTTCCGCTGGCCCTGTACATGAGATTATCGTGCAAGTTTTCAAGGGCTTCTTTTTCTGTCACGCCGGCGCCGATTACTCCGGCGTGGTGCTTGCCAATGACTACGGCTTGATAAATTCCGTCTTTGGCTGAAAGCGAATAATCGGGCAAGATCGCCTTGATAGCCCATTCTGCCATCTCTGACGCTGCTTTGACCTGCTTCGGGGTAGTGACGCTGCCTCCGTTCGAGGCTATTTGGCGCTGTTCACGTACTATCCGGCTGCCAAAATGAAAGACAGCGTCAAATTTACTGTCGAAGCTTCTACCGCGGGTGGTCAGCGCTTCGAGTCTTCCTGCGTGTGATCCTTGGTGATGCCGAGTCTCAATTGCACCGTACCAACGGCCATCCACCTCCATCACACTGATTGTTGCAATCGCCGCCGCCGGCGGATGCCTGTCTGCCATGCGTTGAGTTGATTCGAAAGTCAGCGTAAAAACCTCAGCAGGCTCTTCGGACTGAGCTTCGTCGGTGGGCCGAGTGTCGCGATGGCCAATACCTTGATGGATTTCATCTGCGGTGAGATTGTTGTTTTCGCCTTGGACGGGCATCACCAGGGACACCAGCTGACCATCAACCGTGGCGTGAATCACTGAGTTTTCGTTCTTACTCTCAAGCTCCCATGTGCTGTTGATGGAGAATTTCGCAGCAGGATGCTTGCTGACGATGTATTCGTAATACAGCTTGTCCATAGCGACCATCCGGCCGGAAGGACGGCTGAATAGGACAACATCGCGATCATCATGGTGCTGTCGATGAATGAAGCGTGGCTGGAGAGTTTCCGGATTGTCCATTTTGAGGAAATGGGAAACATCCGGGCGCTGGTCCAGTGGTTTTTGAATGTAGCTATTGCATTCAAACTGCTCAAAGCCAGGGTAATGGGGCTCGCCCAAGTCAACCATATGCCTGTTCGTCCAGCATGGTTGGTCGCCTAATCGAACTCGTGACCACCCATACCGGCTTTCAAACCAATCCGCGCTAAAACCAATTTTCTCAGCCGCGGGCTTGGAGGTTTGGCCTACTTGAAATAGCTCATATTTATCCCAGTCGCGTTGCGCACCAGGTGCTGGGGAATTTGTTTGGGGCGAGCCCACGGAATCGCGGGAATTGATATCAGCGCCGTCGGCCGGCGCACTTGCCTCGTGGAGCGCCCGTTGCTCTTTGGCAAAGCGAATGGCTTGAGTTCGATCAAGTGCTTCAACCGTTGTAGGAAAGCGCCCGTCTGTAAACGCAACGAAATACTCGGCAACCTGCCCGGAGCGTCCGTACTTTTTCACCTCGTGCGGTTTGACTGTGCGTCCAGTGCCAGGACGTTTACGCGCAGTCTTGACCGTTGCATTACTTGATGTTGGAGCATCTACACCAGCAACGTCTGAGGTAGGCGAATTGTATGCAGGATCATCTGCTGGATCGAACAACTGAGGGTATTCGGCAACCACCTCTAGGGGCACCGCCTTATTCTCCGAAATAGCTTTGAGAACGACATCCAGATGCTGAACCCGATCCTCCAGAGCCTCTTGGGCAATTTTCTCCCCCGCGTTTGCTCGTGCTGTACGCCACTCAACTACCCCATAGTTAAGGCCGGCCAAAAGTGCCTGACTCTCCGATGGTTCAGACAAGGAGGAAAATTCCTGACGGGCCTGGTGCCATTCAAGAGAGGTCATCTGCCAAGGTGCTTTGGCAGAATCGACATCACTTCCGAGATGCGGAGAAGGGGGAGGGGGCTCTACTGCAATCGGTAACTCTGGCACATGGAAAATCTCTTCCATGTCCATTGAGCGCGAGATTGCGTTAGGGAAATGCTTCTGAATTTCTTGAAGAGTAAATCGCAGATCCTGGCGGGAGTAATTCAATCCCGCCTTGGAGAACCCCATGCCGATTACGGATTCGGGTATGACCGAATCACCCAATGGCCGAAGGAGCAGAACCTTGCCCCCTGGGACTTGTTGAACATTGAGGGCAACCCCATGTGCGGATAAATCGACCCAGATGGGCATTCCTCACCTCATAGTCAGCTGCGCCTCCGTTGCGAAAAGAAGTGCTTCAAGAGGCGCTCGAATTCGTTGGTCTTATCAGCTACCTGAGCGATGGTCTCAAGCTCAGCCAAGGCGGCTGATTTGCTGCCATATTTCTCCTGCAGCTGCTGGAACATTTTCTCCATCTCCGTTTCCGGCAGATGTTTTTCAACGTTCTTTTTTGTTGCGTCCATCAAATGAATCAACGTCATTTCAGGTGTTGCGCAGTGCATTTCGAAGGACCCTAGCGGATCTTCAAATGTCACGACTTGGTACATCCGTACATCATCAAGCTTGGGGTGGACCATGCTCTGTACAATCAAGCAATCGCCACCATAAGGAGCCACCACCTTTTTGTACGGGTAATCCCCTCCAACAAAAATTCGGCCACCCACAGGCTTGCGAAACCAAGCGGTCGAGTGGGTCAAGGCGGCGCTACGGAAAAAATACTTCGCCAGGCGAATCCCGTATTGCTCAAATAAAGCGTCGACATCCACACCCGCTCGGAAGTAGACCCCTTGGGCAACGCGAACGATTTCTTTGTCGCGTTTACACGCATACGCCTCGTGCTTGTCGGTGTTCAAACCGACGATGAAGACATCATGTCGCTCGTCCATCACTGGAAAACCATCATATTAATAATCGGATTTATAATCAAACGAAAGTAAAAGGGGCGGCTATTCATGACGCTACCTCTGGCTCGGGGAGCAAATGCGCGTATATCTGGGTCGTTGCAAGATCTTCATGCCCCAGGTTCTCCTTGATTTGTAGCACCGGTACGCGTTTGGCGAACATGACGCTGGCTGCGGTGTGCCGGAGCAGGTGTGGCCCCCGACGTCTTACCTTCCCATCGAGGCCTGCCATTCTTATGTGCCTGGTCACTTGTTGATAGACAAGAGACCCCGTGAGGGGCCTTCCCGTCCGAGAGACAAACAGAAAATCGCTTTCCTGTTCCAGCCATGCCAATAACGCTTGTCTTTCCTGAAGCCAAGCAAGCACGGAGGTTTTCACAGCGTCGTCGTGATTGAAGATGATTAGACGTTCCTTGTCTCCCTTGCCGACCACTCTCAACCTTCGATAGTCAAGGTCAAGGCCACTTAGGCGTGCCGTGCAGATTTCCTCATTTCTTAGACCTGTGGCTAACGCAAGAGCTATCAATGCTCGATCACGCAAAGCTGCAGATCCTGTCGTGTTTTTCACTGACTCAAGCAAATCTTGTTGATCGCGCCAAGAAAGCACCACCGGCAATCGGGTAGGACGCTTGCCCCCGGCGGGCCTGCCTGCTGAGTCTTTGACCTCATTTAGTAATACTTTCACTGGATTTTCGATCATGACCTTCGTTTCGACAAGCCAGTGCCAAAAAATGTTCAGCGCCGAACAGCGCAGCGTCTGGTAGGCCTTGGAGTAGGCCTTGCCTGTTTCATTGTTCCTCGAAACGAATCTGCGAATGGTGCTCGGCTCAACAGGACAAGGGAACGTATTACCTGTCTCCTGGTCGATATAGCCCAGAAAAGCAGCTGTGACCGACGAGTACACCCTACATGTTTTGCGGGAATAGGGATTGCTGAAGGCGGTGGCCAACCATCTCTCGAAAGCTTCAATTCTGTTTGAGTGACTGGTCACGGATAATTTGCCAAATATGGTGTATAAATTTGCTTTCTATTCAGGTACAGAGTGCCTATATGTTTCGGCTAGGCGCTGGTAAACTATAAAACAATGCAAGTCAAAGCCACAGAGGACCCTATATGCAAACGATGACTTCGGCCCTTAAATCCCTGATAGCGCAGGTGAAGCAAGGTCCAGTTATGGGTAACTCTCAGTCTGCAAGCTCGCCAGGAAGCGTTAAAATTTCCGAGGTTCGTCGCGCTGCAGAAGACGCCAAGGATACGCTGAAGCTGAGCTACCGCTAAGCACAAACCGGGCCTTATAGAGCTTTTTAGGTCATAAGGGCTACGGACAAAAGTCTACAAAAAAGGGGTGTCAGACCTACGGTTTGACACCCCTTTTGGCTATTTACTACATGATAGCCTAACGCCACAATTATCAACTCGCCAATCGTGGTCCGCCGTAACCTTGACGCCAGAGAAATCAAAGTAACAGAGATCGCTTATTTCGTAGTCACGATCACCAACACTTTCATCAGGATAAGCTTCCGCTAGTTCAGTGACATCCACCCGCTGCACTGCAAAATGAGCTGAGCTAGGCGGGCTCAAAACGGCACCTGTCAGCACATCGAATTGAAACTCCCCCATCTCGCACAACCCCACTGCGCTTGTTCTCCCTTGTCGAGCAGCCATTGACGGAAGCAGTCCGGAACTGATGATTGCTACTGCGCCCGCGGGCGTTACAGTGACCTCAGGCCAGGATCCTCCAAGTTGATTAGCAACGGAGCGGCCGGTGCGCTGGGCATAGCCTTGCATAACCATGTAAGCGAGTGTCTCCGCTGCATGATTTCCATCCGGGCCTCGGGTGTCTCCCCACTGATAACCCGCCGTCCCGGTCTGGGACCCGAGAAAAATCCTCGCCAGCTCAGAGAGATCAGGTGATACGGTCACACCAGGAAGCAGATTCTTGACTTGGGTTTCCGCGATCGGACGGGCTCCGCCCGAGCCCGGATAGGTTCCCCAAAACACATGGAGACTGCCCTCCAACAGGTTCGGTGATGCAGACATATCCAAGGCCGCGCAGATCGGCACTGGACGGTGCCCGAAACCATCAATAGACAGACTGATGTATTTGGGGGCTTCAAGGGTCTTTTCAGCTGATACCACCGCCGGCGCTGCGCCTTGTTTGAAACCCGCAGAAAGGGCCCGAAATAGTCGACCTGAAAAACCTCCATGGCGATCGTCAAGAATCAACCTGTCTTCGAAGGCCACCAGCGCACGCAGCACCTCCTCGGCCTCTTTCTGACCAGCGACATCGCCTCGATGCTTCTGCGACTCCACTTCCTCCAAAGCTCCGGCAAATGGATCTGTTGTGTTGAAGACCAGGTGCGAAACGCGGTAGGCCAAAGGCCAAGAGTTTTGCTTCTCGGTTTCGGTAAAATTCAGATCAGTTGTAACCCGCCAGAATTCTTCCAGGCTGGCAATGGAAGGATGCGTTTTGAGTAACTGCGCACAGCCTTCGGAAGGGGCCGCGGCTGTGGCCAGAACCTCCGCCGGCCATTTTAATAATGCAGCTTCTTTGGTGAGCATGGCTCCTCCTGAGAACCGTTGAGCAGAAGACCCAACGGCATCAGCTGTTATGGTCGAAGGCTATCCAGTTCAAAATCGGGCTCGAAATCGAAGTCGGATGCGTCAAAAACGTCTTCCGGCGCACCTGCCGAAACTGCAGCGGTCATTTGCGCTTGGTGCTCGGCTTCAAACTCGTCTCGAAATTCTGGATGAAAGCTCAGCACGTACCGTGCGATTTTCTCTGCGTCCCGCGCCGCTCTGAAAACCTCTTTTTTGTCGCCGCGCAAGATCTCCATGTAATGCTCGACATATGCAGCGTGGCCATCAATCGCTGCAGGTAGTCCGAGCCGCATGCCGATCATCGCGCTGGCCATCTCCGCTCGAAGCTCTTCCCGGGCGTACTCATCTGATTCTCGACTGGTACCGAACTCGCGAGCCATTCGTGTTTCATGGCCAGTCCAATGTGCAAGTTCGTGCAGCACGACAGAGTAGTACTCTGCATCGGAGGTAAAGGAGGCACGGTCGGGCATGTACACCTTGTCCTCAGATGGTGAGTAGCCTGCCCGGCGGTACCCATGAACGATCTCAGCACCCGAGGCCTCGATTATTTCCTCCGAGATCTGCACTGTGAGATCAGTCAGTACTCTCTCCGCAGTTGTAGTGCGATCCAGATCCGGCGCGTTGTCCATCTGACTGAGGTTGAAAATGGTGTAGCTGCGTAAAAGCGGGATGGTTTTGACTTCAGGTTGCCCTGTGTGATCGAGCTTCCCGGTCTCTCGCTGCAACGGCTTGTAGAAGTAGATCTTGGTTCCCTGTTCCTTAGCCCGGACCTGCCAGGTTTCAGCTTTCGCGGACTTGTAGGAACACCACCGCTGATCCTGGAAACCTTGGGAAACAAGCATCAAGACGTTGATGCCGTGATAGGGCTTATTCGTGAGTGCGTTGACTGGCCAGCGAGGAACGTTGTCCCAGCTTCTCTGCCACGGCGCAGTACCTGACTCGATCGCCGACAGAATGTTGTCAGTAACTTCTTGATAGTGATCCCGAGGCGGATCACCTTTGACCCAGCGCTTTCTGGTAGGTCGCTCGCCTCCAGACACATCAAGTGGGTCATTGGCGCCAAGTGTTCTACTTTGGGTCGGCTGGGGTAGGGGCTGGACGGGTAAGGATTTGCTGATCTGATCATAATTTAGTGCGGGATCAAGCCCGGAGACAGGCATAACTCCTGCAACCACTTGAGAATTCACCTTGACGTGTATCAACACCGTTTTGGCGTCATCTGCGTCCCAATCCGGCGATATTACGTATTGCGCTGTCGGATATTTTTGCGCTAGGGAAACTCTGAAAAAGACTTTCTGATTTGGCAAAATACCGCGACCCCACCCACCGAGTTTCCCGATGAAGCAGATGACCTTCGCCGACGCCGAGTACGCTGGCAAGCGCAAGCAAACCCGCAC
>NZ_JAAQWK010000003.1:0-474261 GCF_012985445.1 Pseudomonas sp. WS 5532
CCGAAAAAAAGCCGAGGAACAAGCCGCATCGTGACCGATGCGATTACAATCCAGAACCCGCGCAACCGGGGTGGAAGCACCGGTCACGTATTAGCGAAACGCTCGGTCACGTTCACCGAAATCCGCAGTCTGAGCATAATCCTGGCTTTATTGGTAAGCATTGGTTCGGCAATGGTGATTCACCGAGTCATGAGCAACGTTCATGGCGTGATCACATCCCTTCGATCTATTGCCAGCGGAGACGGCGACCTCACTCGCCGCGTCAACGTCGAAACACACGACGAAATAGGAGTGATGATCAAGCTTTTCAACAGTTTCCTCGATAAGTTGCAGGTCACCATGCGGCAAATCATTGATGCTGCCGGTCCGTTGGAGCAAATGTCCAAAGACTTGTATCACCTGACCCAGGACACTGAAGAAAACGCACGCTCGCAAGAAGGCCACACCGACTCTATCAGCCGCGACATTTCTGCAATGACGCAAAGCATTCAGGAAGTGGCTCACCGCTCTCAGCAAGCCTCAGAAGTGGCGGCCGCTGCCTCCAAACAAGCAGAAACTGCACGGCAGAATATAGATAATTTGTCTTCCAGCATCAGTGACTTGGGCGGTAGTGTTTTGGGATCGGTGCAAGCGATGCAGCAGCTGGAAGAGGAGACGCAGCAGGTAGGCTCGGTACTAACAGTGATACGCAGCATTGCTGAACAAACAAATTTGCTGGCGCTCAACGCCGCTATCGAAGCTGCCCGGGCTGGCGAGCAGGGTCGTGGATTTGCCGTGGTGGCTGATGAGGTGCGCAATTTGGCCCAAAAAACAGCCATTTCAACGGCAGAAATTCAAACGATCATTCAGCGTTTGCAACTCAGTGCAAATGGTGTTTTGAACGTCATGACGCTCAACGGGGAAAAAGCTGAAGCGAGTATTGAGCGTTCCGTTGAGGCTACTCATACCCTTGAAGTCATCGCTAAATCCGTTCGTCAGATCGATGTGCTCAACGCAGGTATCGCTCAATTTACCCAAGAGCAGATCAGTCTATCTAAGTCGATTCAGAACGATACCGAAGTTCTTCAGACAGACACCCAAACAACCACCCATGGGGCCGACGCAATCGCGCGTTTAGGCGAGCAGTTAGTCAGCACCGGAAATGATTTGCGCGCGTCAACAGCGCAATTTCGTGTCTAACCTAACCCTTGCAATTAAAAAGAGCACCACGAGAATGAAAAGATTTCGGCTCCTCAACCTTGTAGCGTGTCTAGTGACTACTTCTTCCTACGCGCTGGAACAAGGTGAGTATCGACTAAACGGGTTTGGTAGCGCAGGTATCACCCATCTTGGCGGAGAGGAAAATGGACGTACTTATGGTGTCGCCGGGCAGACAAATGACTCGTGGCGCGGTGATCAATTGTCCAAATTAGGCGGCCAGATTCAATACGGCGTTACTGATACTATCGGATTGACTTTTCAAGCCACCGTCAAGCCCGAACAAGATAACTGGAAAGCTAATCTAGAATGGGCGTATATATCTTGGCAAGCGAATGACCGTTTGATTTTACGCGCTGGTCGCCTTCGTAACCCTGTGTATATGTACTCGGAAACGCTGGATGTTGGTTTTACCTATCCGTGGCTGCGTCTGCCGGACGAAGTCTATAGCCAAGTCCAGCTAAGCAACTACGAAGGTGCTGATGCCGTCTATACAATCCCGTTATCATTCGGGGCGCTGACTTTTCAAGTCGCGGGAGGGCAAGCCGTCAACCGTAATATTTTTGGGCTAGATAAACTTTTTGACATCGATTACAAAAAGATTTTCGCCTCCAATGTCAGTCTTGCTACTAATGGTTTTGGAACATTGCGTGTCGGCTATACTGAAGCAGATATTGACTCGGACTATAATGCCGTTGTTACGACTTCACCTGATGAGCGCTCAAATGTCAGCTTTGGCAGCTTAAATAAGCAAAAAGGTAAGTTTACGTCTGTTGGCTATCAATATGACAACGGCACCTGGTTAACCTCGAATGAGCTTACACGTCGCGTTATCGAAGCGGATGGTGAGGACGCCAGTAAAGCATTTTATTTAATGGGCGGGCGCCGTTTTGGCGATTTTCTGGTGCACACCACCTACGCACAATTGGACGAAGGTAAGGGGCGTCAGAGTTCTTGGACATATGGTTTGAATTACAACATCACACCTAGCGTTATTGTAAAAGGGGAGTATAAGCGAGTCGATACCAGCGGAAAATTCAATGGGGTTTTTAACGAAAGTGCTCAAGAGAGCTACGATCATGCGGCCTATGCCGCAACTAATGGGGTTTCGGGTAGCCCGTCACGAAACTATGATGGTGATATTATCAGCGTCGGTGTGGATTTTGTATTTTAAGGAGAGCTTCATGAAACTTTCTGTTATTGCTCTCAGCGTTTACAGCGTTATATTCGCTGCCAGTTCAGTATGGGCCGACGTCGCGGTCATCGTAAATCCAAACGTCATTACCGCGCCCTCTCAATCGGACGTGGCGAACGTTTTCTTGGGGAAAGACAAGACCCTAAAGGGTGTCGACCAAAAAGACTGGGGCCCCATCAAAGAAAAGTTCTACAGCGCTGTCACCAGTAAAAATGAATCGCAGTTGAAGTCATACTGGTCAGGCCTGGTGTTCACTGGAAAAGGTCAACCATTGACAAGCGTCTCTGACGACGCAGCTGTAATTGCAAAAGTTAGCGTGGAACCTGATACCATTGGTTATGTCGACAATACTTCTGTCACAGATAAAGTTAAAGTATTGTTCACGCTTCCCTAGACAGATTGATCCTGGCAATGTGGGCGGTTAAGTAAAGATCTTTGCCAACCATGTTGTCAGTTTTTACATTACTTCAGTATCGTGTGCCGTCATAAATCGCCAATGTGGAATCTTAAATTCAGGTTTGAGAATGCACCTGACGCACATACTTATTCCCTTGTTGCGAAACATATTGGAAAGGTGTTGATTAAGTTTTGAAGTTAAAGTTTGGGTTGTTGCGCCGCTATTTTGTTCTCTTTTGATCTGAACAAGGTGTGTGCATGCCACCGCCGCTATCTAGGTAGCGGTGCAATGCCATGTACACAAGTGAGCGGTCCTTGTTTTCACCTTTAACCCAGTCAAGAGCTTTCAATGAGCTGATAATCTTGCAGGATTTTTCCCATATGGGAGGCCACGACTTTCTTGAGTCGTGGTGTATTAAAATACTCTGGTTCAAGCACTGCTTGCAGACCTAATCCGTCGATAAGGCTGATCGTAAGGTCCGTCCACAGTCGCACATCCAGCTGAGGAGGTATCTCTTGGCTGCGCTGAGCCGCTCGCAAAAGACCATTAATAAGATTGCGCCACTCCGCGTAGCGGTTATGAAGCTCTTGGGCCAATGCTGTTTTGCCCAATGACTGCCCCCAGAATGCTATCCAGACGCGCCACTCGAGCCTGCGCTCATCATCTAGCGGCAATACTTCAAGGAGAACCGCATGTAGTGTCTTTAGCTGGGATCCGCTAGACAAATGCGATGCCATCCTTTTCGCTGCGGCAATATGTACCTGACGCAATGCCGCCACCAGGATGTCATCCTTGCTAGCGAAGTGATGCGTCACGAGGCCGGCAGTACAACCTACTTCTATCGCAATTCTGCGAATTGTCGCCGCTTCCAAACCCTCCGTTGCCACGACCTGCCAAGTGGCTGCCAGCACCTCGCTACGACGTTCCTCGTGATCAATTACCCTTGGCATGAATTACTCCAATCTGGTTTCGCAGAATTCTTCTTAAGATAAAAATTTGTATTCGACCACGCAGTGGCATGACCATATAACGCGAAAAGCGTGAAATTGATATTTTCGCTCAATTCAACAGTGATCACAAAAAGGCGTACCAAGGGGGCGGGTGCGCAAAATTTTGTCGTCGCAGCATACTGCATCCCCCGAGTTAGACGCTATCGCCCCTGTTCCTAGATCTCCACCCGGCAGCACTTCTGACACATTTTGGCCATTATACCTTTATGCGTTTTTAACAAAACAGATGTTGCGCAAAAAAAAGCACTGTGCAAGGATGCATAACAGGTGTTTTGCAAAAACAGCCGATTTCGGCGTTGTTATCTCACCTCCGCGTATTGGGGCAGAGGTGGGCCGCGATTTTGCGATTAGCCATTTTTTCTGCCCCGCGCTGGTGCGGCGGCCGCGTTAAGCAATTTTGGTCATCTCGACCTAAACCTAACAGTGCGAGGAACGTAAATGAAAATCGGCATACTCTCCGACGGTGCGTTGGCTGGTACACCGCCACAACAAAAAATGCATGACATGATCCGCGAGGCGGTACGTGCGGACGAGCTAGGTTTTTATTGCTGGGGCACCTCTGAAGCCCACTTCATTGATGGTCCGACCATCTCAGCCCCCGACGCGCTCTATGGCGCTGTTGCAGCGCTTACCAAAGACATCATTATTCGGTACATGGCTGTAACGATCCCATTCCACAATCCAATTACAGTAGCAGAGCGCCTGGCCACGCTTGACATATTGTCGAAAGGGCGGGCTGAGCTTTGTACGGCGCGCGGTAACAACAAGCTCGTAATGCAAGCATTCGGTGTCAAGCCGTCCGAGACTAGGGATCGGTGGAAAGAGGCCATAACCATTATTGGCCAGGCTTTGACAAAAGGCGTTGTGTCAAACTCTGATGGTCAGTATTGGCCTTTTGAAGAGGTTAAGGTTAACCCGAGGGCGTTGCAAAAACCTTCTCCCCATCTGTTCTCCGTAAGTTCTGGCCCCGAGTCTCACAAATTGGCAGCTGAGTACGGTGTTGGAATTCTTACCTTTGACAATTTTTTCGGGTGGGACTACGTGGACGAATGCATCGGTGCTTACCGCGATTCAATCGGAAGTGCTAAACCCGTGAATGGCCAAGTAAACAATTCTTATGGCTATTATGTACCAATCGTTCATTGCGCAAAAGATCGGGCGACCGCGATGGCGGAAGTACGGATGAGGGCTTACGGCTATGTCCAGTTCATTCTGGATATCTACTTGCCTCTGGCGAAAGAATCTTCATACGAATACTTTGGTGGTATCCAGAAGATTGAGGAATATAAGCGCAATCTTGAGAAGCTTATAGAACTTAGTCCATCCATTATGGTGGGCACGCCTGATGATATTATTGAATCTCTGAAGGCGCTCGAGAGACGCGGAGTGGATGAGGTCATTTTGACTGTTGATGCGATGACCCACGAACAGCACATGCAGACTCTCAATCTTCTGGGAGAGCACGTTCTTCCTCATTTTCATAAGAATTGAGTAGACCCCATCAGGTAAGAAAGTCTCGCGCCTGTTATTGGGGGACCTAGTTGCCACATCGATTTTCGAGTCAAGCTAAAGAGCTGAAATTTCTGGCTGCGTGCGCGGTTGTGTATAGGGTTCGCAGCGCTGTAAGGCAATGAGGTCGATGTGGAGTAAAGCGGTGATGTTATAAGGCGAAACTGGGCAGTTGACGGTCTTGAACAGTGCACGGGTAAGCGTTTATGCCCGAATACTGACTGTCAATGATCTTAAGGGAGCCGTTGTCATATAAAGATCTACCATTAATAGAGCGAGGATAATCCATGTACCAAATTATAGTGCTTTATGGCGTTCCAACGGATTCAGAAGCGTTCGATCAGTATTACAAAGATGTTCATATTCCACTGGTCCAGAAAATGCCGCATCTGAAAAGCTTCTCTGTTAGTGAGGGCCCTATAACCATCATTGGTGGCGGAGGTCCTTACTATCGTATCGCCTTGCTAGGTTATGAAGATCTCAAGTCGTTAGAAGACTCTCAGTACTCGTCTGAGGGGATGAAGGCATCAATGGACGCGGCCAATTTCGCAACCGGGGGCATGACTGCGTTGGTAATGGAAGTCAAAGATAGCCTTCAGTAACGAGCCAGACCGTGACCGCACTGAGCTTCTCTTCGGTGCGGTCATGTATTGGTGACTTTATTGCCGCTGCAATGTCCGATAGCGGTCAAACGTGGATCATGACCTGATGAGGGTTCAACGCGATCGGCGTTCTTGTCTCTAAGCATAAGCAATCACAGGGTGGCGCTATGAAAATCGACGCACATGCAGCCGAACATACTCCGGTCTACCCGGCGAATCTTCGCAGGAGACGTTGTTATCTAGTCATTAGCGGGGATGTGAAGCGGCTAAGCGATGACGGTATGGCGCTGGATCCTCGGAGTGTCGACCTGTCTGATAAAGGAGTTCGTCAGGCCCGAGAGCTCTCGGTGATGATGCAACATGTGGCTTTCGATCGGGCTGTGTGCTCCGATTATTCTTGTGCTCGACAAACCGCAAATATCTTGCTGGACGAGCAGGAAAGCATGCTTGAGCAAGCTAAAGCGTTTAGCGATATAAAAGCAGGTTGCTTCAGTAAAATCACCCCACAGCACCCTGATGACCGAGTATGCCAGGCCTACGAAACCATAGGCGAAGGTGATGGCACATTTTTGGGGGGAGAGCATTGGGACAGCTTTGAAAATCGGGTGCTTGAGCAATTTTTTCGGCTCATTGGCGAGCCAGCATGGAGATCGCTTCTACTCGTCAGCCACGACGCGGTTGGCCGTGTGTTGCTGGCCTGGGCTATGGGTTCAGATCGTCATATCATGAGTTCTCTGAAGCAGGACTCTGCATGCCTCAATATCATTGACCTCGACGTAGTGGGTACTCAGGTATTGAAGCGACTGGTGCGAGGAATCAACATAACGCCCTACGACCTTTGCAAAATCGCCGACTCACAGACGGTATTGACGGTTAGCTGACCACACCCGCGTTACTTATTGACGTCCGGTTCAAACTTGGCCCAAGCACCGTTCTAAGGCAAGTAGCCTGCATCACAGCACAGATAAGCTTTGTCCACCTGCGGCTATGTTGCTCAAAGCCGGATATCCTCTGTTCCTTGGATAAGCGCTTCAATGTGCGTGCCCGTCGCGCGTTCTTCGTTGCTGAACCCGTCATAGTCGGCCAAGTTGGCAAGACGAATACAGGCCATTTGCTCGATTTGCAACACGCTGCGGCGGTAGGTTCTGAGTTGGCCAAACACCGAGTCCAACTGATCGAGGTGACGGCTCTGGTCGATCATATAAGCGCTAGCGGAAGGTTTGCCGTCATCCCCCAAATAGGCCACCACTTTCCAGAATGCTTTGGGGATTTTGACACCACGGTAAACACGGTCATCTTCAGCCAGCACCGGGCTTGTAAATACAGTGGCTCGGGCCTTCCAGCGCCGTGTATTGTCGAGAATGTACTCCTCAAGTTCCAACCAGGTCTTCTGGTTGAACGCGCTCATCTGCGGCGAGCAGTTAGTGAAGTGAAAAGTGTCGAGGTTGGCGATGGTCGCTTCTTCGCCCCTATAGGGTCTTGCCTGCGCACCAAATGGCCACGGTCCAGGCCGTTGCTCGCGTAGAGCTCGTTGCCCACCTGGGCGCTTATAGGCACACGACCATCATAGCATTCAGGCTAGGTCATTGATGGCCTTATCAAATCGCGAGCAGGATCAATATTTGACGACTTGCGCTTCTGCTAAGCTCGTATCCATAACGCTTCAAAGAGATGACTGCATGTCCTTCGTTGACGAGTTCGTTGCTGAGATACTGACCCTTCAGATCGCCCTGTATCACTCCCGTGCACGGTTGGAAGCGAGGACTGACAGCGAGGCTTTGCATGACCTCAGAATATCTGTGAGGCGCATCCGGAGCCTACTCCGACCGATGCGTTCGATTAGCGAAGTCATGGCGCTGAATAATGTTGCGGCGGAAGTCGGAAGGCTAACCACGCCGGCGCGCGATCTTGAGGTGTTGATTGAGGAGCTAGAGGAAAGGGGCTTTCCTGACCTTGCGCAGTTCCGCAAAGCGCACTTGGATTATGACTATTCAAAGATTCTAAAAAGCCCGGCCCTCAAGAATCTGTTCACTCAGTTGGATGAGTGGCCTTCAATCTTTCGCTTGGCTGAGATCAACGGCGGTTTGCAGCACGTCCAGTCTCAAATTGAAAAATCACTGACTAAGCAGATCGACCGATTGCATGCGGCGGTAGATGACGCTGAATCTGATCGGCACGAGTTGAGAATCCTGGTCAAGCGAACTCGCTACCTGACAGAGGCTTTTCCCAAGCTGTCACCGCTTTCGGGTAAGGCGGCAAGCTCTCTCAAGGCCCTTCAATCGGCCCTGGGTGCCTGGCACGACCATTATCAGTGGTGTCAAAAAGCATTGGTCGAATCAGATCTACACCAGCTGGAAGAGGTCTGGCGGCGATGCGCCGCGACGGCGCTCGAGAAAGCTGACGCTCAGTTAGCTGACCTGGAGAAATTGCTGCCAAAGTCCTCAGGCAAAAAAAAGCCGCCTAATGTGGCAGCAGAAAAAACAGCAGGCGTTGAATAGACGCAGTATTACGGCTGGAGGGTTACAAAGCGATGACGTTTTTTGATCTGGCAACGAATTCTCTTCAAGACACTTCAGCCATAGGTCTACTTATGCTGATAGGTAAAGGGTGGGCTGCATTTATGCGACCCTCCAGCCTTTTGACGAAGGCTTCGGCTTCGGCATAACTGTGAAACTTAACGCGCCATGCATTCATCCACACGAGCCAGTCTTCGGGCGTCTCTGCCTCTTCGATTTTGATCAGCATCACGAGAATCCTTTCATGAGGTATCGATTCTCAAGCGATACAGAGAATGAGTAACTAGGTTTCATTTGGCGGTTTCTCTCGGTGGTTCAATGCCCTTTCTGACGGACTCGGCATTCAATTCGAGCGTGGTGATACCACCGAGGGCGGTGCTGGAAACGCCGATGGATCCCCTCTGATCTATCCACATTGCTATCGACTCAATGGCGTCGGCAAGCGCGAGTTCGTTTTCGTGGAGGGTTTCAAGTATGTCCGGTAATTGGGGAGGGGCTGACATGTCGACATTTCCTCGGAGTGAACTGGAAGACTAGCAGCGTCAGGTAGGGTGTGCTTAATCATCAACCTATCCCTTGTAGGTGGTGCAGCCGAGAGTAATCGGCCCAAGACGTGTTGGCCACTTCGGACGTGGTACAGTCACTGGGTCTTGTTAGAAAAACGCCATAAATTTGTAGGTAGTGCCATAAAGCGTACTGCCCTTTGGAGACCGTTGTGACCAAGCTTCGTAATTATGATGGTGCCCCTGGGTGCTCTATAGAGGCCGCACTGCACATCATGGGTGGAAAGTGGAAGGGCGTAATCCTTTATCACCTGCTACTGGATGGCACACACCGTTTCAACCAATTGCAGCGACGTCTCACTGGAGTGCCGCCTAGGTTGCTGATCAAGCAGCTTCGGGATATGGAAGAAGACGGTCTCCTAGTGCGAACTGTCTACCCAGTAGTACCGCCCAAGGTCGAATACGCACTTAGTGATGAGGGCCGAAGCCTTGAGCCTTTTATCCTGGGACTATGTGACTGGGGAGATGCGTGGTTGAAGCGTCGGGGCATGACCACTGCCGCTCAGATGAGGGCGGACGAGCAGCCACCTGGCGGAAAGTCCGACATCGCCCCCATGATTAGCTAGAAGCTTAAGGCCAGTTGCTCGGCCTCTTGCAGTACGCTTAAGCGTACTATATGCAAATTTTTGCAGTATTTACGTTTTTATTATCTTCGATAGCCTTGTTCAAAACGCGTAGAGAGCAGAAGCACGTGCCCCGCGCATTCTTGAGCAAACTATTGGAGTATCTGAATTTTGGCCGCAAAACTTTTTGAACCCGTAACCATTGGTGGGTTAACACTTCGCAACCGAATTGCAATGTCTCCAATGTGCATGCACTCGGCAAGCGAAGACGGATGCGTCACTGATTTTCATACCGTGCATTACGGTGCTCGAGCATTGGGCGGCGCAGGGCTCGTTTTTTTGGAAACCACAGCCATCCTTTGCAACGGCGTTATTGGCCCCGGCGATATCGGTATCTGGGACGATGCACAAGTTGAGGGGCTGGCAAGGCTGGTCAAAACCATTCAACGCTTTGACGCCAAGGCAGGCTGTCAGCTGGGCCACGCAGGTCGTCAGTTGGGCGTTCCGGGGCCGTCTATTGCCCCATCGGCTATTCCGTTTACCAAGGATTCGCAAGTACCTCAGGCGCTCGACCTATACGGCATCAAAGGCGTCGTTGAGGCATTCCGCCAAGGCGCACGTCGCGCCCGCGAAGCTGGTTTCGATGTTGTAGAAGTACATACCGCACATGGCTACCTCCTGAACGAGTTTCTCTCTCCGCTGGCTAACCATCGCACCGACGAATATGGCGGCAGTCACGAGAATCGTTATCGTATCGTCCGAGAAGTAATTGACGCTGTTCGCTCCGAATGGAAAGGCCCGTTGTTTGTCCGTATTTCTTCGACCGATTACACCGAAGGCGGCAATACTCCTGAAGATTTCCTGATCTACGGCAAGTGGATGAAAGAGCAGGGAGTTGACCTCATCGACTGTTCATCGGGTGGCATTGCAATGGTCAAAGTGAACGCTTTTCCTGCCTACCAGGTTCCTGCGGCTGAATTGCTGCGTCGTGAACTGGGCATCATGACGGGGGCGGTGGGCCTGATCGAAAGTGGTCGTCAGGCGGAAGAGATCGTCCAGAACGGTAGGGCAGACATAGTGCTGGTTGGCCGAGATATGTTGCGAGATCCCTTCTGGGCTCGCACTGCCGCCGATGAGTTGCGCACAGCTATCCCTGTGCCTCCGCAATACACCCGCTACGGTTCGGTGTGGCAGCGCAGTCAGCCGCCGTTGCCAGCAGCTCCTTTGACCGAAAACTGATGCGCCTAAAAACATAAAGGCTTGTTAAATTTACCCCTGATGCGCCACGCAGCGTCAGGGGTTTTACGATCCGTTTCTGCTCAGGCGAGGCGGTCAATCTTAGTCTGTTCAGTTTTACTGGGTATAGCGCCATCTTCGAGATCGGGCTCCAGGGATATTCAGTGTTTGAGGCTGTCAGCAATTACAGGCGTACGGATTTTGACGTGTGGGTAAGAAAGTCCATCACAGCTCTGATAGGAACCGAGCGTTTCAAATCGTGGTGAACCACTAGCCAGACGTCCCTTGAAAAGGGTGCGCCGTCATATTCGATGCGTTTCAGTCCTGGTTGTGCATCGCCGAGAAATCTTGGTGATCCAGCAATCCCAGCTCCAGAGCATGCAACCACCAATTGACTACTAACATCGCTTAGATCACATCCAATTCGACGCTCGCCAGCAATGTTCAGAAGCCACTGCTGTTGCGGCAGATCCACAAATTGTGCGTCGTAAACGATGAATGCCCACCTGTCTGGACTATCAAAGAATGTGTAGTTGGGACTGGCATGCAAGGCATACGGAATATGGCCAATTTTGCGCACAACATCATTGGGTTCTTCGGGACGGGTCAGGCGTAATGCCACCTAGCTTCGCGTCGGCTCAACGATACCTGTTGAGGCTGTGCAGACATCTAAAGTGTGATTTCTGGATATTTGGCCCGGAATTCAGGCAAGCGATGGGCGAGCAAATGGGCTATCAATATCGTTTCCAGCTCAAATCTTTTGATTGTTTTCGCTGTGTCGTCAGTCTTTCCTCACTTGAGCTGCGTTGTGCCGCAGTTGGTCTAGGTAGTCAGCCCATTGTTGAGCCGCCTCCCGGCGCTGTACCAGCAGTTGCGCGCGCGCATACACAGCTCCCAACGCGCCTGGCATACGGTGGGATAACGACAGTTCGAGCACGATGGGGTCTATACCCAAGTGCTCGTGGGCAATGGTCCGGTAGGTAGCGCGAAAGCCGTGGGCAGTGATGTCGTACTCAGGCCAGATACGCTGGAAGGACTTGAGCATGGAGGTAGGATTAATGGGGCGGCCTGGATAGACCGGCGAGACGAACACCCAGCCTTTGCCGTCTTCATCCACCACGCGGGTTTTATGTAGCTCTCGTAACAGGACCAACGCTTGCTCAGGCAGCGGCACGATGTGTTTGCTCTTGTCCAGGTGCTTGGTCTTGCTCACCACATAACGCCAATCGGCGCCCACCAAGTCGACATCTTCCCAGCGCATCTGCACCAGTTCGCCTGGGCGAACCGGCAACATGACCAGCAGCCGCATTGCTGCGGCTACGCTGCCGTCGTTGCAGTCATCAAGGCGTAGAAGAAACCTGCCTAGGTCGGACGGCCTTTCGATCGCCGGGTTGCTGGTCACGATGTGGCGAATCTTCAACTCCTCAATGTTGCTGAGCGCCACGTTGCGCTCCACCCAGCCGCGACCTTCGGCAAATCCCAGAACGGCACGTATGATGGTGCGCACGCGCCGGGCCATGGCCATGGTCCGCTGGCGGCGCAACTCAGTGATGATCGTAGTGATGTGCTCCAACTTGATCTCGCTGATCGGTTTTTTGCCAATGGCAGGCAAGATGTGGTTGTTCAGCGCTCCGGTAAAGCCCGAGATGGATTTGGTCACCAGTTCGGCAGACTTGAATGCCAACCATTGCTCGGCCACGTAAGCGAAGGTGCGCTCTTCATTGAGCAACTGTGCCTCGATCTTGGCGGTCTTGGCCTTGAGCGGAGCGGTGTGGTTAGCCACGTCGCGGCGTGCGCCGCGGGCAATGTCGCGCGCCTCCTTGAGGCTAATCTCGGGGTAAGCGCCGATGGAGAAGCGGTTTTCCTTCCCATGCAGCCGATACTTCAATCGCCAAACCTTGGAAGGAGATTTGCCGACCTTACTCGACGCCCTCACCTCCAAGTAGAGGCCAGGAACTTCGCCATCGGCGTGTTTGCCAGGTTCGGTCAGTGACCGGATCAAGGCATCGCTGAGTTTTCGTTTGAAAACAACCGCATTATCTGGGCGCATCGGTGGGGGCATCGGTGGGGGCATCCTTTTTAAGGAACCGAAATTTGCCCCCAATTATGCCCCCATGAGTCGTGGAATCCATTGGATTTAGACAGGCGGCTATGGACTTAAATAACCAATAACTTTTTGTTATTAAACGGTTTTATGGAATTTAGTGGAATTCCGTTACAGGCTATCGGGGTCCCCAAAAAACATCTGAATCCTCGACCTCAACCACCGCTCCCCCGGATCATTATCCTGCGACCCACGCCACGCCATATGCAGCTCAAACGTGCGCACCGGCAACGGTGGGTCCTCGGCGCGCAAACCGCCCGCCGAGGTCAGTGCTTCGGCGGCGTAATCCGGCACGGTGGCGAGGATGTCGGTGCCGGCCAGCAGTGTGCCCAGCCCGTTGAATTGCGGCACGGCCAATACCACGTGGCGTTTGCGATCGAGTTTTTCCAGCTCTTCATCAATAAACCCGCTCAGGTCGCCTGCGAAGGACACGAGGGCGTGAGGGCGGGCGCAGAAGTCGTCCAGGCTCAGGGAGCCGGGCACGCTGTCGGCGCGCAGCAGTTTTGGCAGGCTGCGGCGCAGCACTTTGCGCTTGGCGTTGGCCGGCAGGTCGGCGGTGTAGCTGACGCCGATGGAAATTTCCCCGGAGGCCAGCAGGCCCGGCATCAGGATGTAGTTGACGCGGCGCACCACCAGCACGATGCCAGGCGCCTCGGCGCGCAGGCGTTTGAGCAGTTGCGGCAGCAAGGCGAATTCAACGTCGTCGGACAGGCCGATACGGAACACGGCGGTGCTGGTGGCGGGGTCGAACTCGGCGGCGCGGCTCACCGCGGTGGAGATCGAGTCCAGGGCCGGGGAGAGCAGGGCGAAGATTTCCACGGCACGTGCCGTCGGCTCCATGCTGCGCCCGGTACGTACAAACAGCGGGTCATCGAACAGCCCACGCAGACGCGACAACGCCGCGCTGATGGCCGGCTGGCCAAGGAACAATTTCTCGGCAGCGCGGGTCACACTGCGCTCATGCATCAAGGTTTCGAATACGATCAAGAGGTTAAGGTCGACACGACGCAGGTCGTTACGGTTCATCTTGTGTCCTGGAAGAGTCAGCAAACTTGACGTGAGCGGCCACATGTAAACAATGACCGGCATGAATCTTACGGGGAAAGGCTGGTACTCTGCACCGGATAATTGAGTTTTCCTACGATACTTGAGGCAACTGCCTCAGTTGCGGAATCAATGACAGACATGTCGACTATTAATGGCGACCGGTGGCCTTACCTGGAAAGCCCAGATAGAGTTCATGGCATTAGAGGTTACTTTGACGAGGTTTGCGATGTCCCGCACGATCCGTTTTCACAAGTTTGGTCCGGCCGAGGTGCTCAAATGCGAAGAGCATGCAGCCGCGCAGCCCGCACCGGGCGAAGTGCAGGTGCGTGTCGAAGCGATTGGCATCAGCTGGTATGACATTCTGTGGCGCCAGAACCTGGCGTCCTCCCATGCACGCTTGCCGTCCGGCCTTGGCCATGAGATGGCCGGTGTGGTGGTGGCCCTCGGTGAGGGCGTGGATGACTTGGCGGTAGGCGATAAGGTGGCCAGTTTTCCGGCCGAAAGCCCCAATGATTACCCGGTATATGGCGAGCAAATCGTATTGCCGCGCTCGGCGCTGACCCGTTATCCGGATGTGCTGAGCCCGATTGAAGCCAGCGTGCATTACACGCCGCTGTTGATCGCCTACTTTGCCTATATGGACCTGGCGCGGGTCAAACCCGGCCAATTTGCCCTGGTGACTGACGCCAGCCACTGTGCCGGCCCTTCGTTCGTACAACTGGGCAAGGCGCTGGGCGTGCGCGTGATCGCCGCCACCAAGGACAGCGCCGAGCGTGAATACCTGCTGTCGCTGGGGGCCGAGAAGGTCATCGTCACCGAAGAGCAGGACCTGCTGATGCAAATCAACAAGTTCACCGATAACCGCGGCGTGGATGTGGTGTTCGATGGCTTGGGCGGCCCGCAGATGTCATTGCTCGGTGATGTGCTGGCGCCCCGTGGCAGCCTGGTGCTCTACGGTTTGCAAGGCGGTAACCAGACGCCGTTCCCGGCCTGTGCAGCGTTCCAGAAGAACATCCAGTTCTTTGTGCACTGTATCGGTAACTTCACCGGTAAGCCGGAACTGGGCATCATTCAGGACCACGTCGCCTTGCAACGCGCATTGCGTGACATCAACCAACTGACGGCCGATCGCGTGCTTGTGCCGCTGAAAACCACCGTGTTTGCGTTCAACCAGTTTGTAGAAGCACACCGTTACATGGACGAATGCCCGTGCCGCGAGCGCGTTGCGTTGCAGGTTGAGGCTGTTTGAGGTGTAGGAAGATTCGTAAATGAGTTTTACAAACCCTCGGCGCATGGGGCAAATGCGCCATTTGAAAGGGTTGAATCCGCGCGTTGTCTGAAACGCGCAACGGCCGTCCGGTCCCGCAAACGATGCCCTTTTTCCCGCCGCCGCCCTGAAATTCAGCGCGGCGTTGTTGTGTCTGCGCCCTGCGTATTTGGCCCGGCAACTATCTGAACTGGTTTTCGGCCAGCTTCTGTATCTGTTAATCATTATTTCAGCCCTGATAATTGGTACTTCACTTTCAACTCAAGGACTGAGTAATGAATGATTGTCTGATTCGTCAGCAGGTACTTCCTGCAACTACGCGTGACGCCATTGCTATCAGGACGCGAGGTGATCGGCACGCCAAGGACTGGTTCCGATCGATGCATGACCGGAGATTGAAAATTGACAAGTTTTATTTGTCAGATGGATCTTTAAATTCGAGGTTAAAGAGTTGTAGGAGCTTGTCTGAATATTCCTAGGAGCGCTGCTGAAAATCGCTGGGATGCTTGTGGTACGGCTGTTCGACGCCAGCGCTGCCGTGCAAGGAGCCCCCTACGCGGTCCTTATCGATTTGTTACCGGGTGCTAGTGTTTATCTGTCGCACACACTGCGCCGCAGGCAACGTTCTTACACATGCAATAGATCGGACAACTACGCTCGGTAGTTGTTTTGAACTGATATTTCAACTCAGGTAGTAGAACTATGAGCGCTATTCACGAGCAGGCCATGAATTATGTTTACCAGCAAGTTCAACAACGCTTGGTTGGGTATTTCACACGCGCGGAGCGCACCGCACTTCAATTATTGATTCAGCGTATTGTCGTGGCCGCCGGCGGCATGGAACAAGTAGGCGATTACAAAGTGCTGGTGGCCCATGGCGGTGGCGAAGTCAGCAGCTACACCTTGGCGCTACTGCGTGCCGCACAGTTGAGTATTGCCGCACGTGCGCCCAGGACCTTCCAGTTACGGGTGGCAACGTTACGCCACGCGGGTATGACGCAAGAAACCCTCGACGCGATTCATCGCGGTTATAGCCGGCTGTTTTTCCATGATGACGAGCGGGTCGAGTTGTTGATGGTCGAAAACGAACAGGTGTTGCCCTTCAACCATCAGCGTCCGGCCTCCAGCCGTGGCTGTGAAGCTCACCAGCGCAACATGTTGATGGTGGGGCACCTGACCTCCGGCGATGTTCGCGCCACGCTGTGTAACGATGCCTACCTGGCACTGGGGGACTTTTATCAGCGTGTCACCGCCTGGAACGGTGGCGTGCACGCGCTGGTCAGCGGCGATTCCGCGCGCAAACAGAGCCAGCTGCTGGCCTGGCTGAAAAAAGCCGCCCAGGCCAAAAGCGTCAAGGCTGCCAAGGGTATACCGACGTCGCTTGGCGGGTTGTTCACGCGCATGGATGAGTGGAGCGGCGACTTCTACCGTGACCTGTACGGCGAGCACTATGTGCCCAAAGCTGACGTCAGCCCAGGCGGGTATCGCCACCTGGCCTATATCGGCATTGCCGACTTGCTCGAAGGCATCGACCGCGCGACTGCGCCGTTGCTCATCGACTTCATGGCTTACACGCCAGATCCGTTGGGCTTTCACTTTAGCCACCCAAGCTTTGCCAACCCACCGTTGATGGCGCACCTGCGCGGCCTGCAGGCCGAATGCCTGCGCGAGTTGCATTACGAGGAGGGCGTGGAGGAGTTCCTCGGGCAGGCGCGCAATTACCTGCGGCGTCGGCAGGTGCCCGAAGAGCTGGTGAACCAGGTCGCCAATCGCGGGGAGCGTGCGTTGTCGAGCAGCCTTGCCCAACAATTTTTCGGTCTGGACGAGAACCAGTTGGTCTGCCTGCTGTTTTCGCCTTTCATTCATCATGGCGAACGGCTGGAAGGCTATTTGCGTCAGTGCCACCCTGGCATGCTGGTGGCGTTGCCCGAGTTGCACAAGGTTTTGCAGGGTAAACCGGCAGCCGAGATGCTGCAGCAATGGGTCGCCGATGCCAGTGGGTTGCCGTTGCCTTTGCTCCAGCATCTGTACCGCAAGCGGCCGATGAACCTGGCCCTCGGCGGTGCCCGCAGCGCGCCTGTGCAAAGGTCTCAAGCCCGTGATGGCATGGCCTTTCAGCTGTCTGGGCGATGACGCTGCGGGGCGCACGGCAGGCTGACTTTGCTTATCAGGCGGTCTACCGCTACATGATCAGCCTGATTAACGAGGTGAGCACGGATACGCGCGTAAAGCTGCCGTCATTGCGCCAGTTATCCCAGCGACTCAACGTGTCGATCTCCACCATTCAATATGCGTATTCGTTGCTGGAAAAGGAGGGCAGGGTGTATTCGGTGGCCAAGTCGGGGTACTACGCCTGGCCGCTCGCCGGTGGACCCGTGGCGTGTCCCAGCGGGGATCTGCTCGAGCGTCTCTATGTGGCGTCCCGGCGCCCGGGCATGACAGTGCTCAGCGGCGATGAACCGGCCTTGCTGGCATCATTGGACGGCACCTTGCTGCGCCTGGAGCGCGAGTTGGTGCGCCAGTATCCTGGGCATCTGCAGCCTTGGTCACAGCCCTGCGGGGTGTGGGAACTAAGAGCCGCACTGGCGGCTCGCTACACCTCATCACCCACCCGCTGCTGGCATGCTGATGACGTGTACATCGGCGCGGACTTGCGCGGTGTGCTCGACATCCTTATCGAGGTATTGGGCTTGCGCGGTGCCTCGGTGGTGGTCGAGTCACCCTGCGAGTGGTCGATCCTGCGCCTGCTGCAGGATGCCGGGGTACGTGTCCTTGAACTGCCCTGGGGCGAGGATGGCCGCCTGGAACTGGCATTGCTTGAAGGGATGCTGCGTCACGAATCAGTGCAATTGGTCGTGCTGTCGTCGTCGATCAGCTTGCCGTCAGCCTTTGCCTTGCAGCCCCAAGACCGCCTCGAGGTGGCGCAACTGCTCGATCGGTACGATTGCTGGCTATTGGAAAACGATACCTGCGGCGAACTGGGATTCAAGCCGGCACCGGTTACCCTGCGCGATCTGGTCAACCCTGAGCGGTTGGTGGTGTTTGCCTCTTTCGAGAAAATACTCGGGCCAGAGGCGCCGTTTGGCTACGCATTGTCGCGGCACTTAAGCGGTGAGTTGCAGCGCCAGTTCTTGCTGCGCTCGTTCCGGCTATCCTCAATTCGCCAGCGCGCGATTGCGCGCCTGTACCACAGCGGCAAGATCGACCAGCACTTGCACCACTTACGCCTTCTGCTGCGTGAGCAGGCGCGCGAAATGGGCGAACTTGTGGGTCGGCACCTGGGTGATCAAGTGACTTACCGAATGCCGGCGGGCGGGGCCACCTTTTGGTTGGGCGCCTCCCGGGCGGTGGACATGCGCAAGGCTTTCCACGCCTTGCTGGCCCGTCAGGTAGTCGTGGCGCCCGGTGAGTTGTTCAGCCTGTGCGGCTTGCATCACCAGCATCTGCGGTTGAGCAGCACCTTCCATGGGCAGCCCAACCTGGACATTGCCCTGGCCTTGGTGGGCGAGGCGCTGCGTGATGCACAGATCAGCTAGATGCATGAAATTTCTCTGTGTCTTGTAGGATCAATACCGTCGCGCAGTAGTCCAACTCTCAGTAAACTGTCATTTTTTCCGAATCCTTCTTTCTCGAGGTTTATGCATGACAATCAGTCCTTTTGCGGGCAAGCCGGCGCCAGCTCAGTTGCTGGTGGATATCCCGCGACTGGTCACGGCCTATTACACCGGCCAGCCTGATGCAGCGATCTCCACCCAGCGCGTGGCCTTTGGTACTTCCGGTCACCGTGGCAGCTCGTTCGAGCTGAGTTTCAACGAATGGCACGTACTTGCTATCAGCCAGGCTATTTGCCTGTACCGTGAAGCCCAGGGCATCAATGGTCCCTTGTTCGTCGGCCTGGACACCCACGCACTGTCGACTCCAGCGGGCGCGAGTGCCCTGGAAGTGCTGGCTGCCAACGGCGTGCATGTGATGCTGGCTGAAGGCGATGAATACACGCCGACCCCGGCCATTTCCCACGCCATCATTTGCTACAACCGTGGCCGTACCAGCGGCCTGGCAGACGGCATCGTGATTACGCCGTCGCACAACCCGCCACAAAGTGGCGGTTACAAGTACAACCCGCCCAATGGCGGCCCGGCCGATACCCACGTTACCAAGTGGATCGAAGCCAAGGCCAACGAGCTGCTGGCCAACAAACTGGCCGGGGTTAAACGCATTACCCATGCCCAGGCACTCAAGGCCGACACCACCCATCGCCATGACTACCTCAACAGCTATGTGGCCGACCTGGTCAATGTGATCGATATGGACGCCATCCGCAGCGCCGACCTGCGCCTGGGCGTGGATCCGTTGGGCGGAGCAGGGGTGCGCTACTGGTCGGCGATTGCCGAGCACTACCGTTTGAACCTGGACGTGGTGAACACCGAGGTCGACTCGACTTTCCGCTTCATGAGCGTCGACTGGGACGGCCAGATCCGCATGGACCCGTCCTCCAGCTATGCGATGCAAGGCTTGATCGGCCTCAAGGACCGTTTCGACGTCGCCTTCGCCTGTGACCCGGACCACGACCGCCACGGCATCGTTACGCCCTCGGGTGGCCTGCTGGCACCGAACAACTACCTCGCCGTGTCGATTGATTACCTGTTCCAGAACCGTGCGCAGTGGCGCGCCGATGCTGCGGTGGGCAAGACCGTGGTCAGCAGCGGCTTGATTGATCGCGTTGCAGCGCGTATCGGCCGTCGCCTGTTTGAGGTGCCAGTGGGCTTCAAGTGGTTTGCCGATGGCCTGTTCGAAGGCTCACTGGGCTTTGGCGGCGAAGAAAGCGCCGGCGCGTCGTTCCTGCGCAAGGACGGCACGGTGTGGAGCACCGACAAAGATGGCCTGATCCCGGCCTTGCTGGCCGCCGAAATGACCTCGCGCAAAGGCCAGGACCCAAGCCAGATCTACCGTGGCCTGACTGACGCGCTGGGCGAGCCGTTCGCGATTCGTGTCGACGCCAAGGCGACCCCGGCGCAGAAAGCGTTGCTGGGCAAGCTGTCGCCTGCGCAGGTCACCTCCACGCAACTGGCCGGGGAGAGCATCGAGCAGATCCTCAGCCACGCGCCGGGTAATAACCAGGCAATCGGCGGCTTGAAAGTGATGACCAAAAACGGCTGGTTCGCCGCACGGCCATCGGGCACCGAGGACATCTACAAGATCTACGCTGAAAGCTTTGTGGGTGAAGACCACCTCAAGCAGTTGGTGGAAGAGGCGCAGGTGCTGGTAGACGGCGCCATCAGTTCTAACTGACGCAATGTGGGAGCTGGCTTGCCTGCGATTGCATCAACTCTGTGTACCTGATGTACCGAGTTGTGCGCATCGCAGGCAAGCCAGCTGCCACAGTTGATTGGGTTCAGTCTGTAGGTCAGGCCAGGTCTACCAGGACGATTTCACTGTCTTCAACCGCGGTTACCCGCAACACCTGCTCATCTTCAACCGCCACACCGTCTCGCGCTTGCGCACGCAGGCCATTGACTTCAATCACCCCCGTCGCCGGCACCAGATACGCCCGACGCCCGCTGTCCAGCCGATATTCGGCGCTTTCCCCAGCTTTCAGGTTAGCCGCTACCAGGCGTGCGTCCGCCCGAATGCGCAAGCTTTCAGTGTCACCGGCCTTGCCGCTGGCCAGGGTCACAAAACCCTCGCGATTGCCCTTGGGAAACGGCTTGGCACCCCATGATGGCGGCAGCCCGGCTTCATTCGGGATGATCCAGATCTGGAAAATCTTGGCGGGCATGGCTTCCAGGTTGTATTCGCTGTGGGCAATCCCGGTGCCGGCACTCATGACCTGTACGTCGCCCGCTTCGGTGCGGCCTTTATTGCCAAGGTTGTCGGCATGGCTGATGGCACCTTCACGCACATAGGTGATGATTTCCATGTCGCGATGCGGGTGCTGCGGGAAGCCCGTGCCGGGCGCAATGATGTCGTCGTTCCACACCCGCAGGTTGCCCCAGTGCATGCGCTTGGGGTCGTGGTACTCGGCGAAGGAAAAGTGATGATGGGCGTCGAGCCAGCCATGATGGGCGCCGCCCAGGGTAGTGAAAGGTCGAAGTTCAAGCATGATGGGTCTCCTGTGGATGGTGGCTATCATCCAGCAGTACATGATCGATAAAAAGCGTAAAAAATGCCGGATTCCAATCTGTTTATTCGATTGATTGCTGGCGTTTTGACTTTTACTTCATCGCCTAACTGCATGACAACAAAGCAATTGGCTGGAACTGCGCGCCGATTCCGGCGACCATGGCACCTTCGCCAGAACCAACCTCATCGCTGGAGTCCGCGTGCCGCAACAAACCCCCGATCTGCCCCCCGAACTGCGTCCCCTGGCAGAAATGCCCCTGCTGAAACGGCTCGCCGCCCGTTTGTTTGGCCATGGCCTGACGCGTTTGCGTGCCCAGCATCGGTTTTCCTGGCTGCACGGCCAGGCGGACGGCTTTCGCAGCGGGCACGAAGCCGGCGTGGAATATGGCTATCGCGAAGGCAAGGCCGACGGCCTCGAGGAAGGTCGGCAGGTGTTGCTGATCCGCGACTTTCGCCCCGACGAGCACCGCGCACCGGGGGTGGATGACAGCTTGTTCGACGATTGGCGCTTGCCACTCACGGCCGACGTGAAGAAGCGCATGAAGGCTGACGTAGCACGTCTGCTACCGGCCCACGCCCAGCCCAGTGCCGCGCAATGGAAGATGATCTTCAGTGACACCCCATCGACCTCAGTGATTGCCGGTGCCGGGGCGGGTAAGTCCACCTCGCTGGTGCTGCGCATCCTCTTGCTTAACCACTATCTGGGCTTTGAGCTGAGTTCGATGACCGTGGTGACCTTCACCCGCGAATCGCGCAAAGACTTCATCAACAAGCTCATGGAAATTCTCGGCCTGTGGGGCCAGCCCCTTGGTTTCAAAGAAGCCCAGGCCGTGGTGCGTACCTTTCATTCGCGCATTCTGCCGATGGTGCGCAGCCTGCCGGGCTTCGAGCGGCTGCAAGCGTTTGAAAACCTCAGCAGCGGTTTCGACGATGCCGACAGCAACCCCTTCGACCTGCGTATCAGCGACGCCCAGCGCCAACAGATGAACACTTGTTATCACCGGCTGCATGGCCGCCATGCGCGCTTTCGCGAGCTGATCGCACCACTGGCCCGTCATGGCCTGCAACTCAAGGAACTGGAGCGCGACCACCCCGACGTGCAGAAACGCATCGCCGTCACCGAGTTGGCAGCCAAGCGCGATGAAGAACTTTGTGACGTGATCGAGGACCTGTGGTTTCGCGCCGGCGCCTGGCCGATCAAAGGCATAGAGCCCAGTCGCCAGACCTTCGAAATCAATGGTGCGCAATTTCACTGCCACGGCTACATCGCGGAACTGGATGCCTGGGTAGTACTGGGTTTTGATCCGCGGGAAAACGCTCAGACCAGCCGGCCGAATGCAAAGCTTTCGGTGCGGGCCGAATGGGCGGTAAAGCGCACCTTGTTTCAAGCTTTCTGTCGCAAGCCACTGATATGGCTAGATAACTACGAATCATCAAAGCGCCTTTTAAGCAGCCTGGCGGGCGATGCCAGCGCCGGGCCTGGCTTTGATTACAAGGTCAAGGGCGAGCTGGCCTCGGCGCCGCTGTTGGACAGTTTCGTGATGGCGGCCGGGTTTATCGAGAATCTCGGGTTGGATGTGCCAACGGCTGTGGGTCAAATGAGCTTCGCCAAGGACGACCCGGACCGGGGCTACTTTGAAGCCTTGAGCATTTTCTGGAAGGCGCTGGAAGATCATTTGCTCGATCAATCGCCGCCGATCATGACCTATAACCGCATGTTTTCGCTGTTCGGTGAGAACACCCCGGAGAACCTCAAGCTGCTCAGCGATCCACTGCTACGGCCGATGTCGCACCTGATGATCGACGAGTTCCAGGACGTATCGCCGCAGATCGTCTCGTGGATCCGCGCCAGCCTGCGCGAGATTCGCAGCCGTGGCCCGGCGATGCACGTAGGGCGCGGGGCGCAACGCTCGTCGTTGCTGTGCGTGGGTGATGACTGGCAGTCGATCTACGGCTGGCGCGGCAGTTCACCCAAGTACTTCATGGCGTTCAACCAGGAATTCCCGTCACCCAGCACCACCCGCGTGATGCTCAGCGAGAACTACCGCAGCCACCAGCACATCATCGACGCCGCCGAACATGTGGTGCGCGCAGCCCCGGCGATTCCCGGCAAGAAGGCCAAGGCCAGTGGCGAGCCCAAGGATTTGGAACCCGTCGTGGTACTGGAACGGGACGACGCCGCACTGGGGCGGCAGTTGCTGGAGCACTATCAGCGCGGTAATACAGTGCTAATGCTTTATCGAAAAAGTAGCGATAAGTTATTGATACAGGAGCATATTCAATCTGTAATTAATGTGGATTCTAGCTTGCAGCCACAGGATCGCCGACTCAAACAGCTGACTTATCACAGTGCCAAGGGCCTGCAAGCAGACGCGGTATTCCTGCTCGGGGATTGCCAGCACGTCACCAGCTCGCCTTACAAAAACCAGGTTTACCGCATGGCGGGCCTGGGCAAGGACGGCGACAGCGAGCCCTACGACAGCGCGCAGAAAGACGAAGTGCTGCGCCTGGCGTATGTCGGGATTACCCGGGCGGTGAGCCATTGCTATTGGTATGTGGAGAAGCCGGAAGGCCAGGGGGTGAACGTGCCAAGGGCTTCGGAGCGGGTTGATGGGCGCAAGGCGTTTTTTGATGACCGACGCAGCTAGCAGCTAAACACAGTACCCAATGTGTGGGCGGGCTTGCCCGCGATAGCAGTAGATCAGTTGGCAACTTTGCAAACTGACACTCCGCCATCGCGGGCAAGCCCGCTCCCATATTGGTTAAGATTTACCTGTTAAATCGGGTTCACGCCCGCAACGACAGCGGCGGCACAAAACACTCCAGCTCATCCTCCACCGCTTCGATGATGCGCTCCACATCGGCCGCATTCATCACCGTGGCGCAAGGAATGCCGGCAATCGCGATCAACGTCTCGCCGCTGGCCCGGTCGAACAGGCGCGCAACCATACTGCCGGGGGCGTCCATACTCCCCTCGAAGCCCATCGGATGAAAATGCCAGCGCATCAGCTGGCAGGCGTTGGGAAATGTCACTTTGTTCATGTTGCCCACCTTGTTCATTGAGCGCTTCCTTTAGCTCGCGGCAGGGGGCCATGGCCTTCACTGGTCGTGGCATCAAGACCTTCAAAATAGCATTCGTTCGCAAGCGCGCGGTGACTTTTTAGGGGCCGTTCGGCAGTTCTTTAGCGATCATATGACGTGGATCATTTCTTACTCAAAACCAGGCAAAAGGCCATTAGTCAGAAGTTCCAATTGACCATTGAATGCCGCCGGCAAATTCGGCAATCTCCCAGGCATTCCCGCCGCAGAGCCTTCCATGCAGCCCGTCTTGAGTGAAGAGTACGAACAAACCCAAGCCACCGGCGATCTGGTGTTGCGCCATCACCTGTGCTGGCGCCATCGCGACCTGGATGGCGTGATGTCCTACTACCACCCCGACATTCAGTACCACGACTTTTTCCAAAACCGCGTGGTGGGTCAGGCCGAGTTGCGCGAGTACCTGCAAGCCAGCATGCCGCGTGGCGCCGACGAGGCGATTGAGCACATCGACCGTATTCGCGCCGACGGCGATACCGCGTTTATCCAGTACCGCATTACGCTGCGCGGCGGCCAGGGCCTGGTGTCATTTCGCACCAGTGAGGCGATTACCGTGCGCGATGGGTTGATCTGGCGCGTCAACGAGTACGCCTCCCTGGTGCATGAGCAGCAGACCCAAACCCTGCGCCCTACAGTCAGCCGCCTGGGCCTGTCGCCCCAACAATTGGGGCATATGGCCAAAGATCTGCAGCAGTACTTCGAACTCAAGCAACCCTATCTCGACCCGGAGCTGGACCTGCAACGTGTGGCCAATGAGTGTGGCTACAGCCGCAACCAGATTTCCTACCTGCTCAACCAGGTGCTGGGGCAGAGCTTCTACCGTTACGTCAACCAGGCCCGGCTCCAACACCTGCTGGCTGCGCTGGACAAGGCTGTGCCGCCGATAAAGGTCGATGACCTGGCCTTTGCCGCCGGTTTTAATTCGCTGTCGGCGTTCTACAGCGCGTTCCGCCAGCACACCGGGCAATCGCCCAAGGCCTACGTCAAACAAATTTCTCTGCGTGCACGCGCGCAAGACAGCCCATAACGCCGCGCTCTAGGATCCAGCCTATCGAAATGAGGTTGGGGAGCTTGGCATGCCGGCATGGCGCAACATCAGTTTATGGATGGACCAGTTGGACGACCCGCTGGTGGCGCGGCCGTCCCTTGCGCACGACCTGGACGTCAATGTGGCGATTATCGGCGCCGGCTACACCGGGTTGTGGACCGCCTACTACCTCAAGCGCCAGGCTCCGGAGCTGAAGATTGCGATTATCGAAGCGCAGACAGCAGGCTTCGGTGCGTCTGGCCGCAATGGCGGCTGGCTGATGGGCAACCTGTTGGGCGAAGACCGCCTGCTGGCCGGCCTGTCAGCGCAACAACGGCGCGCCTCGTTTGACCTGTTGCATGGCATCCCCGACGAGGTCGCCCGGGTGCTGGCCCGTGAACGCATCGACTGCGACTACCGCAAAGGCGGCGTGCTGTACTGCGCGGCGCGTTACCCGGAGCAGGAAGGCAGCCTGCGCCGTTACCTGGACACGCTCCACGCCCAGGGCCTTACCGAAGCGGACTACCGCTGGCTGAGCCCGCAACAGCTGGCCGAGCAAATCCGCATCGCCAAGCCGTATGGCGGTATCTATGCGCCCCATGTCGCAACCATCAACCCCGCCAAACTGGTACGCGGCCTGGCGCGGGTGGTGGAGAGCATGGGCGTGACGATCTATGAGAACAGCCCGGTCACCCATTGGCAGTCAGGCAGCGTGCGCACGGCCAATGCCAGCGTGCGCGCCGCGTGGGTAGTGCCGGCGGTTGAGGGCTACGCCACCACGTTGCCGCCGCTGGGGCGCTATCAGTTACCGGTGCAAAGCCTGATTGTCGCCACTGAGCCGTTGCCGGCCAGCACCTGGGATGAAATTGGCTTGAGCCGAGGCCAGGCTTTTGGCGAAAGCAGCCGCCAGGTCACCTACGGCCAGCGTTCGGCGGATGACCGCCTGATATTCGGCGCCCGTGGCGGCTATCAGTTTGCCGGCAAGCTGCGCCACAACTTCGACCTGACCACCAGCGAAGTGGAGCTGCGACGCTACCTGTTCAGCGAACTCTTCCCACAGCTTAAACACGTCAGGATTACCCACTCCTGGGGCGGCAACCTCGGCATGTCGCGCAACTTCCGGCCGCACATGCTCTGCGATCACACCACCGGCATCGCGCTGTCCGGTGGTTATGGCGGGGAGGGCGTAGGTGCCACCAACCTCGGAGGCCGCACCCTGGCCGACATGATACTCGGCCTCGATACGCCGCTGACCATCCAGCCCTGGGTGATCCGCGAGCGTGGCCTGGACGCGCTCAAGGCCTGGGAGCCCGAACCCTGCCGCTGGCTGGGTTACAACGCGATCATTCGCAGTTTTGTCCATGAAGACCAGGTGCTCGCCAACCCCAACAGCGCGCCGTGGCGGCGCAAATTGGCGACCGGCGTGGCCGGGTTCATGGAAGGTTTCATGCATTAGGCCGTTTCACTCACACGGGAAAACCCATGAGCATCACTCACTTCAAAGACGCGCTGAATGCCCACCTGCCGGACTCGTCACCGGTGGCCGTGCCCTTGGGCGAGCCCATCGCCGTGGCCTCGACCTTAAGTGTTGAGCGCAACGATGGCGTCGAAACCGGCATCTGGCAATGCACCCCAGGCCGCTGGCGCCGACAGATCAAATCCCAGGAGTTTTGCCACTTCATCCAGGGCCGCTGCACCTTCACCCCCGACAACGGTGAAGTCGTTCACCTACAAGCCGGCGATGCACTGATGTTGCCGGCCAACAGCACCGGTATCTGGGACATCCAAGAGACCGTGCGCAAGACCTACGTGTTGATGCTGTAACGCTTTGATCCTTGATCGCCTGCCATAAAAACAGCCCTAAAACCGCCAGGAAATCGAACCATGAAAGCCATTGCCCTGTTGCCCTTGATGTTGGTGGCCGCTATCAGCCAGGCCGCCGAGACGGTGAAGATCTACAACTGGTCGGACTACATCGCGCCGGACACCACCAAGAACTTCCAGAAAGAAACCGGTATCGGTTTCACCTACGACGTGTACGACAGCAACGAAACCCTCGACGGCAAGCTGATGACCGGCAAATCCGGCTATGACGTGGTGTTTCCGTCCAACCACTTCATGGCCCGGCAGATCCAGGGCGGCGCGCTTAAAAAACTCGACAAGAGCCAGTTGCCCAACTGGAAAAACCTCAACCCGGTGCTGCTCAAGGCCCTGCAAAACAACGACCCGGGCAACGAGCATGGTTTCCCATACCTGTGGGGCAGCACCGGCATCGGCTACAACATCGACAAGGTCAAGGCGGTGCTCGGCGACAACGCGCCGGTGGATTCCTGGGACTTGATCTTCAAACCCGAGAACATGGCCAAGCTGCAAAAATGTGGCGTGGCGATTCTCGACAACGGCCCGGAACTGCTGCCGGCGGCGCTTAATTACCTGGGCCTGCCGCCCCACAGCAAGAAGGCCGAGGACTACAAAAAGGCTGAAGGCCTGTTGATGAAAGTGCGTCCGTATGTGGCCTACTTCCATTCCTCGAAGTACACCGCCGACCTGGCCAATGGCGACATCTGCGTGGCTGTCGGCTTCTCCGGCGACATCCTGCAGGCCGAAAGCCGCGCCAAGGAAGCCAGGAACGGTGTGAATATCGGCTACAACATTCCCAAGGAAGGCGCCGCGATCTGGTTCGATATGGTCGCCATGCCGGCCGATGCCCCGGATGAAAAAGCCGGTTACGCGTTCATGAACTACCTGCTGCGCCCGGAGGTGATGGCCAGCATCACCAACTACGTGCACTACGCCAACGGCAACGCGGCGGCTGACAGCCTGGTAGACCCTGCAATCAAGGCCGACACCAAGGTGTACCCAAGCCCGGAAATGATGGGCAAGTTGTTCGCCCTGGAAGCAATGCCGCTGAACATCGACCGGATTCGCACGCGGGTGTGGAACACCATTCGTACCGGACGCTAGGGGTTACACCGAGCCCCTGTAGGAGCTGGCTTGCCTGCGATTGCGACCTGTCCGTCGGCTAGTGGGTGACTGACACACCGCTATCGCGGGCAAGCCCGCTCCCACATTTTGACTGTGCAATGCCGGTTTTCAGGGGTTTTCCAGATCATGCCCCAACGACTGGATAAACAACGAAAACAGCTCCGGCTGCGACGAAATATCCAGCTTTGCGTACAGGTGCCGCCGATGCACCTTGACCGTGTCCGGCGAGATTTTCAAACGCTCGGCCATGGCCTTGGATGAGAACCCACGCAGCACCAGGCGCGCCACTTCCAGCTCGCGCTCCGACAGTACACCGCTGCCAAAATGGCTCAGCGCATCGCGAATCTGCGTGTCCATCGCCGGTACACGCTGGGTGCTTTGCTGCCAGTGCTGCTGCATCAGCGGCAGCACCCAGGCCGCCAGTGTGGTCATCAACCCGGTCTCTTCAAAGTTGAAGCGTCGCTGCATGCCCAGCGACAAAGACAGCGTGCCTGTACCCGGTAACTGCAGAATGAATTGCACCTCGTCTTCCAACACGTTGTCGTGGAAGTAGTTGAGGAAGTATTCACTCTGGCGAAAATGGTCCGGTGCCACTTCCTCCAGGCGATACACGCCGCTGGCATAACCTTCGCGGTACGCCTGGTAAAACGGGTCGATCAGGTACAGGCCATTGAGGTACACCAGCATCGAGGCCGGTTTACTGCTGGGCTGGGCGTCGTATTCTTCCAGGGCCACGGGCGGGCCATCGAGGGGGTAAAAAATCGCCAGGGCGTTATCGAACGGCAGGCATTGGTGCAGCAACAGCACCAACTGCTTCCAGAAGTGCTCGGTGCCCAGGTGTGCGACGGTGCGGCCCAGGCCTGCGTGCATGCCGACCTCTCTGAACAGGCTCATAAACACGGCTCCAGCCCTCAATAGATCAGCCAAGGGTTCGGCTTTTGCCGAGTATCGTCAAGGGGAGTACGCCAATAGGGGAATTGGCCCGCATAAACACAGCGTTTACTTTGCCGTCATCCAGCGAGAAACATATCTCGCAACCGCCCGACTTTTTTCGTTTCTGCCTCCTACCAAAAATAACGACAGAGGATAACGATATGAGTGCTTCCCCCGCGCCAGACGGCGTGCTCAAGCCAACGCTGAGTGTTTTCGATGTGGTGGCCATTACGGTTTCGGCGGTCACGCCGGCCAGCTCTGTATTCGTGATTGCACCGTTTGCCATCCAGCAAGCGGGCAGTGGCGTGTTCCTGGCGTTTGTGATGGCGGCCTTGCTCGCGCTGATGTTCGCCTTCTGTTACGCCGAACTCGGTCGCGCCCATAACAGCGCCGGTGGTGAATATGTGTATGCCAAGCGAGTGTTTGGCGGCATGGCCGGTTATGCGACGTTTCTGACGGTGCTGGTGATGCTGTTGTTTATCCCGCCGGTCTTGGCCACAGGGGCCGCGACGTACCTGAATAACGCCCTGGGCACAAAATTCGACTCGCAAACCGTCGCCCTGGTGATCGTGGTGTGCAGCTACGCCCTGGGCATCCTCAATATCAAGCTCAATGCCTGGATTACCGGCACCTGCCTGCTGTTGGAAGTGGCGGCGTTGCTGGTGATCGTGTTCATCGGCTTTGGTAATCCCGTGCAGCCCGCCAGCGTGCTGTTCCAGCCGCAGATCGTCGAAAACGGCGTGCTGCACCTGGCGCCCTGGGCCCTGGTAATTGGCGCCGTCGGCATCGGCCTGTTCTCGTTCAATGGGTATGGTCCTGCGGTATTGCTGGCCGAAGACATGAAGTGCGGTGGCAAAGGCGTGCACAAAGCGGTGCTGTGGTCGCTGGGGTTGGTGGTGGTGATCGAGCTGGTGCCGATCACGGCATTGCTGATCGGCGCGCCGTCGCTGAGCGCGATGATCAGCAGCCCTGACCCGATTGGCTATCTGCTGACCAGCCACGGCAATGAAACCCTGTCACGCCTGGTCAGTGCCGGGATCTTCCTGTCGGTGTTCAACGCGATTGTCGCCATCGTCATCCAGATTGGTCGAGTGGTGTTCAGCAGCGGTCGCGATGCGCTGTGGACGCCGCGCATCAACGCGCTGTTCACGCGTATTCACCCGCGCTGGGATTCCCCATGGCTGGCGACGCTGTTCCTGGCGGTGCCTTCGGCGCTGTTGAGTTTCAGCTCGAACCTGGCGGACCTGACGTCCTTCAGTGTATTGCTGATCATCCTGGTGTACCTGGTGGTGGCGTTGAGCGCGCTGATGAGCCGGGTGCTGCTGCGTGATCGCGAGCACCCTTATCGCATGCCGTTATGGCCGCTGCCGGCAGTGCTGGCGGTACTGGGCGCCGGTTACCTGCTGGTGACCCTGATCGCCGCGGCGTCGGTGCGCGACATCATGATCATCATCGGCTTGCTGGCCTTGTCGGTGATTTTGTATTGCATCACTGGCCGGACGAGTCCGGCGTTTCAGAAATTGTAAGGAGTGGGTATGCGAGCACGTCAACTGGGCATTACGTTAGGGCTGGGCACGCCCGGGAAATTGAATGCCATCACCGATGTTCCCGGTGTCCGGGTGGGGCACGCCACGCTCAAGACCAGCATCGGCGGCAAGCAGGTGCGCACCGGCGTCAGCGTGATCCAGCCGCGCGCCGGGGAGGCGCGACAGCAACCGTGTTTCGCCGGCTACCACGTGCTCAACGGCAATGGCGACGCCACCGGCCTTGAGTGGATCAGCGAAGCGGGGCTGCTGACCACACCCATCGCTATCACCAACACCCACAGCATCGGGATTGTGCGTGACAGCCTGATCGCCCTGGAGCGCGAGCGCCTGGCGGACCCGGCGGTGTACTGGTGCATGCCGGTGGTGATGGAAACCTACGACGGCCTGCTCAACGATATCTGGGGCCAGCACGTCAAGCCTGAACATGTGCGCCAGGCGCTGGACGCGGCCGAGGGCGGGCCGGTGCAAGAGGGCGCCGTCGGCGGCGGCACCGGTATGATCTGCCATGAGTTCAAGGGCGGCATCGGCACGGCATCCCGGCGTGTGCCAGAGGAGCAGGGCGGTTGGACCGTCGGCGTGCTGGTGCAGGCCAACCATGGCAAGCGCCAGGAGCTGCGCGTGGATGGCTACCCGGTCGGGCGCCAGTTGATGGACATTCCATCACCCTTCGCCGAGCGCGGCACGCCGGGCATGGGTTCGATCGTGGTGATCATCGCCACCGACGCGCCGTTGCTGCCCCATCAATGCCAGCGCCTGGCGCAACGCGCCTCCATCGGTATCGCGCGCACCGGCGGCGGCACCGAGGATTCCAGTGGCGACCTGTTCCTGGCCTTCGCCACCGGCAATCACGGCCTGCCACCGGCAGATTACGGGCGCAAGGACCTGGCACTCAGCAGCGTATTGCGCATGGTCAACAACGACCATATTTCGCCCTTGTTCAGTGCCGCCGCAGAGGCGGTGGAGGAGGCGATTATCAACGCGATCCTCGCGGGCGAGGACATGACGACGGAAGACGGCATCACGGTGCCCGGACTTGCCGACGAAGTATTAATCGGCGCGTTAAACAAGTGCGGCTGGAGTCTGTCCCGGTAATGGGGGGGGCACGCACTTTAATAGTGCGAGTGGTGGCTCTTTAATATTGAACTATGACACCGTGTCAATATATTGGATCCATTATTAAAGAGGGCCGCTCAGCAAGAGCGGCTTTACCGCTATTTAATATTTAAATAACAGTCGGCGGCGATTTGCGGCGCAAGCGCAATTACCCCCAGCAAACGCTGTGTGCGACTTCCTCAAGTTGAATCTACGTCACATTTTTGTTGCGGAAATATTTGTAGACGAAAGATTTCAAGTTGTGTCAGTTTCGATACGCCTTCAAAAGAGGCGAGTGATAGGACGATCCTCGCCCGCGAGGTTCCTATCGAACAAAGACTGATGCACTTGCAAACAAGGAAGTACGTTTATGTCAAAAGTAAAAGACAAAGCTATTGTATCTGCCGCGCAAGCCAGCACTGCTTACTCGCAAATCGATAGCTTCAGCCATCTGTATGACCGTGGCGGTAACCTCACGGTCAATGGAAAGCCCTCGTTCACAGTGGACCAGGCCGCCGACCACCTGTTGCGCGAGAATGCTGCGTATCGGGACATTGATGGCAACGGCAAGATCGATCTCACCTACACCTTCCTGACCTCGGCTTCCTCGGCCACCATGAACAAACATGGCATCTCCGGGTTCAGCCAGTTCAACACCCAGCAGAAAGCACAGGCCGCATTGGCCATGCAATCCTGGGCGGATGTGGCCAACGTCACCTTCACCGAGAAATCCTCGGGCGGTGACTTCCACATGACCTTTGGCAACTACAGCAGCGGCCAGGATGGCGCAGCGGCCTTCGCTTACCTGCCTGGCACCAATGCCAAGTACAACGAGAGCGGGCTGGACGGTACTTCCTGGTACCTGACCAACAACAGTTACACACCGAACAAGACCCCGGACCTGAACAACTATGGCCGGCAGACCCTGACCCACGAAATCGGGCACACCCTGGGCCTGGATCACCCTGGCGACTACAACGCCGGGACCGGCAACCCTTCGTACAAAGACGCGGACTATGGACAGGACACGCGTGGCTACAGCGTCATGAGTTACTGGAGCGAGAGCAACACCAACCAGAACTTCAGTAAAGGCGGGGTCGAAGCCTATTCGTCCGGCCCGCTGATCGACGACATTGCCGCGATCCAGAAGCTCTACGGCGCCAACTACGCCACCCGCGCCGGCGACACCACCTACGGTTTCAACTCCAACACCGGGCGTGACTTCCTCAGCGCCACGTCCAATGCCGACAAGCTGGTGTTCTCGGTATGGGACGGTGGCGGCAACGACACCCTGGACTTCTCCGGTTTTACCCAAAACCAGAAGATCAACCTCAATGAGGCCTCGTTCTCCGACGTTGGCGGCCTGGTGGGCAACGTGTCCATCGCCAAGGGCGTTACCATCGAGAACGCGTTTGGCGGTTCGGGCAATGACCTGATCATCGGCAACAACGCCGCCAACATCATCAAAGGCGGTGCCGGCAACGACATCATCTACGGCGGTGGCGGTGCGGACCAACTGTGGGGCGGCGCCGGCAACGACACCTTTGTGTACGGTGCCAGTTCCGACTCCAAGCCGGGTGCGGCGGACAAGATCTTTGACTTCACCTCCGGTTCGGACAAGATCGACCTGTCCGGGATCACCAAAGGTGCAGGCTTGAGCTTCGTCAATGCATTCACCGGGCATGCCGGCGATGCTGTACTGAGCTATGCCTCGGGTACCAACCTGGGCACCTTGGCGGTGGACTTCTCCGGGCACGGCGTGGCGGATTTCCTCGTCACCACCGTCGGCCAGGCAGTGGCCAGCGACATCGTAGCCTGATGTAAAGCGCGCGGCGCCCCGGCGCCGCGCTCTCAGGATGGAGCAGCAGATGCCGCGTTTTTCCCATTTGATCGCCTGTGCTTCACAGGTGTTGTTCGTTTCGGCAGGAGCCCACGTCATGGCGAGCAGTCTGGTTTTACCCACCACCGCGCAATTGGCCGGCCATTGGCAATTGCAGCAACAGGACCAAGTGTGTGCGCTCGACCTGTTGGATGAGCCCAACGCCGTGGCCGGTGATGTCGCCTGCGCCGAGCTATGGCTGAGGGAAAAGCCCCTGACTTGGTTGCCGACCCCGGACGGTATCTGGCTGTTTAATGCAGAGGGCAGCGGGATTATTCATTTGAATCGCGAGAAAGACGGTGAATACAAAGGGCGCACGCCTTCAATACCGGAAGTTGTGCTGCAACGAACACCCTAATTAAAAAGTTATAAGCTTATAACAAGAGTTTAATAGTTGGCCGCCCACTTCAGGGCACGGGCAACTATTGCGCGTCATTGGCTTCGGGGAAGAACAGACACTATGGCGAAGTCCAATGTGGTTGCGCCCTTATTCAGGGCGCTGGGTGAATACAAGGGTATTTTGATCAGCATCGGCTGCTTTACCGCCTTGATTAACCTGTTGATGCTGGTGCCGTCGATTTACATGCTGCAAGTGTACGACCGTGTGTTGTCCTCCCAGAATGAAACCACCCTGGTGATGTTGACGCTGATGGTCGTGGGTTTCTTTGTCTTCATCGGCACGCTGGAAGTGCTGCGCAGTTTTGTCGTGATTCGCATCGGCAGCCAGTTGGAGCGGCGCTTCAACTTGCGCGTGTACAAAGCCGCGTTTGAACGCAACCTGCAACGCGGGCAGGGGCATGCCGGGCAATCGCTGGGCGATTTGACCGTGATTCGCCAATTCATCACCGGGCCTGCGTTGTTCGCGTTCTTCGATGCGCCGTGGTTTCCCATCTACCTGTTTGTGATTTTCCTGTTCAACGTGTGGCTGGGCGTGTTGGCCACGGCGGGCGCTGTGTTGTTGATCGCGCTGGCGTGCCTGAATGAATACCTGACCAAAAAACCACTGGGCGAGGCGGGTGTTTTTTCCCAACAATCAACCCAGCTGGCTACCAGCCACCTGCACAACGCCGAGACCATTCAGGCCATGGGCATGCTCGGCGCGTTGCGTAAACGCTGGTTCGCCGTGCATTCGCAGTTCCTAGGGTTTCAGAACCGGGCCAGCGACACCGGCTCGGTGATTACCTCGCTGAGCAAATCCCTGCGCCTGTGCCTGCAATCCTTGGTGCTGGGCCTGGGCGCCTTTTTGGTGATCAAAGGCGAGATGACCGCCGGGATGATGATCGCCGGGTCCATCCTGATGGGCCGTGTACTCAGCCCTATCGACCAATTGATTGCGGTGTGGAAGCAGTGGAGTTCGGCCAAGCTGGCTTACCAACGCCTTGACGACCTGCTGCGTGAATTCCCACCCGAAGCCGAGCAAATGGCGTTGCCGGCGCCCAAGGGCCAGGTGAGTTTCGAACACGTCAGCGCCGGCCCGCCGGGGCGGCGTGTGGCGACCTTGCAACAGGTCAGTTTCAACCTCGGCGCCGGTGAAGTGCTGGGCGTGCTCGGTGCTTCGGGTTCGGGCAAATCGACCCTGGCCCGCGTGCTGGTTGGCGTGTGGCCAACCCTGGCCGGCACCGTGCGCCTGGACGGCGCGGATATCCATCGCTGGAACCGCGACGACCTCGGCCCGCATATCGGCTACTTGCCCCAGGACATCGAACTGTTCAGCGGCAGCATCGCCGACAACATTGCGCGCTTTTGTGAAGCCGACCCGGAGCTGGTGGTGAAAGCCGCGCAACAGGCCGGTGTGCATGAGTTGATCCTGCGTCTGCCGCAAGGCTACGACACCGTGTTGGGCGACAACGGTGGCGGCCTCTCCGGCGGCCAGAAGCAGCGGGTGGCCCTGGCGCGTGCGCTGTATGGCGCGCCGCGTTTGATCGTGCTGGATGAACCCAACTCCAACCTCGACACCGTGGGCGAGGCCGCCCTGGCCAGCGCCATCGTGCAGATGAAAGCCCAGGGCAGCAGCGTGGTGCTGGTCACCCATCGCTCCTCGGCGTTGGCCCAGGCCGACAAGTTGCTGGTGCTCAGCGAAGGTCAATTGCAGGCCTTCGGCCCCAGCCAGGAAGTGCTGCGCGCGTTGTCGGGCCAGCAACAGCAGGAAGCGCCACGGGAAAAGGCCGGTGTGAGCCTTAGCCGTCAGTACCAGACCGGAAGGAATCCAGGCGCATGAGCAGCCTTACTGTAGAGCCCCGCTTTAAAGAACGTGATGCCGGTTTTTTCGTAAAGATGGGCTGGTGGTTGACGATTGTCGGCGCCGGTGGTTTTTTCCTTTGGGCCAGCCTCGCGCCCTTGGACCAGGGCATCCCGGTGCAAGGCACGGTGGTGGTCTCGGGCAAGCGCAAGGCCGTGCAAACCTTCAGCCCTGGGGTGGTCAGCCGGATCCTGGTGAAGGAGGGCGAGTTGGTCAAACAGGGCCAACCGCTGTTTCGCCTCGACCAGACCCAGAACCAGGCCGACGTGCAGTCGCTGCAAGCCCAGTACCGCATGGCCTGGGCCAGCGTGGCACGCTGGCAGAGCGAGCGTGACAACCAAGCGGCGATTACCTTTCCCGCTGAGCTGAGCGCCAACCCCGACCCGGCCCTGGCCCTGGTGCTGGAAGGCCAACGCCAGCTGTTCAGCAGCCGCCGTGAAGCCTTTGCCCGTGAACAAGCCGGTATTCGCGCCAACATCGACGGTGCCACCTCGCAACTGAGCGGCATGCGCCGCGCCCGTACCGACCTGTCCGCCCAGGCGCAATCGCTGCGTGATCAACTCGCCAACCTGCAACCGTTGGCCGACAACGGCTATATCCCGCGCAACCGCTTGCTGGACTACCAGCGCCAACTGTCCCAGGTGCAACAGGACCTGGCGCAGAACAGCGGAGAAAGCGGACGCGTGGAGCAGGGCATTCTCGAATCACGCCTCAAATTGCAGCAGCACAGTGAGGAGTATCAGAAAGAAGTGCGCAGCCAGTTGGCCGACGCGCAACTGCGCAGCCTGACCCTGGAACAGCAACTGACCTCGGCGGGTTTTGATTTGCAGCACAGCGAGATCAATGCGCCAGCCGATGGCATTGCAGTCAACCTCAGTGTCCACACCGAGGGCGCCGTGGTGCGCGCCGGTGAGACTCTGCTGGAGATCGTGCCACAAGGCACGCGGCTGGAAGTGGAAGGGCATTTGCCGGTGCACCTGGTCGACAAGGTGGGTACGCACTTACCCGTCGACATTCTGTTTACCGCCTTCAACCAGAGCCGCACCCCGCGTGTACCGGGCGAAGTCAGCCTGATCTCGGCCGACCAGATGCTCGATGAAAAGACCGGCCAGCCTTACTACGTGCTGCGCACCACGGTCAGCGAGGCTGCATTGGAAAAACTTCACGGCCTGGTGATCAAGCCGGGCATGCCCGCCGAGATGTTTGTACGCACCGGCGAACGCTCCTTGCTCAACTACCTGTTCAAACCGCTGCTCGATCGCGCCGGTTCTGCGTTGACTGAGGAATGAGCATGCGCGTTGTGTTCATCACCTTATTATTGAGCTGCACCAGTGCCCACGCCGCCATGGGCCCGTTTGATGTGTACGAGCAGGCATTGCGTAACGATCCGGTGTTTCTCGGCGCCATCAAGGAGCGTGACGCCGGCCTGGAAAACCGCACCATCGGCCGTGCCGGGCTGCTGCCGCGGCTTTCGTACAACTACAACAAGGGCCGCAACAACTCCGAAGCGCACCTGCCGGACGGGCGCGGCGGCAGTTATCGCGACGACCGCAACTACAACAGCTATGGCTCGACCTTCAGCTTGCAACAGCCGTTGTTCGACTACGAAGCCTATGCCAACTACCGCAAGGGCGTGGCCCAGGCGCTGTTCGCCGATGAAAGCTTTCGCGACAAGAGCCAGGCGTTGCTGGTGCGGGTGCTGAGCTATTACACCCAGGCGCTGTTTGCCCAGGACCAGATCGACATCGCCCGCGCCAAGAAAAAGGCCTACGAGCAGCAGTTCCAGCAGAACCAGCACCTGTTCCAGCAGGGCGAAGGCACGCGCACCGATATTCTCGAGGCCGAGTCGCGCTATGAGCTGGCCACCGCCGAAGAGATCCAGGCGCTGGACGAGCAGGACGCGTCGTTGCGCGAACTGGGGGCTTTGATCGGCGTGCAAAGCGTCGACATCCACGACCTGGCGCCGCTGAACCAGAGCTTTGCTGCCTTCACCCTGACCCCGGCCAACTACGACACCTGGCATGAACTGGCGCTGAGCAATAACCCCACGCTGGCGTCCCAGCGCCAGGCCGTGGAAGTGGCGCGTTATGAAGTGGAGCGCAACCGCGCCGGGCATTTGCCCAAGATCACCGCGTATGCCAGCTCGCGCAAACAGGAGTCCGACAGCGGCAACACCTACAACCAGCACTACGACACCAACACCATCGGCGTTGAAGTCAGCCTGCCGCTGTATGCCGGTGGCGGGATCTCCGCCTCCACTCGCCAGGCCAGCCGTGGCATGGAACAGGCCGAGTACGAGCTGGAAGGCAAGACCCGCGAAACCCTGATCGAACTGCGCCGCCAGTTCAGTGCGTGCCTGTCGGGCGTGAGCAAATTGCGTGCGTACCAAAAGGCACTGACCTCGGCCGAAGCGCTGGTGGTGTCGACCAAGCAAAGCATCCTCGGTGGCGAGCGGGTCAACCTCGATGCACTGAACGCCGAGCAGCAGCTGTACAGCACCCGTCGCGACCTGGCGCAGGCGCGTTACGACTACCTGATGGCCTGGACCAAATTGCACTACTACGCGGGCAACTTGCGCGACACCGACCTGGCGAAAGTCGATGAGGCTTTCGGCCCGGTGAAATGAGCATCCATAAGAAGAATAAGGAGGGGTTAGATGATCACCCATTCACCACGTTTCAAACCGTTTACCGCAGGCTCGTTACTCCTGTTGTCCGTTGCGGCACAGGCGGCCTATACCGAAAACGGCCAAGCGGGTAACCCCGCCAGTTGGCGCTCCGCCGAGTTCCAGAGCGACTGGGGCCTGGGGCGCATGAAGGCGGATGAAGCCTATGCGGCCGGTATCACCGGCAGCGGGGTCAAAGTCGGCGCGCTGGATTCGGGTTTTGACCCCAACCACCCTGAAGCTTCCAAAGACCGCTACCACGCTGTCACCGCCAGCGGCACCTACGTCGATGGCAAGCCGTTCAGCACCACCGGCGCACTCAACCCCAACAATGATTCCCACGGCACCCATGTCACCGGCACCATGGGCGCAGCCCGTGATGGCGTGGGCATGCACGGTGTGGCCTACAACGCGCAAATCTACGTGGGCAACACCAACGCCAACGACAGCTTCCTGTTTGGCCCGACCCCGGACTCCAAGTATTTCAAGGCGGTGTACACCGCGCTGGTGGATTCCGGCGTGCGCGCCATCAACAACAGCTGGGGCAGCCAGCCCAAGGATGTCAGCTACCAGACCCTCGGCGACCTGCACGCCGCCTATGCCCAGCATTACAACCAGGGCACCTGGCTGGATGCCGCGGCGGATGTGGCCAAGGCCGGGGTGATCAACGTGTTCAGCGCCGGCAACAGCGGGTATGCGAATGCCAGCGTGCGCTCGGCCTTGCCGTATTTCCAGCCGGAACTGGAAGGCCACTGGCTGGCGGTGTCCGGCCTGGATAAAGCCAATAACCAGAAATACAACAAGTGCGGAATCGCCAAATACTGGTGCATCTCTACGCCTGGCGCGCTGATCAACAGCACCATTCCCGATGGCGGTTATGGGGTCAAGTCCGGCACCTCGATGTCGGCACCGCATGCCACCGGCGCGCTGGCGCTGGTGATGGAGCGCTACCCGTACATGACCAATGAGCAGGCGTTGCAGGTACTGTTGACCACTGCCACGCAACTCGACGGCTCTGTCACTCAAGCACCGAATACCATCGTCGGCTGGGGCGTGCCGGACCTTGGCCGAGCGATGCATGGCCCGGGGCAATTGCTTGGCAACATGAACGTCAACCTCGCGGCCGGGCAGGGCGATGTGTGGAGCAACGGCATCTCTGACCAGGCCTTGGTTCAACGCCAGGCCGAAGACCGCGCCGAGCACAGTGCCTGGCAGCAAACCCTGATCGACAAGGGGTGGCAGAACGGCGTGGGCGCGAATGCCAGCCAGCAGGACCAGACCGATTACGCCGTTGGCACTGCCCGTGATCAGGCCGCAGCCAACCGCGTGTATGAAGGCAGCCTGATCAAATCCGGCGCCGGCAGCCTGGTGCTCAGCGGCGACAGCACGTATCGCGGTGCCACCAGCGTGAATGGCGGCCTGTTGGCAGTCAACGGTTCGCTGACCTCGGCGGTGACCGTCAACAACAGCGGCACCCTCGGCGGCTCCGGGCGCATCGGCGCCTTGAGCGTCAACAGCGGCGGCACCGTGGCACCGGGTAATTCGGTAGGCACCTTGCAGGTAGCCGGTGATGTGAACCTGGGCGCAGGCTCCACCTATGCGGTGGAACTCACGCCCACCAGCAGCGACCGCATCGTCGCAGGCGGCAAAGCCGTGCTGGGCGGCGGCACCGTGACCCTGGCGCTGGAAAACAGCCCCACACTGCTCAGCCAGAGCCAAGTGCAAAGCCTGATCGGCCGCCAGTACACCATCCTCCAGGCGGCGGGCGGCGTTCAGGGCCAGTTTGGCCAGGTGCTGCCGAACTACCTGTTCCTCGGCGGCACCCTTGATTACGCCGCCAACGGCGTGCAGTTGGATTTGGGGCGCAATAACGCTGCGTTCGCCAGCGTTGCCGCCACGCGCAACCAGCGCAGTGTCGCGGCGGCGGCCGAGCAGTTGGGCGCCGGCAACCCGGTGTATGAAAGCCTGTTGCAGTCGGACTCGGTGGCCACGGCCCGCCAGGGCTTGCAGCAACTGTCGGGTGAGATCTACCCGGCGATTGGCGCGATGCTGATCAACGACAGCCTGCAACTGCGCGATGCTGTAGGTGAACGCCTGCGCCATGTGCCCGTGAACGGCGAAAGCAACCTGTGGATCAAGGCCCTTGGCGCCTGGGGCAAGACCGACAGCCGCAGCGAAACGGCAGGCTCGACCACCTCGATTGGCGGTTTGCTCGCCGGTGTGGACGGCGCGCTGGACGAGCAGACCCGCGTGGGTGTGGTTGCCGGCTACAGCGACAGTTCGCTGAACATGGGCAGTGGCACGCACTCGTCGGCGTCCATCGACAGTTACCACTTCGGCGCGTATGCCGGGCGTGAACTGGGCGACTGGCGCGTCAGCGTGGGTGGTGCCTACAGCTGGCATCGCGGCGACGTAAAGCGTGACCTGCAGTACGGCGAAGTCAGCGGCAAGCAAAAGACCAAGCTGGATGCGCGCACGGCGCAGTTGTTCACTGATGCTGCGTACCGCATTCACCTGCAACCGCTGGCGCTGGAGCCGTTCGCCAACCTGGCCTATGTACACCTGGACAGTGATTCCTTTCATGAAAAAGGCGCTGCGGCGGCGCTGGAACGTGGCAGCGATCGGCGCGATGCGGTGCTCAGCACCCTCGGTGTGCGGGCCTTGAAAACCCTGCCTCTGAATGACCATCAGCAGCTCGAACTGTCCGGTTCGCTGGGCTGGCAGCACAGCCTGACGGCGGTTGAATCCGAAGAACACTTGGCGTTTGTCGCCGGCGGGCCGTCCTTTGCCGTGCGCAGTTCGCCGTTGTTGCGTGATGCCGCGCTGGTCGGTGTGCAGGCCAGCCTGGCGCTGAGCAAGGCCACGCGGGTCAACCTGGATTACAACGGCCAGTTGGGTGGGCGTGCGAAAACCCAAGGCGTGGGGATGAGCCTGAACTGGCAGTTCTAAACACGCCGCAGCGATGATCGTTCCCACGCTTTGCGTGGGAATGCCTCTTGTGACGCTCTGCGTCACGCTTTGGACGCAGAGCGTCCTGGGCTGCATTCCCACGCGGAGCGTGGGAACGATCAGGTTGGATTTCCAAAAAAGTGCAATAAGAAAACTAAGGAAGGTCACCGTGAACAAACGCAAACCAGGGTTAAATACCGCCACTCACACAGGCCCGGGCTACCCGCTCAAGGCTTTGAGCTGCGTGCCATACGGCGCGTTGCTGTGCTGCCTGGCAAGTCTGGGGACCGCCCAGGCCGCACCCTATGTGGAAACCGGCAAACTGGGCGATGCCGCCAGTTGGCGCAGCAACGAGTTCAAGGCCGATTGGGGGCTGGGCGCCATCCATTCAGACACTGCGTATGCCGCCGGCTACACCGGCAAAGGCGTCAAGCTGGGCATCTTTGACCAGCCGGTGTATGCGCAGCACCCGGAGTTCGCCAGCCCCAACAAGGTGGTGACGATTGTCACCGAAGGCATCCGCCAATACACCGACCCGTATATCCCGGTGAAGGCCGGCGATGCGTTCCGCTATGACGGCACGCCGTCCAAGGACTCCAACGGCAAGCTGGGTAACCACGGCACCCACGTCGGCGGGATTGCCGCCGGTAACCGTGACGGCGGGCCGATGCATGGCGTGGCGTTCAATGCGCAGATCCTCAGCGCCGAAAACGGCGACCCAGGCCCGGAAGACGGGATCATCCTCGGCAACGACGGCGCGGTGTACAAGGCCGGTTGGGATGGGCTGGTGGCCAGCGGCGCACGCATCATTAACAACAGCTGGGGCATCGGCATTGGCGATCAATACGCCAAGGGCGGCCGCGATCCGGCGTACCCCAACTTCACGGTCAATGAAGCCCAGGCGCAGTTCAACAACATCCGGCCGATCCTCGGCACGCTTGCCGGCGGCGCCTACCAAGGCGCAATCGATGCCGCCCGCAGCGGCGTGCTGACCATCTTTGCCGCCGGTAACGACTACAACCGCAACAACCCGGACGCGATGTCGGGTCTTGCGTACTTTGTGCCGGAAATTGCACCGAACTGGCTGTCGGTAGCCGCCTTGCAGCAAAACCCGGACACCGCGAGTGCCAACCCGTATGTGATCAGCACCTTCTCGTCACGTTGCGGTTATGCGGCGAGCTTCTGTGTGTCGGCACCCGGTACCAAAATCTTCAGTTCGATCATCAACGGCACCGACCTGAGCAACCTGACCACCGACTGGGCCAACAAAAACGGCACCTCCATGGCTGCGCCCCATGTGGCCGGCGCAGCGGCGGTGCTGATGGAGCGCTTCCCGTACATGAGCGGCGAGCAGGTCGCCACCGTGCTCAAAACCACCGCCACCGACCTTGGCGCGCCGGGCATCGACGCGCTGTATGGCTGGGGCATGATCAACCTGGGCAAAGCAGTCAACGGGCCAGGGATGTTCGTGACCGCTGAGGATATTCCTGCTGAGTTCCGTATCGACGGCGCCTATGGCAGCAGCCAGTTTGTCGCCGACCTGCCAGGCATTGGTGCGGTGGTGGATGCCGGTAAACCGACCCAGCGTCTGTGCACCGACGTGCATTGCGGCCTGGATGTGTGGAGCAATGACATTTCCGGCCATGGCGGCCTGACCAAGCAGGGCATCGGTACGCTGGTGCTGAGCGGCACCAACACCTACAGCGGGCCGACCCTGGTCAACCAGGGCTTGCTGGCGATTAATGGTTCGGTCACTTCCGACGTCACCGTCAGCCAGGCCGGCGTGCTCGGTGGCTCGGGCCGTATCGGCTCGCTGACTGCCAAAAGCGGCGGCACCGTGGCGCCGGGCAACTCCATCGGCACCTTGAATGTGGCAGGCAATGTCACCTTTGATGCGGGTTCGACCTACGCGGTTGAGCTGTCGCCCACCAGCAGCGACCGCATTGTGGCCGGCGGCACCGCCACGCTCAATGGCGGTACTGTGACCCTGGCCCTGGAGAACAGCCCGACGCTGCTAACCAACGCCCAGGCGCAAAGCCTGATTGGCCGCCAGTACAACATCCTGCAAGCCGCAGGCGGTATTACCGGCAGCTTCGGCGCGGTGCTGCCGAACTACCTGTTTATCGGCGGCACGCTGAACTATGCCGCCAACGGCGTGCAACTGGACGTGGCACGCACCAACAGCTTCGCCAGTGTGGCGGTCACGCCGAACCAGCGTGCGGTCGCGGCGGCGGCGGACCAATTGGGCGCCGGCAATGCGGTGTATGAAAGCCTGTTGCTGGCGCCCAATGCGGCCTCGGCCCAAGGCGCGTTCCAGCAGCTCTCCGGCGAAATCTACCCGGCGCTGCAAAGTGCGTTAATCAACGACAGCCGTTACGTGCGCGAAGCCGTTGGCGAACGCCTGCGCAATGGCGAGATGGGCGCCAGCAGCGAAACCATCGACAGCCGTGGCAACGTGTGGGTCAAGGCCTTGGGCGCGTGGGGCAAGACCGACAGCCGCAGCGACACCGCGGGCTACACCACGTCGCTGGGCGGCATGCTCGCCGGTGTGGATGGCGCACTGGATGACTCGACGCGTATCGGTTTGGTCGCTGGCTACAGTGACACCTCCTTGAACATGGGCAACGACACCCATTCCCGTGCCTCGGTCGACAGCTACCACTTCGGTGCCTATGCCGGGCATGAAATCGGTGCCTTGCGCCTGAGCGGTGGGGCGACCTACAGCTGGCATCGCGCCGATGTGAAGCGTGACCTGCAATACGGTGATGTGGCCGGCAAGCAGAAGGTCAAAGTGGACGCGAGCAGCACCCAGGTGTTTGGTGAGGCGGCTTACCGCGTCAACCTGCAACCGCTGGCCCTGGAGCCATTCGCCAACCTGGCCTATGTGCATCTGGACACTGATGGGTTCACCGAAAAGGGTGACGCCGCCGCGCTCAAAGGCCATGACGACACCCGCGATGTGGTGCTGAGCACCCTGGGCGTGCGCGCCTTGAAGACCTTTAACGTGAACGATCACCAGCAACTGGAAGTGTCCGGCACCCTGGGCTGGCAGCACAACCTGAGCAGCACCGATTCCGAGCAGCACCTGGCGTTCGCCTCGGGCGGCCCTGCGTTCGCAGTGGAAAGTGCGCCGATGGTGCGCGACGCCGCGTTGGTCGGTGCGCGGGTCAGCCTGGCGCTGAGCAAGGATGCGCGGGTCAATTTTGATTACAACGGCCTGTTGGCCAGCAAGGACAAGGTCCACGGGGTGGGGTTGAGCCTCGACTGGGCGTTCTAAAAGGCTTCACACCTTGTATGGGTTTGGGCTTATGTGGGAGCCGGGCTTGCCCGCGATGCAGACACCTCGGTCGGTCAGTTGTACCGAGGTGAGGCTATCGCAGGCAAGCCAGCTCCCACATAGGCTCACTCACTACGAGGGCCACACGTGTTTTCGCTTTCTCTACAAATCCAACAACAGAGAGGCACTACCATGGGTATCTTTGACTATAAAAACCTCGGCACCGAGGGCTCCAAAACACTGTTCGCCGATGCCATGGCGATCACGCTGTATTCCTACCACAACCTGGACAACGGCTTTGCCGTGGGTTATCAGCACAACGGCCTGGGGCTTGGCTTGCCGGCCACGCTGGTGGGGGCGTTGCTGGGCAGTACTAATTCGCAAGGGGTGATCCCGGGGATACCCTGGAACCCTGACTCGGAAAAAGCCGCGCTTGAGGCGGTGCAAAAAGCCGGCTGGACGCCTATCAGCGCCAGTGACCTGGGCTATGGCGGCAAGGTCGATGCGCGCGGCACCTTCTTTGGCGAAAAGGCCGGTTACACCACCGCCCAGGTCGAGGTGCTGGGCAAGTACGATGACGCCGGCAAACTGCTCGAAATCGGCATCGGCTTTCGTGGCACGTCGGGGCCACGGGAAAGCTTGATCACAGATTCCATCGGCGACGTGATCAGCGACCTGCTGGCGGCCTTCGGCCCCAAGGATTATGCAAAGAACTATGCGGGCGAAGCCTTTGGCGGCTTGCTCAAGAATGTCGCCGACTATGCCGGTGCGCATGGCCTGAGCGGCAAGGACGTGGTGGTCAGCGGCCACAGCCTGGGCGGGCTGGCGGTCAACAGCATGGCGGATTTAAGCAACAACAAATGGTCGGGGTTCTACAAGGACGCCAACTACGTGGCCTATGCCTCACCGACCCAGAGCGCGGGCGATAAAGTGCTCAATATCGGCTACGAAAACGACCCGGTGTTCCGCGCGCTCGACGGCTCATCCTTCAACCTGTCGTCCCTGGGCGTGCACGACAAACCCCACGAGTCGACCACCGACAATATCGTCAGCTTCAACGACCACTACGCCTCGACGTTGTGGAATATCCTGCCGTTTTCGATCGTCAACCTGCCGACCTGGGTCTCACATTTGCCCACCGGTTATGGCGACGGCATGACGCGCATCCTCGAGTCCGGCTTTTACGACCAGATGACCCGCGACTCCACAGTGATTGTCGCCAACCTGTCCGACCCGGCACGGGCCACTACCTGGGTGCAGGACCTTAACCGCAATGCCGAACCGCACAAGGGCAACACCTTCATTATCGGCAGCCACGGCAATGACCTGATCCAGGGCGGCAAGGGCGCAGACTTTATCGAAGGTGGCAAAGGCAATGACACAATCCGCGACAACAGCGGGCATAACACCTTCCTGTTCAGCGGCCATTTTGGCAATGATCGGGTGATTGGCTACCAAACCACGGACAAGCTGGTGTTCCAGAATGTGGAGGGCAGCACCGACCTGCGTGACCATGCCAAAGTGGTCGGCGCAGACACGGTGCTGACCTTTGGCGCCGACTCGGTGACCCTGGTCGGCGTCGGGCACGGCGGCCTGTGGGCGGATGGCGTCAGCATCGGCTGATCAGTGCCAGTGTTGCCCCCGCCAGCCACCGCCCCAATACGGCCGGTGGGGGTAGCCGTAGCCATAGCTGTAAACATGATGTGGGTAGTAATAAGGCCGTGGGGCGTAACCCCAATGCCCGTAATAAACCGGCGGCGGCGGGGGAGCAACCACGATGACCCGCGGCGGCTGACGAATGATGATGGTATCGGCAAACGCCGGCGCGCTGGCCAGCGCCGCCAGGCTCAGGGGGATGAGTAACAGCGCGCGTACCGTCCGGGACATGAGTGCCATGGCCGTCTTTCTCCGTTCTACCGTCTTCGAAGATGAAGGCGGCTTATCGGTTGAACGCCGGGTTGGCGAAAATCCTTCGGTAAATAAATCTTCACCGACCAGCGGCGCAACGCTGCGACGGGTCCGGCAGGCCTCACGCGTTTAATCACTACCCGCGAGCTGTTTCGCGCGTCATGTGAGGAACCGAACATGTCCCGACTTCGATTGCTGCTGTGCGCCTTGGTGCTACTGGGCTTGGGCGGGTGCGCGGTGTACCCGGCCTATCCTGGCCCATGCTGCTACCGGCCGTACTACCACTCGTATTACTACCATCCCTACTATCACCCGTATTACCACCCGTACTACCGGTACTGATCGTTCCCATGCTCTGCGTCACGCTTTGGGACGCGAAGCGTCCTGGGCTGCATTCCCACGCGGAGCGTGGGAACGATCAAACAAAAAGCCCCGCATTGCGGGGCTTTTTATGTTCAGGCGATTGCTTTCACTTTTCGCTGCGTACCGTCGCAACGTCATCAGCCTTGATGCGGATGTGCTTGCCGGCGATGTCGGTGAATTCATAGAACCCATCGGCTGTCTTGGTCTTGGGGGTGTCCTTGGTCAAATACTGCGTGCCATTTTGCAATGTCACTACGGTTTGCGTGGAGCAACCGGCCATTAGCAGAAAAGTGAGTGCAACCAGCGGCAGACCCAAATTCTTCATGTTCATTACCCTTACCTTTAACCCTGAAAAGTCCCGCGCCTAAGGCTTCGGGCCACAAATGTTACGCCATCAACTGTCCTATCTGATCACTTTTATACAAAAAGTTGCGTGGGCCATTTATCTATTACTGATTGCAACAGCCCGCCGCTGGCGGCACTCTGTATGCATAACCAGTATTTGATCAGTGCGCGACATGGCCAATCCCCTCGACGATCCCTTGTATTACCTGCATAACTTCCGCCAAGTCCTGCTGTGGCTGGGGCAGCGTTATGCCGATTTGCTCGACCCGGATGAAATGCAGTTTATTCAGCAATTTGACAGGTTACCGCAGCCGTCCCAGGCGTTATTGGTGCGCATGGTGATGCGCAAGGGCGCGCATTTTCGTGCGAGCAAACTCAATTACCTCGAAATTGGCTGCACTCACGCGGCGGCGCTTGCACTGGTGCAGCAGGGCTGGGTGGCTCAGCAGAGCCAACTGGGTTTTGATGAGCTGTTCGCACTGCTGCAAAAAGGCGAAATCCTCGCCGCCTTCGCGCCGTGGATTGACCAGCCCAAAGGCAAGAAGGCCGACTGGCTGGAAGGGCTGGCGGCGCAGTTCACTGAGTCACGCAGCTTTGCCCAGTGGTGCCCCGAACTGAGCGACACGCTCTACAGCCTCACCGTGATGGACCTGTGCGACCGCCTGCGGCTGATGTTCTTCGGCAACCTGCACCAGGACTGGTCGGAGTTCGTGCTGGCTGACCTGGGCATCTACACCTACGAAAAAGTCGAGTTCTGCGCCGAATCCCGTGGCCTGCGCAGCCGTGACGATGTGCACGGTTTTCTGTTCCTGCACCAATGCCAGCAGGCCTTCGAAGCCGGCCAGGCGTTGGACGAGGTACTGGCGCAGATCGTGCTGCTTGCCACCGATAACCCGTGGCTGGAAAAACGTCGGGCCAAGTTACTGTTCCAGATCGGCCACTATTGCGAACGCAGTGCCGAGCTGGAATTGGCGGCGCAGATCTACCGTGATTGCACCTATCCCGGCGCGCGCTCGCGGTTGATTCGCGTGCTCGAACGCCAGGAGGATTACGCTCAAGCCATGGCCCTGGCGTGCGCGGCGCAGCAAGCACCGCAAAGCGCTGCCGAACAGCAACACCTGCTGCGCGTGCTGCCACGCCTGCGGCGCAAGCTCGGTGAACCGGCGCTGCCCAAGGTTAAGCCGCGTGAGGTCTCGCGCCTGGACCTGGCGCTGGTGCAGGCGCCGCTGATGTCGGTGGAATCCTGCGTGCAGGCGCACCTGAGCGCGCCCGATGCGCCGGTGCATTACGTCGAAAACGGGCTGATCAATTCGCTGTTCGGGCTGTTGTGCTGGGAGGCGATTTTCGCGCCGCTGCCAGGGTCGTTTTTCCACCCGTTCCAGCGCGGGCCGGTGGACCTGCACAGCGAAGACTTTCATCAACGTCGGGCTGTGTTGTTCGCCGCGTGCTTCGAACAGCTTACGGATGAGCGTTACAAAACCACCATCCGCCAGCGCTACGTGGACAAATGGGGCATCCAGTCGCCGTTCGTGTTCTGGAACCTGCTCAGCGAAGAGCTGCTGGAGCAAGCCCTGACGTGCCTGCCGGCCGAACACCTGCGTTACTGGTTTGAACGCCTGCTGCTGGATATCCGCGCCAACCGCGCCGGCATGCCGGACCTGATCCAGTTCTGGCCGGCGCAAAAGACCTACCGCATGATCGAAGTCAAAGGCCCTGGTGACCGACTGCAGGACAACCAGCTGCGCTGGCTGGAGTTCTGCGGCGAATACCAGATGCCGGTGACTGTCTGTTATGTGCGCTGGGCGCAAACCGCTTGAGCTACAGCGTTGCGGTGCGCGCGCTGTGCGAGTTCACGGCCAAGGTCGGCGACCTGGACCTGCGCTTTACGCCATCGCCCAGCGCCCAGGAAGGCATTATCGGCCATCGCACGGTGGCCTCACGACGCAGTGCCCATTACCAGAATGAAGTGGCCCTGGAAGGCGAATACCAGCAGCTCAAAGTGCGGGGCAGGGCAGACGGCTACGACCCGGACAGCAATCGCCTGGAAGAAGTCAAAACCTATCGCGGCGACCTCGACGCGCAACCCGCCAACCATCGCCAATTGCATTGGGCGCAGGTCAAGGTGTACGGCTGGCTGATGTGCCACAAACTCGGCCTGCAAGAGATCGACCTGGCGTTGGTGTACTTCGATATTGTTGGCGAAGGTGAAACCTTGCTGAACCAGCGCTTTCAAGCGGCCGACCTTGAGCAGTTCTTTAACCAGCAATGTGCGCTGTTCCTCGGCTGGGCACGCCAGGAAATGCAGCACCGCGCGGCGCGCAACGACGCCGCGCGGGCGCTGGCGTTTCCCCATGCGCAGTTTCGCACCGGCCAGCGTGCGTTGGCCGAGTCGGTCTACAAGGCCGTCAGCACGGGCCGCTGCCTGATGGCCCAGGCGCCTACCGGCATTGGCAAGACCGTCGGCACGATCTTCCCGCTGCTCAAGGCGTTGGCGCCGCAGCAGCTGGACAAGGTGTTCTTCCTCACCGCCAAGACGCCCGGGCGCAAGTTGGCCCTCGACGCCGCGCACGTGCTCTACACCAGCAGCCCCGATTTGCCGCTGCGCGTGCTCGAACTGGTGGCGCGTGACAAGGCCTGCGAGCACCTGGACAAAGCCTGTCACGGTGATTCCTGCCCGTTGGCCAAGGGCTTTTATGATCGCTTGCCGGCGGCACGCGTGGCGGCGTCCAAGGTGCGCCTGTTGGACCAGCGCAACCTGCGCGAGGTGGCGTTGGCCCATGACGTCTGCCCGTATTACCTGAGCCAGGAAATGGCGCGCTGGGCCGACCTGGTGGTCGCCGACTACAACTACTATTTCGACTTCGGCGCCATGCTGTTCGGCCTGGCCCAGTTGAACCAATGGCGCGCCGCCGTGCTGGTGGACGAAGCCCACAACCTGGTGGAGCGCGCCCGCTCGATGTACAGCGCCAGCCTTGATCAGTACAGCCTCAAGACCCTGCGCGACAGCGCGCCTGAGCCGTTGAAAAAACCGTTGCAGCGCCTGAACCGCGAATGGAATGCCGTGCACAAGGACCAAGTCGCACCGTACCAGGCCTACGCCAGCAAACCCGACAAGCTGCTGCAGGCCTTAAGCCTGTGCACCAGCGCCATGGGCGATTACTTCAACGACCACCCCGAGGCCCTCAGCGGCGACCTGCAAACCTTCTATTTCGAGGCGTTGCAGTTTGCCAAGGTGGCGGAGCTGTTCAATGAACACTTCATCTTCGATATCAGCCAGCGCCAGTTCGGCAAGCGCAGCGCCTCGACCCTGTGCCTGCGCAACGTGGTGCCCGCCGAATTCATCCGCCCCAGGCTGACCGCCGCCCGCAGCAGCGTGCTGTTCTCCGCCACCCTGAGCCCGCGCCACTATTACGCCGACTTGCTCGGATTGCCTGCCGATACTGCGTGGGTCGATGTGGAATCACCGTTCCAGGCCGAGCAACTGCAGGTGCGCATCGTCGATGCGATCTCCACGCGTTTTGTGCATCGCCAAGCCTCCTTGGCGCCGATTGTCGAGCTGATTGCCGAGCAATTTGCCACGCAACCGGGCAACTACCTGGCGTTTTTCTCAAGTTTTGATTACCTGCAACAAGTGGCGCAGTTGATGGCCGAGCGGCACCCGCAGATTGTGCTGTGGTTGCAGTCACGCGGCATGGCCGAAGCCGAACGCCAAGGGTTTCTGGACCAGTTCACCCAGCACAGCCGGGGCATTGGCTTTGCCGTGCTGGGTGGCGCGTTTGGCGAAGGCATCGATTTGCCCGGCACGCGCTTGATTGGCGCTTTTATCGCCACACTGGGCTTGCCGCAACTGAACCCGGTCAACGAGCAAATGAAAGCGCGCATGGGCGCGATTTTCGGCGCGGGCTATGACTACACCTATTTGTATCCGGGTATCCAGAAGGTCGTACAGGCGGCGGGACGGGTGATCCGCAGCCAGCAGGACCAAGGCGTGGTGATGTTGATCGATGACCGCTTTGGCGAAGCCCGTGTGCGGCAGTTGTTGCCGCGCTGGTGGGCGGTTGGGCGAGGCGCATAACTGGTATTGGGGTAACCGCGGCGTAGAGTTGCGCCATCACCCCAATAACGGTTATGCCTCCCACTCTTGCGATAGAGCAGCCCAGCCGAGGCCAAGACTTACCTAGATACCCACGCGCATCCCAGGCAAGCCAGCCCTCAAAGAGACCGCGTTATGCCTTCAAGGTACGGGTCATGCGCAACGCCAACACACTGCCGGCCACAATCACCGCCGCCAGCAGGTACAGCGCCATGTCCGTGGACCCGGTGGCATCCTTCACAAAGCCGACGATATACGGGCTCAAGAACCCTGCCATCTGCCCCATGGAGTTGATCAGCGCCAGGCCGCCAGCCGCTGCACCCGCGCTGAGCAGGGCAGTGGGTACTGGCCAGAACATCGGCAGGCCGGTAAGGGCACCCATGGTGGCGATGGTCAGGCCGAGAATCGCAAGCGCCGGGGTGGTGGCGAAGTTCACCGCAATCACCAAGCCAATCGCACCCATCAACATCGGCACCACCAAGTGCCAGCGACGTTCCTTGCGCAAGTCGGCGGAGCGGCCCACCAACAGCATGAACACGGCGGCCAGCAGGTACGGAATCGCACTCAGCCAGCCAATCACCAGGTTATCGCTGAAGCCCAGGTTCTTGATGATGGATGGCAGCCAGAAGTTGATGGCGTACACGCCGCTCTGGATACAGAAGTAGATCAGGCCGAACGCCCAGATCGCTGGGTTCTTGAACACTTCGCCGAGCGAATCGGTGGTGGTTTTCGGTTTGTTGGCCAAGTCCGTCGCCTGATCGGCTTCCAGCACTGCACGTTCATGGGGCGTGAGCCACTTGGCGTTGGCAAAGCTGTCGCTGAGCAGGAAGTAGGCGAGGGCGCCCAGGATCACCGTGGGAATGCCTTGCAGCAGGAACATCCACTGCCAGCCCGCAAGGCCGCCCTGGCCGGCGGCGAAGTGGTTGAGGATCCAGCCGGAAAATGGGCTGCCCAGCAGGCCGGACACCGGAATTGCCGACATGAACAACGCCATGATCCGCCCACGGCGAAAGGTCGGGAACCACTGCGAGAGGTACAGCACCACGCCGGGGAAGAACCCGGCTTCTGCGGCACCGGTCAACAGGCGCAAGCCGTAGAAGTGGCTGGGAGTGGTGACGAACAGCAGGCAGGTGGAAAGAGTGCCCCAGACGATCATCATCAGTGCAATCCAGCGCCGAGGGCCGAACCTGGTCAGCGCCAGGTTGCTCGGTACACCACACAGCACGTAGCCGATAAAGAAGATCCCGGCCCCCAGGCCGTACACGGTCTCGCTGAATTTCAACGCATCGAGCATCTGCAACTTGGCAAAGCCAACGTTCACCCGGTCCAGGTAGTTGAACAAGTAGCAGATAAAAATGAAGGGGATCAGGCGCAGGGTAATGCGCTTGTAGATGGCGTTTTTATCGTCATCGGTGGCCAGTGTGGCAGCGGCGCTCTGTGACATGGCAGTCTCTCTTTATTATGATTTTTCGCGATGCGAGGGTAACGTTGATCGCCCAAAGAGTCTCGGCCACCTTGCTGGGTGCTGTCTTTGTGCCCGCGCACAGTCAAGCAGGCTTTGCGCTGTGCCTCTGAACAACAGCATGAACAACAGCATGAACACCCCATGAACAACCGCGCCTTTCAAGGAACTTAGCCTCATGTTCGAGCTCGATCATGACCTGGCGCAGGATATCGTCAATCGCACCATGGCGATCCTGCCCTATAACGTCAACGTCATGGACAGCCAGGGGCTGATTCTGGGCAGTGGCGAGCCGGAGCGAATCAACACTCGCCATGAAGGTGCGCAGTTAGTGCTGGCCAATGGTCGCGTAGTGGAGATCGACGGCCAGACCGCCAAACACCTGAAGGGCGTGCAGCCCGGTATCAACTTGCCGTTGATGCACGACCAGCGCCTGATCGGCGTGCTGGGCATTACCGGCGAGCCGGCGTTGCTGCGCACCTACGCGCAACTGGTGCGCATGACCGCCGAAATGCTGGTGAGCCATCGCCATCAGCAAGCCGAGCAGCAATGGCGGCGCCAACGCTGTGATGACCTGCTGGCCTTGCTGCTGGCCGACAGCGGTAACTCGCCGCGCCTGGTGGATGAAGCCCAGCAGTTGGGGCTCAAGCCTCAGCTGGCCCGCACGCCCTACCTGTTCGAGTTGGGCGCAGGCCAATCGGCGGAGGCATTGAGTGCCTGGCTGACCAGCCGTTACCCGGACAGCTGGTGCGTGAGTTCCGCACAATTCTCGTTGTTGTGGTGCCGGCCTGCGTTGGCTCAAGTGGATAACCCAAGGCTGCTGGAAAAGCTTCAGGGTCTGGGCTGGAATATCTTGCGGGTCGCCGTCGGCGGGCAGGCCGATGGCCTCGCCGGGCTGCGTCGTTGTTACCGGCGTGTGGGGGATTTGCTGGCCTATGGTCGCGATATCCTGCCGCAATCGCAGCTGTTAACCCTCAATCGCTACCGCCTGCCGGTGATGCTCTGGCGTCATCGCAACGACGATGCCTTGGACGAACTGCTCAACCCCTTGCGCAAAGTCCTGGCCAAGGACACCAACGGCCAGCTGTTGGCTACTTTGCGCAGTTGGTGCGAACACGATGGTCAAAGCCAGGCCTGTGCCGATGCCCTGGGCATTCATCGCAACAGCCTGCGCTACCGCATGGAACGCATTGCCGAACTCAGCGGCGTCGACCCACTGACCCTCGACGGCATGCTTTCGTTGTACCTCGGCGTACAGCTATTGCCCCAGGCTTTGTCGCAATGAACAACAAACCTCACCCGTACTTGTGCATCGGACCGGCGTCATTGCCGATGGCAACTGGCAGCATGGGCGTTATAAAAACCGGAGAAAGCCCATGAAAATCATCATCGCCCCCGACTCATTCAAGGACAGCCTGAGTGCCGAAGGCGTAGCCCAGGCGATTGCCGACGGGCTCGCGCAGGTGTGGCCGGATGCACAGGTAGTCCAGTGCCCGATGGCCGACGGCGGTGAAGGCACGGTGGACTCGGTTCTCGCCGCCTGCCATGGCGAGCTGCGTCGCGAAACGGTGAGCGGGCCACTGGGCGAGGCGGTGGAGGCACGCTGGGGCTGGCTTGCCGACAGCCATACCGCGATGATCGAAATGGCCGAAGCCAGTGGCTTGCAACGTGTACCGACGGGCCAGCGTGATGCTTGCATCAGCAGCACATTCGGCACCGGCGAGCTGATCCGCGCCGCCCTGGATGCCGGTGCGCAGCGCATCATCCTGGCGATTGGCGGCAGCGCCACCAACGACGGCGGCGCGGGTGCGATGCAGGCGCTTGGCGTGCAGCTGCTTGACGCCCAAGGCCAGGCACTTGCACCGGGCGGGTTGGCTCTCGCAGGCCTGGCGCGGATCAGCCTGGAGCAACTGGACCCACGTTTGGCCCAGGTGCGTTTTGAAATCGCGGCCGACGTCAACAATCCACTGTGCGGGCCGCAGGGCGCCTCTGCCATTTTCGGCCCACAAAAAGGCGCCAACCCACAGCAAGTCGAACAGCTTGACGCAGCGCTTGGGCACTTTGCCGATCACTGCGCCCAGGTGCTGCCCAAAGACGTGCGCGATGAACCGGGCAGCGGCGCGGCAGGCGGTTTGGGGTTTGCCGCCAAGGCCTTTCTCGGCGCACAGTTTCGTGCGGGCGTGGAGGTGGTCGCCGAGCTGGTCGGCCTGGACTCGGCCGTGCGTGGTGCGGACCTGGTCATCACTGGCGAAGGCCGCTTCGACGCCCAGACCTTGCGCGGCAAAACACCTTTTGGTGTGGCACGGATTGCTCAACGTCATGGCGTGCCGGTCATCGTGATTGCCGGCACCTTGGGCGAAGGCTATGAGCAAATGTACGCCCATGGTGTGGACGCCGCCTTCGCCTTGCCATCAGGCCCGATGAGCCTGGAACAGGCCTGCAGCGAGGCGCCGCGTCTGTTGCGCGAGCGCGCGGCGGACATAGCGCGGGTATGGCGCACAGCGTTCAGCCAGCGCAGTTAACAAGCCAGCTCCCACCCTAGCCAGCATGCAACCTTGCCGCCTACACTGGCCGGCCACTTGTCTTTCATAGGATGAAACGCAATGCACACACCTGAACCCCATATCGTGATCCAGCGCTTTACCGAAGCCCACCTCGAAGGCGTCGCTGCGCTCTATAACGAACCGGCCGTGTGCCGTCAGGTGCTGCAAATGCCTTACCAATCGGTGGAGGCCTGGCGCAACAAGCTGGCGTTGGATAATGAGCGGCGGCTACAGCTGGTGGCGGTGCATGGCGGCGAGGTCATCGGCCAGCTTGGCCTGGAGCAGACCCTGCGGGTGCGGCGCAGCCATGTCGGCTCGTTCGGCATGGGCGTGGCCACGGCCTGGCAGGGCAAGGGTGTAGGTTCCAGGTTGTTGGCGGCCGCGCTGGACGTGGCGGACAACTGGATGAACCTGCACCGCGTGGAACTCACGGTGTACGCCGACAATCAAGCCGCGCAAGGCCTGTACCGAAAGTTCGGCTTCGAAGTCGAAGGCCTGTTGCGCGATTACGCTTTGCGTGATGGCAAGTTTGTCGACACCGTCAGCATGGCGCGCCTGCGCCAATCGGCCTAATCCGCCAGTGCAAACGCCACCGCAGCCTGCGCATGCAGCTCGGTGGTGTCCAGCAACGGCAGGTGGCTGTGTTGTGGCTTGATCAGCAGGCCGATTTCCGTACAGCCAAGAATGATCGCCTGGGCACCCTGTGCCGCCAATGACTCGATCACGCGTTGATAAACCTGGCGCGAAGCCTCGCTGATCACCCCGACACACAACTCCTCATAAATGATCCGGTGCACGGCCTCACGCTCGCGCGCGTCGGGCACGAGTACGGTCAAGCCCTGCGCGGCCAGACGGGCCTTGAGAAAGTCCTGTTCCATGGTGAACGCGGTGCCCAGCAAGCCGACCGTCAGGGTGCCGGCTTCGACCGCTGCCGCTCCCGCCGCATCGGCAATATGCAGGAACGGAATCGACACCGCCGCCTCGATACGCGGCGCCACCAAATGCATGGTGTTGGTACACAGCACCACACAGTCGGCGCCACCCGCTTGCAGGCGGCGCGCGGCGTCTTCAAGGATCAGCGCGGTGTCATCCCAGCGCCCGGCGTGCTGGGCTTGTTCCACCGGACCGAAGTCCACGCTGTACATCAACAGTTGCGCCGAGCGCAGCGACCCGAGCTGGTCGCGCACGCGCTGGTTGATGATGCGGTAATACTCGGCGCTGGACTCCCAGCTCATGCCGCCGATAAGGCCGATGGTGCGCATGCGATGCTCCGGAACAGAAATGTTGCCTCACCTTACCCACAGGCCACGGATTAGTCATACGCAGTTGCCGGCGAAATCACCGGTGCAGTTGCGCAGGCGTTAATCAAACGGTCAGCCGCCGCATCTGCCATGATCACCGCTCGCAACCTGGTTAACCCAAGGAAAATGGCAATGGACGATGTACAGCAACTGGGCGAGATGCTTCGTCATTACGCCGACAGCGAAGCGCATAAAAAACAGCAATTTGACCTGCAGTCAGCGCGCTGGGCACAAAAGCTCGGTGAGTTGTTCGGGCAGATCGAACAGTGGCTGGAACCGGTCAAGCGCGTTGGTTTGCTCGAGGTTCAGCGTGAAGCCTACGTCGCCAGCGGCCCGGGCCTGCCGGCCGAGAGTTCGACCTTCAAGACCGAAAAACTCACCGTGCATATCACCGGCAAGCCCGTGGAGTTTGTCCCGGAAGTGATGGGGGCCGGTGGTTTGATATCGGTGTCGGTGATGGGCCTTACCGCTGCTCGGCACGGCAGTGTGTCGCTGGTGCTGCCGGCCGATAAAAACGATTGGCTGTGGAAGAAAACCAATGGTTTGAAAGACCCGGACACCTTTGCCTTCGATGCCAACTTCCTGGCCACGCAACTGCAGAGCCTGATCCCGCGTGAGCGCGGCTGAAGGCTATTGGCTCGAGCCGGTCAAATGTGGGCGTGGAGCGCCGGCGTGATCGGGTAATCATTTTCGGGCGCGCAGGGCGAATTTCTTCGTTTTGCGCTTGATGAAACGTTTAATCAAACAAAAAAATGCACGCGCAAGCGCTTGCGTACGGAAATGCATCTGGCATAGAGTCGGGAACACTCGATTACAAAAATAATAAATCCAGGAGCTCATCCATGAGCCTTGAACTCTTGCTTGAGATGCAGGGCATCAGCAAAACCTTTAATGGTTTGCGCGTGCTCAAGAATGTCGGCCTGAAGGTTTACCCCGGTGAAATCCACGCCTTGATGGGTGAGAACGGCGCCGGTAAGTCAACCTTGATGAAAATCCTTTCCGGCGCTTACCAGGCCGACCCCGGCGGCGAAATCCGCATCGACGGCCAGCCCGTCGCCACCTTCGACCCCGCCACAGCCAAGACCCTCGGCATCGCCGTGATCTACCAGGAACTGAGCCTGTGCCCAAACCTAAGCGTGGCCGAGAACATCTACCTGGGCCGCGAACTGCGGCGTGGCTGGACCATCGACCGCAAAGGTATGCAGGAAGGTTGCATCGAAGTGTTGCAACGCCTGGGCGCCGAGTTCAAACCCGCCACGCCCGTCAGCAACCTGTCGATTGCCGAGCGCCAATTGGTTGAAATCGCCCGCGCCCTGCATGCCCACGCACGCATTCTGGTGATGGACGAGCCGACCACGCCGCTGTCATCGCGCGAAACCGACCGCCTGTTTGCCTTGATCAAACAACTGCGCAGCCAGGGCCTGGCGATCATCTATATCAGCCACCGCATGGCCGAGATCTACGAGTTGTCGGACCGGGTCTCGGTGCTGCGCGACGGCCAGTACATCGGCGAACTGACTCGCGATGCGCTGTCGGCCGAAGTGCTGGTGAAGATGATGGTCGGCCGCGATCTGTCAGGCTTCTACAAGAAGGAACACGCCCCGTACAACCCCGGCAACGTGGTGATGCGTGTGCGCGACATGGCCGACGGCAAACGCGTGCGCCAGTGCAGTTTTGACCTGCATGCCGGTGAAGTGCTGGGCATTGCCGGGCTGGTCGGGGCAGGGCGCACGGAACTGGCACGGCTGATCTTCGGCGCCGACCCGCGCACTTGCGGGACCCTGGAAGTGGTCGGCAAGACCGTCACCCAACTGCGAAACCCGGCGGATGCGATTCGCGCAGGTGTCGTCTACCTCACCGAAGACCGCAAGGCTCAAGGCCTGTTCCTGGACATGAGCGTGGCCGACAACATCAACGTGTGCGCCTGTGTGCCGGATGCGCATGCCGGTGGCGTGCTGGACCGTGGGCACGCGGCGCAACGTGCCAATGATGCGATCAAGTCACTGTCGATTCGCGTGGCGTCGGGCAAGGTCAATGTCGGCGCACTGTCCGGCGGCAATCAACAAAAGGTGCTGTTGGCGCGGCTGCTGGAGGTCAAGCCGCATGTGCTGATCCTCGACGAGCCGACTCGCGGCGTGGACATCGGCTCCAAGTCCGAGATCTACCGCATCATCAATCAACTGGCGCTGGCCGGTGTGGGCATTGTGGTGATCTCCAGCGAGCTGCCGGAAATCATCGGCACCTGCGACCGTGTGCTGATCATGCGCGAAGGCCAGTTAGTGGCCGAAGTCGGCGGGGCTTCGGGCCACGTCATTTCCCAGGAACGAATTATCGACCTCGCCACTGGTGGCGATCAGGTGGCTGCCCATGGCTGATTCAATGATTGCAACAACTGGCAAGGCCGAACGCGTGCGTGAGCTGATGCGCACCGTCGGCATGCTGCCCGTGCTGGTCTTGCTGCTGGTGGGCTTTGCCCTGGCCAGCGAAAACTTCCTCACGGTGCAGAACCTGTCGATCATCACCCAGCAAGCCTCGGTGAATGTGGTGTTGGCGGCGGGCATGACCTTTGTGATCCTGACGGCGGGTATTGACCTGTCGGTGGGCGCGATTCTGGCGGCGTCTGCAGTGGTGGCCTTGCAGGCATCGATGTCGCCGCAGTTCGGCATGTTCGGGATTGCGGCGGGCATTGGTTTTGGCCTGTTGCTGGGCTTGGTCAACGGCGGGCTGATCGCTTTCATGCGGCTGCCGCCGTTTATCGTCACCCTGGGGGCGCTGACCGCCATGCGTGGCCTGGCGCGGTTATTGGCCGATGACAAGACCGTGTTCAACCCCGACCTGCCGTTTGCGTTTATCGGCAATGACTCCGTGCTCGGCGTGCCGTGGCTGGTGATCATCGCCGTGGCTGTGGTGCTGCTGTCCTGGTTCATATTGCGCCGCACCGTGATGGGTGTGCAGATCTATTCGGTGGGCGGCAACCCGGAGGCGGCGCGGCTGTCGGGCATCAAGGTGTGGAAAGTGCTGCTGTTTGTGTATGCCATGTCCGGCGCTTTGGCCGGGCTTGGCGCCGTGATGAGCGCCTCGCGCCTGTTCGCCGCCAACGGCCTGCAACTGGGGCAATCCTATGAGCTGGATGCCATTGCGGCGGTGATCCTGGGTGGCACCAGTTTTACCGGCGGCGTGGGCACCATCGGTGGCACGCTGATCGGCGCACTGATTATCGCGGTACTCACCAACGGCCTGGTGCTGCTGGGGGTATCGGATATCTGGCAGTACATCATCAAGGGCATCGTGATCATCGGCGCGGTGGCGCTGGATCGCTATCGCCAGTCCGGCGCACGAACCTGATTCACCTCAACAACAATCCCAAGAGAGACCGGTATGAACTTCAAACGTATCTTTCCCGTTATGGCCTTGGCTGCCCTGATGTCCCATGGCGTCGAAGCCCGCGAACTCAAAGCCCTGGGCATCAGCATGGGCTCGCTCGGCAACCCGTATTTCGTGACCCTGGCCGACGGCGCCACTGCGCGGGCCAAAGAGCTGAACCCTGCTGTGAAGGTCACCTCGGTGTCGGCCGACTATGACTTGAGCAAGCAGTTTTCCCAGATCGACAACTTCATCTCATCCAAGGTTGACCTGATCCTGCTTAATGCCGTCGACCCATCGGCCATGGCCTCGGCGATCAAGAAAGCCAGGGATGCCGGCATTGTGGTAGTGGCGGTGGATGTGGACGCCAAAGGCGTAAACGCCACGGTGCAAACCGACAATGTCGAAGCTGGCAAGCTGGCCTGCCAGTTCCTGGTGGACAAGCTGGCGGGCAAGGGCAATGTGATTATCCAGAACGGCCCGCAAGTGACCGCCGTGACCGACCGCGTCAAAGGCTGCAAGGCGGCATTGGCCGGTGCACCGGACATCAAGGTGCTGTCCGATGACCAGGACGGCAAAGGCTCACGCGAAGGTGGCTTGAATGTGATGCAGGGTTACCTCACGCGTTTCCCGAAAATCGACGGCTTGTTCGCGATCAATGACCCACAAGCCATCGGCAGCGACCTGGCGGCCAAACAGCTCAAGCGCAGCGGCATCATTATTACTTCGGTGGACGGTGCGCCGGATATCGAAAACGCGCTGAAGACCGACACCCAGATCCAGGCCTCTGCCAGCCAGGACCCTTGGGCCATGGCCCAGACTGCCGTCAACGTCGGCAATGACATTCTCAATGACAGAGCCCCGGCCGAAGCGGTTACCCTGCTCACGCCAAAACTGATCACCCGCGACAACGTTGCGACGTACAGCGGCTGGTCGAGTAAACATTGAGTTAAAGGGGAAAGCGTCGTGGTCACCATGGATGACGTGGCAAGCCGGGCCGGGGTGTCCACCTCGACCGTGTCCCACGTGTTGAACGGCACCCGCAAGGTCAGCCCGGCCACGGTGCAGGCGGTGCAGCGCGCGATTCAGGCGTTGGGCTATATCCCCAATACCCTGGCGCGCTCGCTGGCGCGTTCGAGCACCAATACCATTGGCGTGGCGATCTCGGCGCTGTCCAATCATTACTTCAGCGAAACCGTGCAAGCGATTGAAACCGAGTGCGTGCGCCACGGCTACATGATGCTGTTTGCCGACCCGCACGACGACCCGGAGCAGGAATTGCGGGTGGTCACGGCGCTGCATCACCGGCGGGTCGACGGGATTTTATTGGCGCCGTCGACCGGCTCCAGCGCGTTGGAATATCTGCAGGCCAACGAGATGCCGACGGTGCTGGTGGACCGCATGATGAGCGAGCAGTTTGATCAGGTTGGGGTGGAGAACACCCAGTCCACCCAGGCGCTGGTCGCACACTTGATTGAACATGGGCACCGGCGCATCGGCTTTATTGCCGGGCGCGAAGGGCTGAGCACTACCGATGAACGCGTGGCCGGTTACCGTGCGGCTTTACAAGCAGCGGGGCTGGTGTTCGACCCACAGTTACTGGTCAACGGTGGTTCCAACAGCGAGCCTGCGCGACAAGCAACCGCGCAGTTGTTGGCGTTACCGGTGCCACCCACGGCAATCATGGCCGGCAATAACCTGATGACGCTCGGCGCCATGCACGCCCTGCGTGATGCACGCATTGAGGTGCCCGGCCAGATGGGCCTGGTGGGGTTTGATGATTTTGACTGGGCGGATTTCTTCGTGCCACGCCTGACTTTGATCGCCCAGCCGGTCAAGGAACTGGGCGCCCGCGCGGTGCATATGCTGCTGCAACGCATGGCCACGCCCGGCGCACCCACCCAAAGCGTGCGCCTGGCGCCGAGCCTGCAACGGCGTGACTCCTGTGGCTGTATTGAAGTGGAATAACTGACGTATGCGCAACCCTGTTTCCCTCGGCATTGACCTCGGCACGTCAGAGCTCAAGGCGATTTTGATGGACGTCGACGGCAGCGTGCTGGCCCACGTCGGTGTGCGCCTTGGCGTTTCACGGCGCCACAGCGGCTGGTCCGAACAGGCCCCCGAAGACTGGTGGCAAGCCTGTTTGCAAGCGCTGGCGCAGCTGCGCGAGCATGCGGCGTTTGCCCGTGTGGCGTGCATCGGCCTGTCCGGGCAGATGCATGGCGCGGTATTGCTGGGCAAATATGACCGCGTGTTGTACCCGGCCATCCTGTGGGATGACGCGCGCGCGGTGGCCCAGGCCGCGCAACTGGGTAGCGGGTTTGCCGAAACCACCGGCAGCCTGCCAATGGCCGGGCTGACGGCGCCCAAACTGCTGTGGCTGCAACAGCATGAACCCGAGGTATTCAAGGCGATTGAGTGTGTGCTGTCGCCCAAGGATTACCTGCGGTTACGCCTGACAGGCGAGCGCATCAGCGATATGTCGGATGCCGCCGGCACCCTGTGGCTGGACGTCGCGCAGCGCGAATGGTTTGCGCCGATGCTCCACGCCACCGGCCTGACGTTGGCACACATGCCCCGGCTGGTGGAAGGCGGTGCGGCGAGCGGTGTACTGAATGTAAGCGGGTTGGGCCTGTTGCCCGAGGTGGTGATTGCCGGTGGTGGTGGCGATAACCCGGTGGCGGCGGTCGGCATCGGTGCGGTCAATGCCGGTGACGGCTTTATCACCTTGGGCACCAGCGCGGCTATCGTCGCCATCACCGACCACGCCGCCGGCAACCCGGCCAGTGCCGTGCACAGTTTCTGCCACGCCTTGCCCAACCGCTGGTACACCATGGGCGCCATGCTCGCCGGGGCCAGTTGCTTGCGCTGGGTGACGCGCTTGACCGGCCAGCCGGATGAACAAACATTGCTGGATCAGGTGCAGGCGCAGTTGCCCATCGAGCAGCCGGTGCCGCTGTCGACGCCGTTGTTTCTGCCGTACCTGGCCGGTGAACGCACGCCGCACAACGACCCGTTATTGCGCGGTGGGTTTATGAACCTGGGGCATGACTGCACCCCGGCGATGCTCGGTTATGCGGTGATGGAGGGCGTAGGTTTCGGCTTGCTCGATGCGCTGCGTGCGGTGCAATCGACCGGTGCCGACGTGACCGCCTGCGCCTTGGTCGGCGGCGGGGCCCGGAGTGCGTATTGGGCGCAGTTGCTGGCCAATATCCTCCAGCGGGAGATCTTCACGCTGCACGGCAGTGAATTGAGCGCGTCTGTGGGGGCGGCGAAGCTGGGGTTTATGGCGATTGGCATAGACCTGTTGGCGGCAGGGATGAGGGTGAAAATGCGCTACATCCCGGATACCCGGCAACAAATGACGCTGAAGGCCCGATACTGCAAATTCCAAGGCTTGCTGACTGCTGCAAAAGCGTTGCACGACTAACACGACGAACACAGCTCTTGTGGCGAGCAGGCTTGCCCTGCGCTGGGGCGCGAAGCGGCCCCTATACCTGACGATGCAATACACCTGGAAATACGCGGTGACTGTTTTGGGGCTGCTGCGCAGCCCAACGCAGGGCAAGCCTGCTCGCCACAACAAGCCTGCTCGCCACAGGGAGCCTGTTTGCTAGAACAGGTCGGTGCATCCAGTAAGCTTTTTATAACCAGGCCGCATCCCATAACGGATAATCGCCAATGTGTTCCACCAGCCCGGCTCTTAGCGGGTTAGCAATGATATAGCGGGCCATTTTCAGAACATCTTCATCGGCTCGAACGGCGCGGTCATGGTAACCACGCTGCCAGAATCTTTCTCGACTGCCTCGGGCTCGATTGATGCTGAGTGTGCTGCGCGACTTGGTCTGGCGCATCACATCGCGCAGAGTTGAGTTGTTCAGGTCGAACAACCAATGAAAATGATCCGGCATCACCACCCACGCCAGTGAGTTGACCTGGCCCGCTTCGTGAGTTCGTTTAAATTCTGCGACCAACAAACGGCCTAGCTGGAAATCCCGAAACAAGGGCAGACGCTGATGTACCACGGCAGTGACCAAATAAGCACGACCGGTTTCTGAATAGCGGCCACGACGTAACAGATGGGAGTTGGGTTGAGGAGACACGCCGTTGTTCCTTGCATGAATAAGAGACTTTGACGCTAGCAGCGCAATTGGCCCAGCCCGGGAGACTTGCGTGTCCCGATATTTCTACCCCCATCCCCCTGTGTTGAATTGGCGTGTTGTGGCGAGCAGGCTTGCCCTGCGTTGGGGCGCGAAGCGGCCCCTGCATCTGACGATGCAATACACCTGGAAATACGCGGTGACTGTTTTAGGGCTGCTGCGCAGCCCAACGCAGGGCAAGCCTGCTCGCCACGGGAAGCCTGTTTGCAATACTCAGTGGGTGTTATCCACCAGCTCGCGCAGTACGGTCAGCAACGATGTTTCCCCCTTAAGCACCTGCTCATGCTCAAAACAGATCCAGCCTTCATTGAACCCATCGACCATGCGCATACGTGGCAGTGGGTTCTGAGCGCCCTGGGCGCGCAACAAGGCTTCCCAGGTGTCACGCGCCACCCCTTCAGCGTGCACGTCGCGGCCGAGCACCTGTGACAAGCCTTGGGCGATGTCGTTGGGGCTGACCCATTGGCCTTCCAGTTCAACCACCCGATGGCCGGCCCACGCCTGTTGCAGCAACTGCGCGGCGAGGGTGCCGATATCCGCCGTGGCGATCATCGGCACCGACTTGTCCAGAGGTTGCAGAAAGCTGTGGATCACGCCGGTTTCACGCGCGGTGATCACGTCGTACAGCGCATTTTCCATAAACCACGCGGGGCGCAGGAAGGTGACCGGGAGGTCCAGTGCGCTCAGGGCCTGTTCCATCAGGGTACGCTGGGTCAGCAAGTTGACCTCAGTAGCCTGGGCACCGATGGTCGAGAGGCACAGCACCTTGTTCGGCGCAGCTGCCTGCAGCGCTTGGCTGACTGCGGCAATCACCGCACGGGCTTCGGGAAAACCCGGCTGCGGATCAAACCCGGGAGGCGGCAGGATAAACACGCCGGTTGCGCCCATGAACGCTTCGGTTAATGCCTGTGCGTCGTCCATCTGCGCAAACACTACTTCGCAACCTTGATCGGCCCAAAAAGCTGCTTTGCCCGCATCGCGAATCACCGCGCGCACCGGCTGGCCAGCTTTGATGAGGTTACGCGCGAGTGCGCCGCCGACTTTGCCGGTAATACCCGTAATCACATACATGAGCTTTATACCTGTGGTTTCCATTGAGTGGAGCCCAGCATAAAGATCGGCCAGTGATGACAGAATAGCGACTGCGTCACTGCTTTAATGACGCAAAATCACTAATCGGCGAGAGGCGGCAAACGGCGTTTTACCGGGGTTTTCTTGACGATGGCCGTGTTGGTTTCGGCATACACGTTAAGGCGGTCGAGCAGGCTGTCGAGCTGGTCCATGGTGCGCACATGCAAGCGTGCGATAAAGCAGTCGTCGCCGGTGACCTTGTCACACTCGGTGAATTCGGGGATTGCCTGGATCTGGCGCTCCACCTCCTGCAACTTGCCGGGCAGGGGGCGGATACGCACGATGGCTTGCAGCAGGTAGCCGAAGTGTTTGGGGTCAATATCTACCGTGTAGTGGGTGAGCACGCCGCGCTCTTCAAGGCGCCGCAAGCGCTCGCCGACACTGGGCGATGACAGCCCGGTAATGCCCGCCAAGGTCTTGAGCGACAGGCGCGAGTCGTCCATCAAGGCGCTGATCAGTTGCTGGTCGATGGTGTCAATCATGCTGCCTGCCTAATAACAAAAGGTGAATAAAGGGTTTTGCCTTTTTTAGTCGCTGGAGCCGCTGACCAGCAGATTGCCATAATTGCGCCTCACTTGAGGAGCTTTCATCGTGGACACATCTATCCGTCGCGGGTCGTGGGAAATGGTCGCCGCCATGCTGATCTCGGGCACCATTGGCTGGTTTGTATTGGTCTCTGGTGTATCGGTGATCGAGGTGGTGTTCTGGCGCTGCGTGATCGGCGCACTGGCCTTGTTGCTGGTCTGCGCATTGTTGGGTTATCTGCGCCTGGAATTGCTCACCTGGGCCAAGTTCGGCTTGGCGATGCTCAGTGGCGTGGCCATCGTCGGCAACTGGCTGCTGTTGTTCGAATCCTATTCCCACGCCTCAATTGCCATCAGCACGGCGGTCTACAACGTGCAGCCGTTTATGTTGGTGATGCTGGCCGCGGTATTTCTCGGTGAGAAAATCACCGTGCAGAAAATGGCGTGGTTGAGCGTCGCGTTCCTCGGCATGTTGGCGATTGTCACCGCCCATGGTGAGCAGCAAAGCGGTGGCGAGGCTTACCTTGCGGGTATTGCGCTGGCCTTGGGGGCGGCATTTTTGTATGCGATTGCCGCGCTGATCATCAAGCGCCTGAAGGAAGTGCCGCCGCATTTGATGGCGTTGATCCAGGTGACAACCGGCGCACTGTTACTCGCGCCGCTGGTGCCCTGGAACAGCCTGCCTGTGTCAACCAATGCGTGGGCTGCACTGGTGACGCTTGGGGTGGTACACACCGGTTTGATGTACGTGTTGTTGTACGGCGCGATCCAGAAACTGCCCACCGCCATCACCGGGGCACTGTCGTTTATCTATCCGATTGCGGCGATTTTTGTTGACTGGATTGCGTTCGGCCATCGCCTGGGCTGGCTGCAATGGCTGGGCGTGGCCGCAATCCTGCTGGCGGCAGCGGGGTTGCAGCGGGGCTGGTGGTGGCCCCGCGCCCCAAGGGCTAGTGCGTGCCCTGAAAGATGATGTTTTCCGGGTTGAAATGCTCCACCTTACTGCCCGGCTGCGGCAGCCCAAGGATATGCCCCTTGATCTTGCCCACCACGTGCATCTCGCATGGCTTGCAGTCGAACTTGAGGGTCAGCACTTCGTCGCCGTGAATCAACTGCATCGGCGCCACCTTGGTTTTCACGCCGGTCACACCCTTGGCCTGTTTAGGGCACAGGTTGAACGAGAAACGCAGGCAGTGCTTGGTGATCATCACCGGCACCTCGCCGGTTTCTTCGTGGGCTTCGAAGGCCGCGTCGATCAGCTTGACGCCGTGACGGTGATAAAAATCACGGGCCTTCTGGTTGTAGACGTTGGCCAGGAACGACAGGTGCGCTTCCGGGTAGACCGGCGGCGGTGAGGTTTCAGCTTTGCGCCCGCCACGCGGGTGCGCGGCAACGCGTGCGGCAGTCAGTGCTTCGATCACTTCACGGCGCAAGGCCTTGAGCTGCGAGTTGGGGATGAAGAACGCCTGCGGCGCATCCAGCTCGATGTGCGTGGCGTGGTATTCGGTGGTGCCGAGTTGGCCGAGCAGATCGCGCAGGGTGTCGAGCGCCTGTTCCGGCTTGTTGGCCACGCCAAACGGGCCGGGCAGGATGACGCTGGCGCTGATGCCTTCTTCGCTGGTGGCGGTGACTTCAAGCTGGTCTTCACGCAGGCGTGCCACCCAGGCCAGGCCGATGCGGCGCTCGGCGGAGGTTTTGAGCAGCGCTTGTTGCCAGTTATGGTCGAGGTTGCGGTTCAGCGGATGGTTCGGGCGCAGTTGATGCAGGCCGGCCGGCATTTCATTTGGCTCGACGCGGTAGCGATAGCGCTTCTGGCCGTCTTCCTCGAACTCGCCCTTGGCTTCGGCGATGTTGGCACGGAAGCCCACCACTTCACGCTTGATCAGCACATTGAGACCGTCGCCATTGGACAGCGGCTCATGGGTGACCACCTGCAAGTCGCGCTTGCCGGCTTTTTCCACCACACCCACCGGCAGGCCGGTAAAGGTTGGGGTGTCGAAGGCGCCGATGTCGATCTTGCGGTCGCTGACGAAATAGTCGGTGCTGCCACGGTGGAAGGTTTTTTCCGGGTCGGGCAGGAAGAAGTGCGCGGTACGGCCGCTGGAGGCACGGGCCAGGTCCGTGCGGTCTTCGAGCACATCATCAAGGCGCTGGCGGTAATAGGCGGTGATGTTCTTCACATAGCCCATGTCTTTGTAGCGACCTTCGATCTTGAACGAACGCACGCCGGCTTCGACCAGGGCGCGGATGTTGGCGCTCTGGTTATTGTCTTTCATCGACAGCAGGTGCTTTTCAAAGGCCACGACGCGGCCCTGGTCATCTTTCAAGGTGTACGGCAGGCGGCAGGCCTGGGAGCAGTCGCCACGGTTGGCGCTGCGGCCATTTTGTGCGTGGGAGATATTGCACTGCCCGGAGAACGCCACGCACAGCGCACCGTGAATGAAGAACTCGATGGCGGCATCGGTCTCGTCAGCGATGGCGCGGATCTCTTGCAGGTTCAGCTCACGGGCCAATACCAACTGCGAGAAACCGGCCTGGTCGAGAAACTTGGCGCGGGCCAGGGTGCGGATATCGGTCTGGGTGCTGGCGTGCAACTCGATGGGCGGAATATCCAGCTCCATCACGCCCAGGTCTTGCACGATCAAGGCATCGACACCAGCGTCGTAGAGCTGATGGATCAGCTTGCGCGCAGGTTCCAGCTCGTTGTCATGCAGGATGGTGTTGATGGTGGTGAACACGCGGGCGTGGTAACGGCGGGCGAATTCCACCAGTTGAGCGATATCGCTCACCTCGTTGCACGCATTATGGCGCGCGCCGAAGCTTGGGCCGCCGATGTAGATGGCGTCGGCGCCATGCAAGATAGCCTCGCGCGCAATGGCGACATCACGGGCAGGGCTGAGCAATTCCAGGTGGTGCTTGGGCAAGGACATAGTTTTTTTAGTCAGGCTTGTCACGGTTGAGGCGCGCATTGTAGCTGTGAAATGCCTGACCGGCATCTACCGCAGGGCTGTCATGTAGGAACTGGCTTGCCTGCGATGCAGGCAACCCGGTACATCAGGCATACCGAGGTGATGCCATCGCAGGCAAGCCAGCTCCCACAGTGGATGTGTGCTGAGGCTTGGAACTCAGGCTTTGGCGGCCATCGCGGTGACTTCCACGCGCATGCCTTCTACCGCCAAGGCAGCCACGCCAACGGCGGCACGAACGGGCCAGGGCTTGGCGAAAAAGCGTTTGTAGACTTCGTTGAATGCCGCGCGGTCAGCCATGTCGGTGAGGTAGATGGTCAGGTGCATCACCCGGTCCATGGAGCTGCCGGCTTTCTCCAGCGCGACCTTCAGCGCTTGCAGGGTGCATTCGCTTTGCAGGGTGATATCGCCCAGTTCCAGGCTGCCGTCGGCGTGCGTCGGGATTTGGGTGGAAACCAGGATGCCATTGAAGCCGATGACGTCGCTGGAGATGGAGTCGGCATCCGGGTCGGGGGTGAAGGACAGGTCGTGGTTGGCCATGGGCGCCTCATAAAAGTTTGAACGAACGTTGGCGCGCAGTTTAAACACAGGGGACGGCAAGGTCACGGCGTCCGTTGCGGTGGTCGTTCACAACGTTGATGGGTAAGCTGGTGTGCTAAACAACGTTAAGTGAACGGAAGCACACCTAATGGCAAAAGAACTGATGACGGTGGCAGTGTGTTGGGACATGGATGCGAAGGTGTCAGCCAGCTTTGCCCATAGCGACAGAGAACTCTTCTATTTTTGCGATTGTTGCCTCGAAGAAGTTGTAGCTTCAATTTCGAAAAGGAATAACTTTTTTTTCAAAGCCCTGAATTCACACGAGCCGGGCTGCGCCCACGAAAAGGAGAAAACTCAAGCGTCCGACGTTCCTGTGCAACTCACTCCAAGACCTGCCCATATAGCGCCGCCGTTGATTCCCAGTCATCTGGGCAAACTGGCCAAGCGACGTAAAGGAGCCAAGCCTTCGCAGATGCAAAAGCAGGCTTTGGTAGCGCAGGTAAGTAAGGCGCCTGCCATGCACCCGGGCACATTGGCCGAAGTGGTCGACGCATGGTCCGCAATGTCAGTGAGTAAACATCAGCAAGTGCCGTTATCGATCGCCGGGCAACAACTGACTTACTTCGATGCTTTCGCTCAGATGAACGCATCCCAAAAGAACATTGCGCTGCTGGGATGTGATCAGAAGGTCATGTATGCCCAAGCGACTGCCACTGTCCTGGACAAAGCCATCTTGGTCGTGACTTGGCTGAAGTTCGAGACAGCCAATAAGCCCGTGCCCATCCGTGTGAAAATCAAACCCAATGACCCTGTGGCTGAAGGCTGGACCAGTGGCCAGCACGTGAGATTATTCCTGCATGGTCCTGTTCCTACGCTCAATGCTCAGCAGACTTACTATGAAATGCAGCCGTCCACCGATTACAGCGGGTTCATTGTCAGGTCGTGAGACGTTTGAAAACGTGCTGCACAGCCCCAGACCGGTCTGCGCGGGCCACGAAACCATCGGCCCGCGCATCCAAGTCACTTACAACAGAGTAAACGGATAGTCGACGATCACCCGCAGCTCATTCAACTTGCCGTCGCGTTGGTCGGCGTTGGATGAAACCATGGCGTCACGCACACGAAACGACAGGTTCTTCGCCGGGCCGCTTTGCAGCACGTATTTGGCTTCCACATCGGTCTCGTGGTGGTCGCCGCCGGCGCCATAGTCGCCGGCGTAGGCACTGTTGGTCGGGGTGTGGGTGCCATTGATGTCCGAGCCGTTGACGTAGCGGGTCATGAAGCTCAGGCCCGGTACGCCGTAGCTGGCCATGTTCAGGTCATAACGAATGCCCCACGACTGTTCACCCGGCCCGTTGAAGTCGCCCCACTGGATCGAGTTGGCCAGGAACACCGAGTCGCCGCCTTCGCCCGCGCCATTGTTGCCGGTGCCGATGTAGTCGAACGGCGTGTCGCCGTGGACTTTCTGGAACGACAGCGTCAGGGTATGCGCCGCCAGGAACGAGTAGGCCGCCGCCACCGAGTAGGTGGTGTTGTTGATGGCCCCGGCCTTGGCGCTGCCGGTGTCGAGGGTGCGGTACAGGTTGCCGTCCAGCGCGAGTGACTGGTCATGCCCCAGTGGGATCACGTAGTTGAGGTTGGTGTAGTACTGGCGCCAGATGTCTTCCAGCTCACCGGCATACAGGGTCGCGCTCAACGATGGGGTAAAGGTGTATTTGCCGCCGACAAAACTTGCGCTGTTGGCCGCCACGTTGGCGTAGGTCGCGTAGATATCGTGGTCATGGTTGCTGGTCATGCCGCTGTTGGTGCTGGTGAAGTGCCCGGCTTCCAGGTCCAGGCCTGCGATTTCGCTGCTGGTCAGGTCAAACCCGGTGGCGGTCTGCGGCAGAATGCGCGTGCCGCCGGTGGCGAATACCGGCGCGGTGGGTTGCATGTCACCGAATTTAAGCTGGGTCTTGGAAACCTTGATCTTTACCGCAGCGCCCACTGAGCCATAGCCATTTTCCGGGTCGCCATTGCGGTTGGTCGGTAATTCACCGGTGCCGGCATCGGCGTGGGTGGCGTCGAGTTTCATCGCGCCGTAGGCGTAGGCATCCACGCCAAAACCGATGGTGCCCTGGGTAAAGCCCGAGGCGTAGTTGAGCATCGCGCCTTGGGTCCAGTCGCGGTTGTCGGCCTTGCCACTTTGGCGGTCGCGGTCGAAGTAATAGTTGCGCAACAGCCCGGTAATGCTGCTGCCGTCGATAAAACCTTTGGAATCGGCCTGGTCACTGACTGACTCGGCGAGGGCCGCTTGGCTGATACTGGCGCACACCGCCAGCGTTAACAGGCTCCACTGTTTGATCATGTTGTTAGTTCCCCGGAATAATTAACGCGTGCACAGAAACACCGCATGCTTGGATTGCGCTTAAGGTTGTATGGCAGATGTTTCAGGTGAGCGTAATGCTGTTTTTATTGTGCTCGACGTGGTTGTCGAAGCTGATTTTTATCATATTTTTCGAGGGCAGCAGCGGTGCCGAGGATTAAACTCGATTAATTAAACTTCACCTCTTTTAATGTCCCATGGGTGTAGCGTTGACAGGGTCTTAGCCGCTCTGCTTCGACAAAACCTTTGGTTTGCCGCCGCAGGCTCTGCGGCGGATTTTTTAAGCTGATATCAATAAATATATATCCATGTTGATACTTTTAAGTCGCCATCAGTAGTGGCGATTTGCTTGCGCGCGCCTAATTATTTGTTTGTAACAAGACAGTTTCAGTTGCGCTCCAATAATCCTTCCCAGAGTGGCGTGAAAGACACACTGCGCGAAGGTGGACGTGGGAAATCCCAACGCCAATTACTGACTCAAGGCGCAACACCATCACTGTGGCGAGGGAGCTTGCTCCCGCTGGACTGCGCAGCAGGCCCGTTTTTCAGGGACGCTTAGCGCCCCAGCGGGAGCAAGCTCCCTCGCCACAATGGTTGCCTGTTTTACTTGGGTTGCAGTTGCGGCGCAGAACCCATGCCCTATCATGGCGCCCATCATCCTCTCTGAAAGGACCAGAGGCCTCATGAAAAAAGCGTCATGTATCCTGCTTGCTACCGTTTTATTGGGGCTTAGTGCCTCAGCGCTGGCGGCCGAAGGTTTTATTGGCACCGGCATCAATACAGGGAACGGTTATGAGCCGGACGGCCACGGCGGCCTTAGAGGTACCGGGGGAAACCTGGGCGGTGACTACGCGTTGCAAGAAGATGGATCACTCAGGGGCACTGGTAAAAATATCGGCAAAGGCTATATTCCCGCTGATGACGGTGGTCTCAGAGGCATCGGCTACAACAATGGCCGCGGGTTCAGCCCGGACGGTTCGGGCGGGTACAAGGGCACAGGTTTTAACTCAGGTGAGGATTACCGGTCTGACGGCAAAGGCTATTTCCGTGGCGACGGCAAGGCCTCAGGCGCCAGTTGGCGCTCCGATGGCAACGGCGGGTATGAGGGCACCGGCGAGTACCGCAAGCGTGGGTACAAGTCCGATGGTCGGGGCGGCTATGTAGGCACCGGCAAGAACGAGGGCAGGGGGCTTGAGTCCGATGGTCGCGGTGGCTTTATCGGCACCGGCTTGAATGCGGGGGGCGGCTGGGAGCCGGATGGAGACGGCGGCTACAAAGGCACGGGTAATAATCGCGGGGAACGCTGGAGGATTGATTGAAGCAGCCCTCACCGTGAGTATCCGGTGCTGATTGCAACAATCAGCACCGTTGCGGCAATTACTCTTTAACGTCCATGAACTCTTCAGCCCACGCCACATAGCTTTCCGGCAACGTGTAGGTATGGGTCAGCTCCGTAGCGCTGAGGTTGGACGTGCTGCTGGTCAGTTTGCGCTGGGCGCGCAGGCTGTCGTAAGTGGCCTTGATCGACGCAAAGTAGGCGCCGTGGCCGGCCACCACGATGCGCACGCCCAGGGCCGCCAGACGCTCACTGTCATTGAGCTGCGGGTTGCCGTAGGTCACCAGCATCAACGGCACCGTCAGGTTGGCGGCGATCTGCTCAAGGTGGTCGAAGTCTTTGACGCCAACCATGCAGATGCCGTCGGCGCCGGCTTTCTCATAGGCCTTGGTGCGTGCGATCACATCTTCGGTCGGCAGCACACCGGCGTTGGTGCGCGCGATGATCGACAGTTCAGGGTCGACACGCGCTTCAAGCGCCGCCTTCACTTTGCCGATCCCTTCTTCGACGGAAATCAGGTCGGTGGATTTGCGCCCGAACTGCGCCGGCAACAGCGTGTCTTCAATGGTCAGCGCGGCCACACCGGCACGCTCAAGCTCTTCGACGGTGCGCATCACGTTCAAAGCGTTGCCGTAACCGTGGTCGGCGTCGGCAATAAACGGCAGTTGGGCGACGCGGCCGATGCGGGTGGCCTGTTCAACGAACTCACTCAGTGTGATCAACGCAAAATCGGGGGCTGCAAGTACCTGCAACGAGGCGACCGAACCACCGAGGATACCGACTTCAAAGCCCAGGTCGGCGGCGATGCGCGCGGACATGGGGTCGAAGACGGAGGCGGTTTCAACGCAGATTTGTTTTGCAAGCAGTTCACGGAAGTTGCGGCGCAACGCTGAGTGAGAAATCTTTGGCATGTTCTTTCCTGGCTTTGGTCATCGTCATGTGACGATCAATGTCTATTCGTGGTGGCGCCAAGATTACCACGCAGAGGAACCTGGGATTATGACGTTTGAGCATGAGACAGGCGCCGAACACATGGATCATCGGTTCACGCTCAGGCGCTGGACAGGCCGATTGCACCGTCGCGGGGCAAAGCCGCCCCATCCTGCACAACTGCTGTGCCGGCGGAGTGCTTAATCCCCGCAAGCGCAATGCCTATAGTGGATTCAAACCCGCCCAAGCCTGAGGTGAACCATGAACAGCGAGTTCAAACCCGACCTGACCGATACAGTGCCAAACGAGCAAGTGGACGCCGAGTACTTCGAGTACAGCAAGGCGGCCAACCCGATCAGCGCCAACCTGATTACCCGGATTCCCTACCACAGCTTCCCGGCCTCGCTCTACGACAGCGGCGCCTCGCGGGTGGTCGCGCTGGACCTCAGCCAAGCGCTGGGCTGTGAAGGCCCGGCGACCGGGCCAGGGTTGTGCGCAAATTTTATCCGGTTGAACGCCGGTGACGCCCTGGACCTGCACCCCAATGCGACCTCACAGGTGTTTTATGTCATCGCAGGCGAAGGCCGCGTGGTGCAGGGCGAACATGAGATCCAATGGTCCAGCGGTTGCTTTATCGCGCTGCCTGGCCTGCAGCCCGCGCGTTTCAGCGCTTCACAGGATGCACGCCTGTACTACGTGCATGATGAACCGCTGTTGCGCTACCTGGGCGTGACCCGCAGCACTGATCGCTTCGTGCCGACGTTGTATCCCGCCGCGCTGGCCAACCAGAAGCTGCGGGAAGCAGCGGATGACCCCCGCGCCCAGGACCGCAGCCGCATCAGCATTTTGCTGGGCAACCGCAATTTCCCCCAAACCCGAACCGTCACGCATGTGCTCTGGGCCATGTACGGCATTCTGCCGGCGGGCTCGATCCAGAAGCCGCACCGGCACCAGTCGATTGCGCTGGACTTTATCATCAACTGCCCCGAGGGTTGCTATTCGCTGGTGGGCACGGAGCTGGACGCTGATGGCCAGATCCGTAATCCGGTGCGGGTGGACTGGTCGCCGGGGCTGGCGTTCGTGACACCGCCGGGTTACTGGCATGCGCACTTCAATGAGTCAGACACCGAGGCATTCCTGATCCCTATCCAGGACGCCGGGCTGCAAACCTACCTGCGGGCGCTGGATATCCGCTTCAGCTGACAGTATTCGGTCAAAATGTGGGAGCTGGCTTGCCTGCGATTGCATCAACTCGGTATGCCTGATGTACCGAGGTGCTTGCATCGCAGGCAAGCCAGCTCCCACAGGTTTTGCTTTAGTGCCAGCCGCTCAGGTCGGCCTTATTTCCAATAGGGCGTTTCACCCAGTTGCTCGACGACAAAGTCGATAAAACAGCGCACCTTGGACGACACGATCCGCTTGGGCGGGTAGACAAACCACACCGCAAACGCCTGTTCAGCCCCCAGAATGCTCCAGTGCGGCAACCAGACCTGCAACTCACCCGCCTCAACGCTTTTGCTCACCAGCCAATCAGGCAGCAAGGCAAAGCCCAAGCCTTGGCGTGCAGCGAGCAACTGCGCGTCCAGGTCGTTGATGCGGATACAGTCGCCGTATACCAGCGGCAGGACTTCACCACCGGCCTCGAAGGCAACATCATGCGTGCTCAGGATGGCGGGCAGGCCGGCCAGGTCTGCCGGAGTCGACGGGGCCGCGTGCTGCGCACAAAACCCCGGGCTGGCCACCAGCAGGTACTTTCCCGCGCAGATCTTGCGCGCCTTGAGCGTGGAGTCGGGCAGGGCGCCAATCCGAATGGCCAGGTCAACGCCTGAATGAATCAGGTTGACTTGGGCGTTATCCAGCACCAATTCCAGCTTGATTTGCGGGTAGCGCGCCAGGAACACGTTCAAGACCGGCAGGATATGGTGCCGGGCAAACGCCGGTGGCAAATTGAGCTTGAGTACCCCTCGAGGTTGCTGGTTGAGCGCCGAAGTGGCTGCCTTGGCTTGCTCCAGCTCATCCAGCACACGGCGGGCGTGCAGCAGAAACGTCTGGCCGCCTTCGGTCAGGTGCAGCGTGCGTGTCGAGCGATTGAACAGGGCGATGCCCAAGTCCTGCTCAAGATCCTTCACATAGCGCGAGACGGTAGACGCCTTGATGCCCAGTCGCTCAGCCGCCCGGGAGAAATTATTGCCTTCGGCGGCCTCGACAAAGGCGGTTAGCGCAGCGAAATAATCCAAGTGCCGCCTCGGTGGTCAGCGTGGGTGAGCGCTCAGGTTACCGGCTGTGGTCAGGCACCGCCACGGGCACGGATCCCGGTTGTTCGACGTCCTTATGATGGGTTTCACCAATAAACATATACATCGCCGGCACCATAAACAGCGTCAGCAACGTGCCGATCGACAGCCCGCTGAAGATCACCAGGCCCATATCATGCCGCCCCGCAGCGCCAGCGCCCGACGCCCACACCAAGGGCACCACGCCCAACACCATGGCGGCGGTGGTCATCAGGATCGGCCGCAGCCGCACCGCCGCCGCTTCTTCAATCGCCTCACGCTTGCTGTGACCAGCGCGCTGCAATTCGTTGGCAAACTGCACGATCAGGATGCCGTGCTTGGTGATCAGCCCCAGCAACGTCACCAAACCGACCTGGGTGTACACGTTGATCGAGGCGTAGCCCATGGTGATAAAGGCCAGGGCGCCGAACAGGGCAGGCGGCACCGAGAACAGAATCACCACCGGGTCGCGAAAGCTCTCGAACTGGAACGCCAGCGCCAGGTAAACGATCAGGATCGAAAACAACAACAGCCCGACGAAGCCGCCAGACTCCTGAATGAACTGGCGCGACTCGCCGGAGAAATCCGAGGTGTAGCCCGACGGTGCCACGTTGGTGAGGATGGTATTGAGCTTGGCCAGCAACTCGCCCTGGGCCACGCCGCTGACGCCCGATAGCGTTGCCGAGTTGAGTTGCTGGAAGTGGTTGATCGATTCCGGCTGGGTCGAGGTCTCGATGTGCGCCACCGTGCGCGCCTGGATCATGCTGCCCGATGGCGTGCGGATGTAGTAATCGAGAATCTGGTCCGGGTTGAGGCGGTCGACTTGCAGCACCTGGGGAATGACTTTGTAGGAGCGCCCGGCGGTGGAGAAGTAGTTCACATAATTGCCACCCAGTGCCGCCGACAGCGCGGCACCTACATCGGCCTGGGTCATGCCCAACGCGGCGATTTTTTCGCGGTCCACCACCAGCTTGGCTTGAGGTTTGTCGAGTTTCAAATCCATGTCGGAGAACCAGAACAGCTGCTGTTTCTGTGCCTCGGCCATCACCGCCTGCGCCACTTCGTTGAGGTTTTCCACCGAATCGGTGGTGGTGATCACAAACTGCACCGGCAGCCCTTGGGCGCCCGGCAGCGAGGGCAGCGGGAAGGCGGCAATGGTGGCGCCCGGCACCTGGTTCCACTTTTGCTGCAAATCCAGAATCAGTTGGGCCTGGGAGCGTGTGCGCTCATCCCAGGTTTTAAGCAGCACGCCGCCCAGGCCCTGGTTGAGCGCGGGCAGGCCGGTGAGCTGGAACATCTGCGCGTATTCCGGCTCTTTATTGGCGATCTGGAAGGCCTGGTCGGCAATCCGCTCCATCTGCTGCGGTGAGGCGGTGGGTGGGCCTTTGATCTGCATAAACACCAGCCCTTGGTCCTCGGTGGGCGACAGCTCACTCTTGGCCGTCATGCCACTGGCGGCCACCAGCAAGAACAGCACAAAACCGAAGGTCACCAGCACCGGCCAGATATTCAGGCCGCCCGCCAGCACGCGGTGGTAACGCTTGCGCAACCAATCAAAATAGTCATCGAGCTTGCGCGCGAAACGACCTTCTTCCTGCCCTGGTTTGAACAACTTGGAGGTCATCATCGGTGAAAGGGTCAACGCCACCACGGCCGACACGGTCACAGCGCCCGCCAGCGAGAAACAGAACTCCTTGAACAATGCGCCCGTCAGCCCGCTGCGCAGCCCGATCGGCACATAGGCGGCAATCAGCACCACAGTCATCGCGATGATCGGCCCGCCCAACTCCCGCGCCGCCACCAGCGCGGCCTCCAGCACGCCTTTGCCTTCTTCCTTGATGTGCCGGTCGACGTTTTCCACCACGATAATCGCGTCGTCCACCACCAGGCCGATGGCCAATACCAGTGCGAGCAAGGTCAGCAGGTTGATCGAATAGCCCAGCAGGTACATCACAAAGAAGGTGCCGACCAACGACAACGGGATCGCCACCAACGGCACGATCACCGCGCGGAACGAGCCGAGGAACAGGTAGATCACCACCGACACAATGATCATGGCCTCGACCAGGGTCTTCACCACCTCGTAAATCGAGGTGTTAATAAACGCGGTGGAGTCATACACAATTTCGCCGCGCACGCCGGCCGGCAGTTGCGATTGCAACTCGGGGAAGGCTTCGCGCACGCTGCTGGCGACGGTGAGGATATTGGCGGTGGGCGCCGCCTTGATGCCAATAAACACCGAGCGCTTGCCGGAAAACGCCACGCTGCTGTCATAGTTCTCGGCGCCAAGGGTGACGGTGGCCACATCCTCCAGGTACACCAGCGCATCGCCTTTCTGCTTGATCACCAGCCGCTTGAACTCATCCACCGTGTGCAAATCGGTGCCGGCGGTGAGGTCGACCGTCACGGTTTGCCCGCGTGTCGAACCAACGGCCGACAGGTAGTTATTGTTGGCCAGCGCCGTGGACACGTCCTGCGCGGTGACGTTATGCGCCGCCAGTTTGTCCGGGTCCAGCCAGGCGCGCAGGGCGAACTGGCGCCCACCGAGGATCTCGGCGGTTTGCACGCCCTGGATCGAGTCCAGCTTGGGCTTGACTACCCGCACCAGGTAGTCGGTGATGTTATTGGTCGGCAGCGTGTCGCTGTAAAAACCCAGGTACATGGCGTCGGTGGTCTGCCCCACGGCAATGGTCAGCACCGGCTCCTGGGCTTGCGCCGGCAACTGGTTCTTGACCGAATTGACCTGTGTGTTGATCTCGGTAAGGGCTTTGCTGGCGTCGTAGTTCAGCCGCAGCGTGGCGGTGATGGTGGAGATGCCGGTGATGCTCGACGAAGCCAGGTAGTCGATGCCCTGGGCCTGGGCAATCGCCGATTCCAGCGGCTGGGTAATAAAACCGGCGACCGTGGAGGCGTCGGCGCCGTAGTAGGAGGTGGTGATGGTGACCACGGTATTTTCGGTGCGCGGCCATTGATTCACCGGCAGTTCAAAAATCGAGCGCAGCCCCAGGATCAGAATGAACAGCGAGACGACGATGGCCCACACCGGTCGCTGGATAAAGGTATCGGTAAGCTTCATGGGACACCTTTAATGTTCTTGGGGCGTCGGCGCCGGGTCGTTCAGCGGCGCGGCGCTGTTGTCGACCTTCACCGGCGAGCCGTTCTTGAGCTTCATCTGGCCGCTGGTGATCAACAGATCGCCTTCCTTGACGCCCGACAGGATCGCGACCTGATCGCCACGGGTCGGCCCGGTCTTGATAAAGGTCTGTTGCGCGGTGAGCACCTCGTCACCCTTGTCATTCTTGCTCGAGGTTGCAATGAACACCGTGGTGCCATACGGGTTGTAGGTCACCGACGTTTGCGGGACGGTGAGGTAGCGTTGGGTGGCGCCCGAGCTGACCACGGCACGGGCAAACATGCCGGGCACCAGGTTTTGCTTGGGGTTCTCCACGGTTGCTTCAACGGTAATGTTGCGCGTGGTGGCATCGAACTGGGTGTCGATGGTGCTGATACGGCCCTTGAACGTCTGGTTGGACAGGCCGTCAGCCGTTACCGCGACGCTTTGGCCAATGGCGATGGCTTCCATCTGCGTCTGCGGTACGCTGAAGTCGATATAGACAGGATCAAATGTCTGCAACGTGGCGATCTTGTCGCCGGGGTTGAGGTATTGGCCGGGGTTGACGCTGGTGATACCGATGCGCCCGGCAAACGGTGCGCGAATGGTCTTTTTCGCCACCAGCGCACGCTGCTGCTCGGCGGCGGCAAGCTTGGCCTTCAAGTCGGCGGTGTCGCTGTCGACCTGGGCCTGAGAGATTGCGTTGACCGCCAGTTGCGCCTTGTCACGCTTGAGCACGATGACGGCGAGGTCGGCTGTGGCCTCGAGCGAGTGCAGTTGCGCGATGTCGGAGTCGGCATTCAACTGCACCAGCAGTGCCTGGGCTTCGACATCCTGGCCGGGTTTGAACCCGATGGTGCGCACGATGCCGCCCACTTCCGTGGTCACATCCACGCCGCGCACTGCCTTCATCGAGCCCACCGCCGAGACGCTGGGTTGCCAATCGCTGAATGGCACTTGCATCGCCGTCACCACCGCTGCAGGCAAGGGCTGTTTGGACTGGGCGATCAGCGCCGAAATCTGCACGAACTTCACCCCGGCAATGATCGCGACAATCACCAGCACCACCACGATCATGATCAGCATCGGCCGCCACAGTCGCCGCTTGCGCGGACCATTGGGGGCCGGTGGTGGGGCAGACACAGGGGTGACTTCAGCCATGGGGTTTCTCACTGTTGATTCAGTTGAGCCGCGCGGCATCGGCCGGCGCGGCTTTGCTCTTGGCCGGCATGATTTCCTGCCACGACGGCAGGCCGAAGCGATCCGGGCTGCCCTTGGTGTCCGGGTTTACATCCGCACGGTTCCACCAACCGCCACCCAGGGCCTGGAAGAGGGCGGTGGTGTCGCTGTAGCGGGCGGCCTGGGCCTTCACGCGTGACAGTGCAGTGTTTTGATAGGTCTGCTGGGCCGTGAGCAGGTTGATATAGGCCACCGCGCCGAGACGGAACTGGGCCTGGACCAGATCCAGGTTGGCCTGCGCGGAGCGCTCTGCCACGACCTGCTGGTTGAGCGCGTCGGCGTCGGCTTCCAGCGCCCGCAGTGCGTTGGCCACGTCCTGGAAGGCGGTCACCACCGTGCCGCGATAACGCGCCGCCGACTCGTCGTAAGCGGCCACGGCTGCGCGTTTGCGGTGTTCGAGTGCGCCAGCGTCAAAGATCGGCTGGGTGATTGAACCCGCCAGGCTCCACACGCCGGAGCCCGATGAAAACAGCTTGGTGCCGCTTGCCACCGTGGAACCCAGCGAGCCGGTAATGCTGAACTGCGGCAACTGGTTGGCGACGGCCACGCCGATATTGGCGCTGGCCTGATGCAATTGAGCCTCGGCTGAACGCACATCCGGCCGCTGGCCAACAATGGCCGAGGGCAGGCTCACCGGCAGTTCTTCGGGCAGCCGTAAAGACGCCAGGTTGAAGCGTTCGCCCTGGTCCTGATTCGGGAAGCGCCCCAGGTAGGCCATCAACTGATTGCGTGTCTGCGCCAATTGCTTTTGCAACGGCGGCAAGGTCGCACGGGTTTGCGCCAGTGCGGTTTGCTGGGTCAGCACGTCGGAATCGCCAATCGCCCCCAAACGCCGCTGGGCTTGCAGCAGGTCAAGCTGGCCGCCCTGCAGGCGGATGATTTCCTCGGTAGACGCGATTTGATCGCGTACAGACGCGAGGCTGATGGCGGTATTGACCACATTGGCAGTCAGGGTCAGGTAAGTCGCCTCCAGCTGGAAGCGCTGGTATTCGGCCTGCGCCGTGGTCGACTCGATTTGCCGGCGCGTACCGCCAAACACATCCGGGGCATAGGAGACGCTCAGCGACGCTGAACTGACGGTCAGTATTGGCGATTGCGGCACGCCGGAGGTGACCCCCGAGACTTTCTCACGGGCCTTCTGCACATTGCCGCTCACCGACGGGAACAACGAAGCTTGATCGGCATAGATCAGCTCGTTGGCCTGGCGCAACGCGGCTTGCGCGGCGCTCACATCCGGGTTGGCCTTCAAGGCTTCTTCGACCAATGCGTTCAAGGCGGGCGAACGAAACAGTGTCCACCATTGCCCGGGAATATCCATCCCGGCGATCAGCCGCTGCGCGGCGCCACCGGTGTCGATATCGGCGTGGGCGGTGGTGGTGAGTTTTTCTTTTGAATAGTCGGCGTTCGCGGCCACATCGGGTCGGGCGAAATCCGGCCCGACGGTGCAGCCGGCGAGGGCCAGGCACAGGAGGCTAAGCGGAGCGAGAACGTGTGATACACGCTGCCGAGGCTGCTCTTTCATGTTGACTCTATTAATCAGTTGGCTAACTGTTTTTTTGTTGAGCAATGACTGCAGGTACATCAGGGACGCTGGACTCAAACCAGTGTAGGTGGTGCCGGGCGCTATGCAATGTCGCCCCCTGAGTTTCCGATGCACTGATGGCTATAAAATGCATATCCCGCATTCTTGTAGAATTAGGATATGCATAATCAGTATTTTACACTGGATGATCAGTCCCTCATCTTCTCCCTCCTTATAAACAGGCTTCTGGAGAAAAACGTGCGTTACCTGACAACACTGACGGCCGGGATGACCGCCGCCTTGCTATGCCTGACTGCGCACGCGCAAACGCTGGTGGTAGGCGACCAAAGCTACAACGCCCAGGCCGTGATGGAAGCAGCGGGGGTGCTCAACGACCTGCCCTACACCCTGGAATGGAAACAATTCACCGCCGGCTCGCCCGTCGCCGAAGCGCTGAATGCCAACAGCCTGGACATCGGCCTGCTGGGGGATGCGCCGGTGTTGTTCCTGGGGGCACTCGGCGCGCCGATCAAAGTGATTGGCATCAGCCGACAGAACCTCGAAGGCGTGGCGATTCTGGTTAGAAAAGACTCCTCGATCCACAGCCTTGCCGACCTTGCCGGCAAGCGCGCGGCCATCTGGAAAGGCTCCTGGAGCCAGCAACTGCTGCTGACGGCGCTGGACAAAGCCGGCGTGCCACATGACTCGCTGGAGCTGCGTTACCTCAGCGCTCTGGATGCTTCCCATGCGTTGGAAGGCGGCTCGGTTGATGTGATCGCCACCTGGGAACCCTACGTTACCCAGCAGGAACGCCAAGGCGCACGGGTGCTGGCAACGGCTGAGGGGTTGATACCTGCGCAGAGCTTTATTGCCGCCAACACCAAGGCCTTGGAGAGCAAACGCGCACCCATCAGCGACTTTCTGCAGCGCTTGAAGAAGGCCCGCGACTGGACACGCCAAAGCCCGGCCAATGCCGATGCGTATGCGGATGCCTGGGCCAAACGTACCCGCGCCGATGCCGACATCGCCCGCGCCTGGTTTGCCCGCGCGCGCACCACGGTTGAGCCGGTCACGGCCCAGTCACCGGTGGAAGCGCAAAAGACCGTGGACTTTTTTGCCAGCCAAGGCCTGGTCAAGTCCTATTCGGCGGCCAGCCTGTTCGACGATTCATTCGCGGCCGCCTTGCAACCCGCCGTGGCCAAAACGCTTCAAGGAACACTGAACAAATGACTAAAAGACAGCTGAAACTTGGCGCCCTGACGATGGGCTGCGGCGGCCCCGGCCGCCATAACCTATGGCTTGACCCCGAGTTACCGGCCGATGCCAGCGTCAACGTCGACTGGTACATCGACATTGCCCGCCAGGCGGAGGCCGCACTGTTCGACTTGATGTTCATCGTCGACAGCCAGTTCATCACGCCCGGCTCGCCGTCCCACTACCTCAATCGCCTGGAGCCGCTGACCCTGTTATCGGCATTGGCCGTCAGCACACGGCATATCGGTTTGGTCGGCACACTGACAACGTCCTACAACTCGCCCTACAACGTGGCACGGCGCTTGGCCTCCCTGGACCTGATCAGCAAAGGCCGCGCCGGCTGGAACGTGGTCACCAGCGGTGACGCTGGCACCGCCGGCAACTACAGCCGTGACGAGCATTACGACTACGACACCCGCTACGGCCGCGCCGCCGAACATGTTCAGGTGGTACAGGGCTTGTGGAGTTCCTATGAGGATGACGCCTTCGTGCGCGACCGTGCGACGGGCCAGTTTCTCGACCCCAGCAAACTGCACAGCCTGAACCACAAGGGCGAGCACTTTTCAGTGGTCGGCCCGCTGAATATCCAGCGCTCGCCCCAAGGCCAGCCGGTGATCTTCCAGGCCGGTGACTCGGAACAAGGCCGCCACCTGGGCGCCGCCACCGCCGATGTGATCTTCACTCACGCCGCCAGCATCGAGCAGGGCCGGGCGTTTTACCGGGATATAAAGGGCAGGGCGCTGCAACACGGGCGCGACCCGGAGCAGTTACTGGTGATGCCCGGCGCGGAAATCTATGTAGGCGATACCGACGAGCATGCGCGTGAAATCGAGCAGTATTACCATCAGGCTGACCATAGTTTTGAGCTGGCACTGAAGGAGTTTGGGCGTAATTTCGGCTGGCATGATTTCAGCCAATACGACCTGGATGCGCCGTTTCCGCAGGAGAGTCTGGAGGCTGCACGCAGCAGCTTTTTTACCAATGCCAAGCGCATTGCTGATCAGGCGCGGGAGAAGGGGTTTACCTTGCGTCAGACGGTTGAATTTGGCCGGCAACTGCGGCCGGGGGCGTTTGTGGGGACGGCGGATACTGTCGCGAAAAAAATGGCCGATTGGCTCCAGGCGCGGGCGGTGGATGGGTTCAATATTTATATTGGGCATCCGGGGCAGTTCACGCGGTTTACGCAGGAAGTCATACCGTTGTTGCAAGAGCGCGGGGTTTATCGCGCGGCGTATGAAGGCACGACGTTGCGCGAGAGTTTGGGGTTGGGAGTTGCATAGAGGGCGTTTGGCGCGTGTGGCCTGTTGCAACTATCGGCGCAGGCCAAGCCCACTTTCGCTCACGGCTAAAAATAAAGATTGAGTATTCACATCAAATGTTATTTTAATAACACCCATAAGAGCGTCACGACCTTCCTGGACGTGCTCGCAAGAAAATGGGATGCCCCTGTAAATGACAATTGAACAGCGTTTGATGGAAGAGGCCAAGCGGGCGGCCGAGCGTACGTATTCACCTTATTCCAGGTTTCCGGTCGGCGCGGCATTGCTGACCGCCGATGGTGAGGTCGTACTGGGCTGCAACGTGGAGAACATCTCCTACGGGCTGACCAATTGTGCCGAACGCAGCGCCTTGTTCAGTGCCATCAGCCAGGGCCATGCGCCGGGCAGTTTCAGGGCCATCGCGGTTTACGCACCCAACGTTTCACTGATAAGCCCTTGCGGTGCCTGCCGCCAGGTGATGCTGGAGTTGATGGCCAAGGATGCAGTGGTGATTTGCCAGGGCAGTGACCCTGCCACCACGCGTACCTGGACCCTGGCGCAATTGTTGCCGGGCGCCTTCGACGCTTTCTAACCCTGGGCAGGCCAATTGGCCTGTGTCCGCTCGGTCCATTATTGAGACGCCTGCATGATCAGTCTTGTCGGAATAGCGACCCTTATTGTCATTGCCATTGCTTTATCCCACCAGCGACGCTCGATCAACTGGCGCACGGTTTCGGTCGCCTTTGTGATCCAGGTCCTGATCGGCGCTTTTGCGCTGTACGTGCCCTGGGGCCAGACGGTGCTCGCCGCGCTGTCGGGCGCGGTAGCCTCCCTGCAGCTCTACGCCAACAAAGGCATCGAGTTTCTGTTCGGCGGTTTGAGTTCTCCGCATATGTTTGAAGTGTTCGGAAATGGCGGGTTTGTATTCGCTATCCGGGTGTTGCCGATGATTGTGTTCTTCGGCAGCTTTATCTCGGTGCTGTATTACATCGGCGTGATGGGCTGGATTATCCGGTTGGTGGGCGGCGGCCTGCGTCTGCTGCTGGGCACCAGTCGCGTCGAGTCGATGGTGGTGACGTCGGCGATTTTCATCGGCCAGTCGGAGGTGCCGCTGGTGGTACGGCCGTTCATTGCCAAGCTGACGCGCTCTGAGTTGTTCGCGGTGATGGTCGGCGGTTTTGCCGCGGTAGCAGGTTCGGTGCTGCTCGGTTACGCCGGGCTTGGGGTGGAACTCAAATACCTGATCGCCGCATGTTTCATGTCGGCGCCGGGGGCGTTGTTGATGGCCAAGCTTATGGAGCCTGAAACCGAAGCGGCGCGCACCGACGAGGTGATTGAAGAGCTGGGGCAGGCCGAGAATCGGCCGACCAATATCATCGACGCGGCTGCCGAGGGCGCGCAGGTCGGCTTGCGCCTGGCGTTGGCGGTGGGCGCGATGCTGCTTTCGTTTATCGCGCTGATCGCCTTGTTCAACGGGCTGCTCGGTTGGGCGGGCAACTGGTTTGGCTACCCGCAGCTGACCTTGCAACTGGTGCTCGGGCACGTGTTGGCGCCGATCGCTTTTCTGCTCGGGGTGCCGTGGCATGAGGCAGTGCTGGCCGGCGGTTTTATCGGGGAAAAACTGGTGCTCAACGAGTTCGTCGCCTATGCCGACCTGGCCAACTACCTGACCGCGGACAAGGCCGCCGCAGCCGGGGTGCCGCTGTTGTCGGCACACACCCAAGTGATCGTCACCTTCGCCCTGTGCGGTTTTGCCAACCTGTCCTCGATTGCCATCCAACTGGGCGGCCTCACGGGTATCGCCCCGCAAAGGCGTCAAGAACTGGCGCGGCTGGGCCTGCGGGCCATGATCGGCGGTACGCTTTCGAACCTGATGAGCGCGGCGATTGTCGGCTTTTTCATTTCGCTGTAAGGAGCACAGTATGTGGTTGCCACAAGAAGTGATTCGCCGTAAGCGCGACGGGCATGCCCTGGCCGCTATCGACATTCAACGGTTCGTCGCCGGCATTGCCGACGGTAGCCTTAGCGATGGGCAAGTGGCGGCGTTCGCCATGGCGGTGTTCATCAAGGGCATGGACGTGAGCGAACGCATCGCCTTGACCGAGGCAATGCGCGATTCCGGCCAAATACTGAAGTGGGAGCTGCCAGGGCCGATTGTCGACAAGCATTCCACCGGCGGCGTCGGCGACATGATCAGCTTGTTGCTCGCGCCCTTGCTGGCGGCCTGTGGCTGTTACGTGCCGATGATCTCCGGGCGCGGCCTGGGGCATACCGGCGGCACCCTAGACAAGCTCGAAAGCATCCCCGGCTACGACTGCCAACCCAGCACCGAACGCCTGCGCGCGGTGGTGGCTGAAGTCGGCTGCGCGATCATCGGCCAGACCGCCAACCTGGCACCCGCGGACAAGCGCTTGTACGTGATCCGCGATGTGACTGGCTCGGTGGAGTCGATAGACCTGATCACCGCGTCGATCCTCGGCAAGAAGCTCGCCGCCGGCCTCGATGTGTTGATCATGGATGTAAAGACCGGCAACGGCGCCTTTATGGCTGAACCTGAGCAGGCGCGAGCTCTGGCCGCCAGCATCGTCGCAGTGGCCAACGGCGCCGGAGTCAACACCCGTGCCCTGATCACCGACATGGACCAGCCGCTGGCCCGCAGTGCCGGCAATGCCCTGGAAGTGGCTGAAGCGGTGGCTCTGCTCAAAGGCGAAGTGCGCAGTGAACGCCTGTGGGCGGTGACGTTGGCGCTGGCCACACAGGCACTGACGATGGCCGGCCTGGCGAGGGACGAGGCCCAGGCCCGTGATCAATTGCTTCAAGCCTGGCAGAGCGGCGCGGCCTTGCAGCGATTTGAGCAGATGGTTGTTGCGCTGGGCGGCCCGCAGGGTTTTACCGACAAACCCGATGAACATTTACCCAAGGCGGTCGTGTCGGTGCCGGTGTGGGCCGAGGAGGAGGGCTGTGTCACCGAGATCGACACCCGCGCCGTGGGGTTGGCGGTGGTGACATTGGGCGGTGGACGCAGCCATCCGGACGACGTGCTGGACCTGTCCGTGGGCTTCAGCGAGTTGGCCTTCGTCGGCGAACAGGTGAATGCAAAACGGCCCCTGGGCTGGGTTCACGCGCGCACCCAAGAGCAGGCCGGGCAGGGCGCATCCGCCTTGCGCGCAGCGTATCGGCTGGGCGGTGAACGCCTGGCCTCGCGCGAATTGATCCAGGCAATCCTATGAGCAAGGCCATCGTATTAGTGCTGGATTCATTGGGCATCGGCGCGAGTGCCGACGCCGCGCTGTTTGGCGATACCGGCGCCGACACCTTGCGCCATATCGCCGAAGCCTGTGCCCGTGGTGAGGCCGATGGGCCATTGCGACGGGGACCTTTGAACCTGCCGAACCTGGGCCAGCTGGGATTGGGCGCCGCAGCGGCGGCCAGTGGTAATGGCCCGCTGCCAGGCAACTGGGGCGACGCGACACCGATCGGCGCCTTTGGCCATGCGCGCGAGCAATCATCCGGCAAGGACACGCCGTCCGGGCATTGGGAAATGATGGGCGTGCCAGTGTTGTTTGACTGGGGTTATTTCGAGCAGCCGACCGAGTCCTTTCCACCCCAACTGCTGGCCGACCTGATCGAGCGGGCAGGGTTGCCGGGCATCCTGGGCAATTGCCATGCCTCGGGCACCACGGTGCTGGACGATTTGGGTGAATTACACATCCGCAGCCAGCAGCCGATTTGCTACACCTCGGCCGACAGCGTGATGCAGATCGCCGCCCATGAAAGCCACTTCGGCCTTGAAGCACTGTATCGAGTGTGTGAAATCGCCCGTACTTTATGTGATGAATACACGGTCGGCAGGATCATTGCCCGACCGTTCACCGGCGAGCACGCGGGCCAGTTCCGGCGCACCGGCAATCGCCGCGACTACACCGTGCCGCCACCGTCAGCAACGCTGCTTGATCGCCTCTGCGACGTCGGCGGCACCGTGCACGCGGTGGGCAAGATTGGCGATATTTTCGCTCACCGAGGCATCAGCCGGTTGTACAAGGCCGATGGCAACGACGCGCTGTTCGATGCCACACTCAACGCCTACCGGGAAGCACCCGACAACAGCCTGGTGTTTGCCAACTTCGTCGACTTCGACATGCTCTACGGGCACCGCCGAGACCTGGCCGGCTACGCTGCCGCGCTGGAAGCCTTCGACCGCAGGCTGCCGGAATTACTGGCATTGATGGACCCGCAAACGTTGTTGATCATCAGCGCCGACCACGGCTGCGACCCCTCGCGCCCGGGCAGCGACCATACCCGTGAGCATGTGCCCGTACTGGCTTATGGTGCAGGCGTGGCGGCGGGGTGGTTGGGCGAGCGAGCCAGCTTTGCCGATATCGGCCAGAGCCTGGCGGTGCACCTGGGGTTGGAGCCGTTGGCATGGGGCACGTCTTTTTTGCTGCGTGAGCCATAGCATCGACAAGCGTCATCGGCTTCAAACTACGTTAAGGTGCTCATCACTTATCCATCATTACGTGAAGCATGAATCGTCCATTATTTGTCTCCCTGGATGGGCCTAAAGGCACGGGGAAAACCACGCTGTTGGAAGCCGTTACCCAAGCACTGCGGGCAGACAACAAAAAGGTGATCCGTCTTTGCGAGAGAAAAAGCGATCCCTACAGGGCTGAAACCATGGCCCTGGTCAACGCACACGCCAGAAACCCCACCGATGATTCGGAGTGGAGAGTGTGTGAGCGCTTTGCGGATAGTCGGCTCTGGATTTCCCGCCACGTGCTGACTAAACAGCCGCCCGACAGCATTATCCTGATAGACCGTTGGTACCCCTCAGATGCCGCGTTTCGCCGGACAGTCCCGTTCGCAGACATACTGCAGTTAAACCTGGACCGACACGTACGAGTGCCAGACCTGCATGTGGGCGTTATCACTGACCCCGAGATTTCATGGTCAAGGGCAGCGCAACGACGGCGCGGGTTGGGCAGTACGTTGATCCATACGCTGCAGGAGCATGTCGAATGTACCCAGGCGTTTTTGCGAGCGGCGGGTGATCAGGGCTGGGTTTTGTGCCGTAATGAAGGGGCGATTGAACAGGCGACGGGGCAGGTGGTTGCTGAGATTTATGCTGTTCTTTGAGGTGTTTTTTTGTGGCGATCCGGTTGGTTGATGCCTCTGTTTCCACCAGAGATGCAGATGGGCGAGCCTCACTAAGATACTCGCCCATCTGCATGGATTAATCCGCGATCAGTAAGCCGATGGCAGGAACAATCAACGCCGTACTGATCGCCATCGACAGCACATTACCAATATACGGATGCAGGTAACTCGGCAACCGGCCCGCAATCGCGCACGCCAACGGCGGCGCAATCAGCGCGCCCAGCACCGCGCTGAGCACAATGACCGTCATGCTACCGCCATAGGTCAACACAGCAGCAGGCACCACCGACACCAAGGGCACATAGGTCGGATACCAACCGCGCTTACGCCATTGCTGTCGCCACAGCAGGATGCCCAGCAGTGAGGTCAGCGCCTGGCCTGCCACCAGATGCAGTACCCAGCCCGACCCATAGGCGGGGCTTAGCGGATTTAAGGAGTAGGCCAGCAGCACCCCAGCGAGCAACCCCAGACTGGCCCACTCATTGCCGAAAAAAGGCGCTTCGGAAAAGTCTGCCAGTACACGACGTAACGTCCAGCGTAGGCCGTAATCGGGTGTTTTCAGAGGTGCAGCGGGAGGAACGCCGGCCTTGGCCTCAGGTGCACGACTAACCAGCACCGGTACTGCACGACACAGTAAAAACGCCACGACGCTACCTAGGGCCATGCCCAATACATTGCCAATCACCACCGGCAAGCCCAACGGGATGCATAAGAAGTTGACCATCAACAGGCAGCTTGGCGTCACCAGGAGCGCGCCGAGCAGGGCACCATTGAGCGTGACCTTCCAACCCCCGCCAAACAACAGCACCATGGCCGCCGGCAGTGATACAAAGGCGGCGAACGTCGGTTGCCAAGCGTCGGCCGTCAGGGTCCAGCCCCAGAGTGCATTGCTCAACAACAGCCCCAGCAATGAGCTGGTCACCAACCAAGGCCAAAGCCCCGTGCCGTAGGCGATGCCGAAACCTTGCCAACCTTGGGCATAACGACTGGTCCAGTAACCGAAAGCGCCACCGAGCAACAAGCCGATTGACGCAAACTCGTGTTTGTAAAACGCCACTTCACTGATATCGCCGACCACCCAGCGCAACCACGCGGTCGGTGCGGGCAGGCTGGCCATCATGTCGTTGTAACTGGGCCAGAGTACTGGCGCCGAAGTGGAGTAAGCCACTGACAATCCCGTGAGCGACACGACCAGGGTGAGTGAGGCCAGGATCAGGATGAAAAGGTGGCGAACCGATGAGTCAGACGACGTTTTTGTTGGTTTGACGTCCATATTCCCACCCCCGTCAGCGTGGCAGGCACGGGTGATGGCGATAGCCGAGCATGCTGTCATAGAGGTCCGCCCGACGATCGCGCTGCAGGTCGTTCAGGCTGTTCCAGATCGGTGCGCTGCGGGCGCTGGAGAGGTCGATGTCCGCGTAAATAATCGCTTGCTCGTTGGGTGAGGCGACCTTGCCGATAGGCCAGCCATTGGTGCCGGCAATCAACGAGCAGCCGAGGTAACGCGCGTCCTGTTCTTCACCGATGCGGTTGGCGGCCGCAATAAACACGTTGTTGACGTGGGCGGCAGTCATGGTCAAGTACGAGGCCATGCATTTGCCGGCTTCGTCGAACAACGGCGGCGGCGTCCACACCCAGTTGTTCAGGCTGCAAATAATATCGGCGCCTTGCTGGGTCAATATGCGTGGCACTTCGGGGAACCAGATGTCCCAGCAGATCAGCAAGCCAATGCGGCCGATGGGTGTTTCGAACACTGGGAAACCGAGGTTGCCGGGAGTGAACCAAAGCTTTTCCTTGTTCCACAGGTGGGCCTTGCGGTACTTACCGATCAGGCCCTCTGGCCCCAGCAGCACAGCCGTATCGAACAGTTGCATGCCGTCACGTTCAGCCAGACCGGCCACCAGATACACCTGGTGAAACTGTGCAAAATCCATCCAGGCCTGGATGCTGGGGCCGTCTGGAACGGATTCGGAATGGAGATACGCATCCTGGCGACTGTTGAATAAATACCCGGTGTTGGCCAACTCGGGTAGCACTATCAGGTTGGCGCCATTGTTCACCGCTTGCAGCGCAAGGCTGAGGCTGGTCTCCAGGTTGGTGGGGCGGTTTTGTGTGCCAACTTGCGGATCGAATTGCACAACGGCGACGCGTACGGGACTTGTAGAGTCGTTCATGTTTTAGACCTCTTTTTATTGTTATGAGCCCACCTGTAGGGGTGGGCGTTTAATAGGAAGTCTTTTTTGCTTGTGCGTCAGTAGGTTGTTTCCGTTTAAAACGTAGGCCGTTGCTGTATTGGCGATTGCCCCTGATAGCGTGGGTAATCGTCCAGGCTAAACCCTCCATTGAAGGCTGCTTGGGTGGTGTGGCAGAGGTTGATCACCGCATCGACGGCGCCACGCAGGCAAGGTTCGGTCCAGCCGGCATCCACCGAGAAGGATTCTCCCGCCAGATACAGCCCGGAAACAGGGCTGTAGTCGCGGTTGTACTGCATCAAGCTGACCGCGTCGTAATAAGTGCCTGCGCGATACAGCTTTGCGCAGCCCAGCGCGTTCTTGTCAGTCATCCAGCGTTGAACGACGGCGTTTTTTGTGTCGATGTAAGGCGATATCGGCGTTTTGATATTGGCGCTGCGCAACAAGATACGGTCCAGTTCCGTGATGCATTTCTTGATCAGCGTTTGATCGTCAAAGGCGGCCAGTTTGGTGGCGTCATCCTCCCAGGTGTAACTGAGCAAAATGCAGTCATAGGGATAGGTGTCGTGGTAGCGGTAGGTGTACACATCGTGGATAAAACTGTCGGTGACCATGATCTGCGGGATCTTTTTGTTTTTCGACAGAAAGCTCTTTTTCAACGGCGCGTAGACCTTGCAGCTGGTTTCCCAGTGAGCGGTTTTGTAAGCGTTGGTGACGGTGTACGGCAGCATGGCCTGATTGAAGTTCTCCAGTTGAATATGGGTTTCGATGATCCAGGACGGCAGCGTCATGATCACGGCGTCGAAGTCTTCATGGCGTTCGGTTTTGCCGGTGGCACTGCTGGCGCGCCAGTCGTAAGTCACACGGATTTGGCCGTTTTCCAGCTTGGTCAGTCGTGTCACCGAGCTGTCGGTGAGAAAACCTGCGCCGCGTTGCCGGCTGTGATCATAAAAGGACTGGCCGTTGACGTTGGTTTCCATAAACAGCAGACACTCATCCAGCGCAGCCAGGCCAAGGTAACGCGGCGCTTCGAACGTCAAGTCACTGCAGTCTTTGAGAGTGGTTTCCCCCAAATACGGTGACGGCGCGGGGTTGCCGTTAACGCCAACACGCCCATGCACCAGCTGCAGTTGACTGCTGAAACCAAAGATCGCCGTGCGTAAAGGGTAGAGGCAGCACACGTCATAAAACGCGCCCCAACTGCCATCGCCGATACCGATTGAATAGAAAAGGGTGGACTCTTCCGGGGTCATGCCGAGCCCGCCGAAATCGCCGGGAGTCGATGGCTTCCACGCAATACTTGCCAGTGTCACCAAGTCACGAAAGGACAGCTTCTGGTAGCGAGTGACGATGGCGGACCATAGGGATTCCCACTGCGGTGTGCCATAGCTCTGCGCGACTTGTCGGGTCATCTGATCAGCGAATTGGCGCCATTTGGCATACACCTGCTGCAATTGTTCTGTGGGGGGCGGTGTGTGGCCTTGAGGGTTTTTCCAGATCAGCATTTGCGGCTCAGGCTGCCCCTCAAGCAACCCTTCACGCAGGTAAATACCGGTGCTGCGCACATGCGGTGTGCCTGGGTTGGGGAAATCGGATAGCCGCAGTTCAAAGAGTTTGCAGTAGTAGGCCAGCAGGGATTGGCCGTCTAAAGGCGATTCACCGACCTGATTGAAAAGTGGCATGCGCATGGCACCCATCTCAAAAGGTGTCTGCCCCAGCAGGGGTGATTGGCCTAAGTTGAGCACCGATAGATGGCGCCCACCAATGCGATGGGACTGTTCCAGTAAGGTGACGTTAGTGAACCCGCAGCGAAGCAACTCACGCGCAGCAGTTAACCCGGTGACGCCAGCGCCGACGATGCAGATCTTGTAGTCGGGTTGGGTCGCTTTGGCGATGCCAAATTCCTGCTCGACCAATTTCCGATAGTTGAAGCACAAGTCTGGCGGACTGGGGAAACGGCCTCGCCAAGAGGATGTGTCATGTGTCGGAAGGTGCTTGGCGGCGAAGGCGGGGTAGTCGTAGGTGGATCCGATGGTCATGGCTCACGCTCCAGAGTCTGCTCGGTCGGGTGAAGGGACCGTTGGCAATGGCGGGTGAATGTAGTGAAGCGAGGAGGCGGTGGGGTGGTAGATCTTTGTGGTGACCGCTAGTTGGGTTAATGATGAAGGCCGAGTAGCTCTCGAAGTCGGTTCGCGTCCAATCAAGCAAACAGCGATTGTTCGCGAAGCTCCAGTTGTGTATGTGTGACTCATAGTTTAGATCGATAAACGTGCAGCGTGACGACTTTTGTTGTCGGCGAGTATTTATTTTAGGTTTCTGTTAATCAGATTAAGTATTGCTTTAATGTGCCTGAATAAAACCAAGTGACGAAGTCAAAAAATGGAATAAGTAATGGAGTCGCGATGGCTTTTTTACCGTACTGCTGGCATTGATTTGGGGGATGTTCGTCGTTCGGGTGGCGCTGAAGTTTTTAGGCTGAGAAATGCCTTCAAGGCGGCACGTCGCAGCGCTGGAACTCCAGGCCCCGTCTTCGCGCCCAAAAAACGCGCTAACTAAACTACCGCCCCGAACAGCGCCCCCACGGCTGCCGTAATGCCCATGGCCAACGCCCCCCAAAGGGTTACCCGCCAAGCGCCGATCCCTATTTTTGCCCCCCCGGCTTTGGCTGCAATGGCGCCAAGGCCAGCAAGAAATACCAGCGACATGCCGGATATCCACGGCACAACACTGTGGGACGGGGCGACGAAAATGACCGCCAGTGGCAGGGCGGCGCCGAGCACGAAACTGGCGGCCGAGGCGAGGGCGGCTTGCAGCGGTTTGGCCGTGAGTGCTTCGCTGATGCCTAGCTCGTCTCGGGCGTGTGCACCCAGTGCATCGCGTGCCATTAATTGATCGGCCACCTGATGGGCCAGTTCGGGGGATACCCCCCGTCGCATGTAAATGTGGGCAAGCTCGCTGTGTTCGGCTTTCGGGTTGCTAGCCAGTTCGGCCCGTTCCCGCGACAAGTCAGCCTGTTCGGTATCGGCCTGGGAGTGCACGGAAACGTATTCACCCGCCGCCATGGACATGGCTCCTGCCACCAGCCCGGCCATGCCGGTGACGATCAGCGTGGAGTGGGTGGCGTTGGCAGCGGCGACGCCGATCAACAAGCTGGCGGTGGAGACGATCCCGTCATTGGCGCCCAGTACCGCGGCGCGAAGCCAGCCGATACGGTCGCTGCGGTGTAGCTCGGTGTGCCTGTGCATGAATTTCATGGGTTAGCGCGACTCAGGTTATTGACGGGGTTGGATCCTTCGGCTTCAGCCTGCGCTTGCAGTTTGCCGCCGACAATCGATATTTCCTTTAGCTCTTCACCGTTGCGCACCACGAACAGTGCGTCCATCCCGCGCTCCTGCGCCAAGCGTGGGCCTTCTATTTCTCCCAGCACCATCAATGCCGTGGCCCAGGCATCGGCGAGCATGCACGAACCCGCCACGACGGTGACCGCTGCAAGTGCGTTGCGCAACGGTGCACCGGTAACGGGGTTCATGGTGTGGGCGCAGAATTGCCCATGCACCTCCACCCAGTGGCGGTAATCCCCGGACGTGGCGATGGCGGCATCGATGAGTTCCATTGCGGCCATGACTTCCCGTACGCCCCGGCAGGGTTTTTCAATGGCCACGACCCAGGGTTGGGCAGGATCGAGCGGGGTGGGGCACCTATTCCCATTGGTTTGGAAACCAAACTCCAGCGCATGGACGTACTGCACATGGTCGGATTGCACAGTGCCATCGAAAAGGCCAGTGGGCTGTTGGGTAAAATCGCCCGGCCCAGCACGGCAACCGATTTGTTAACCCTGTCGTTGGGGATGATACTTGGCTTGCTGATCGGTCTGATTCAGGTACTCGCGTATGGCGCATCGGTGGGGTTAGGCAACGCAGGTGGCCTGTTGGTCTCGGGCATTATTGTGTCGTCACTGGTCTCGCGGGTTCGATTTTTCGGCAATACACCCAATGCTGCTCGCAACATTCTTGAAGACATGGGGCTGATCTTTTTTGTCGCCATCGTCGGCGTCAACGCGGGAGCAAACCTGGTCTCGCAACTAAACGGAATGATTGCGTTGAAAATCTTTCTGTTGGGGTTTGTCGCTTGCACGATTCCGCCCTTTATCGTCTGGGCTGTCGGTTTCCATATATTCAAGATCAACCCGGCGATCCTGATGGGCGGTGTTGCAGGCGCACGCAGCCATTCGGGCCCTGCGCGCGAGGCCGCCAAGGAAGTGCAGAGCAGCGTTCCCTGGATCGGCTTTCCTGTGGCTTATGCCGTGTCGGGCATATTGCTGACGGTCTTTGGTTACTTTGCGATGGTACTGGCTCACTAGCGGTTCGACTCCTGCGCCCGGATAACTGACAAGGATCAAGTTATCCGGGCCAGAAACGCTCAGTCTGGAGTCTTATTCATGCAGCCGAGGTGCACCATGTCCTATACACAGCGCTTACTGTTGATTGCCCCGGCTGCCATCATCCGAACGGCAGCGTTCGACCGGGCGAATGCGTTGGCTAAAGCCATGCAGCTACCGTTGCATATCGTCGCATTTGATTATCTACAAGCCTTGGCGGTAGCGGGACTGTTCGCTCCCGAACAAATAAACCAGGCAAGGGATGGGTATCTGTAGACCCGTGGCCAGTGGCTGGAGAAGCAAGCCGAGCAGGCACGCCAGCAGGGCATTCATGCCACAAGTGAAGTGATCTGGATTAAACACCCATACGAAGAAATCCTGCAATTTGTCAACGAGACACAACTGGCCCTGATTATCAAAGATGCCGAGGAAGAGTCTGTGTTGAAGCGCATCTTCTTCACACCGCTGGACTGGCAGCTGCTGCGCAATTGCCCCGCGCCGGTTCATCTGGTGACCAACAGTCTCAACCCACTCCCACGCAATGTGCTTGCTATCGTTGATCTGTTGCGCAGCGAAGAACAAGACATTGTGTTTAACGACCAGATCGTCGACGCCGCCGTGAAGTTGGCCGACCAGTGTGATGCCAGACTTGAGTTGGTCCACGTGTATGACTGGACGGCTGTATACGCCCAAGACATGGGCTATGGCGCGCTACCGTTGGCCACCGGGATTTATGAAGCGTTGGGCGTGGCCCAGCGTGAGGCGTTCGCGGCCCTGTGCGAGCGGCATGGTGTACCTGTGGAATGTCGCCACTTCATCGAGGGCATGCCACTGATGAACATCTGTGAGTTCGCCACCGACCATCATACCGACGTCATCGTGATGGGAACCGTGCAGCATAGAGGGCTGAAAAAACTCTTGGGAACCACCGCCGAACAGCTCTTGCATCAGGCGCCGTGCAGTGTGCTGGCGGTAAAGCCCGGGCGAGTATTGCAGTCATGAATGCTACTTGACCCGGGGCGTCGTTGTGCTGGACGGTGCCATGGACGATGCAATCACCTTGGCCGGCAAGGACTTGCCGACCAACCCGCTCTTTGCAGCGACGACCGGCTTGAATGCTCAGTTCAGCGCTAATCGATACACGACTTGCGTCGCATCCAGCGGGTCGCGATGACTGTCAAAGCCCAGTTCTTGCGCCAAACCGCGCATGTGAGTGTTCACGGCTGAGTCCATCGACATCATGGACTCAAAACCATTGAGGCGTGCCGCATCGATCAAGTGTTGCATCAGCCGTTTGCCCAGGCCTTTGTTTTGCCATTGATCGGCAACTACTACCGCCGATTCGCACTGAGTGTCGCCCTCGGCCGAGGCATAACGCGCGACGCCGATCTCGATCAAGTGCCCACCGTCCATGAACAGTGCGACATACGCCATCTGTTGCGGGCTGTTGACGGCCATCAATTGATTCATGAGGGCGTTACCCGGCTCAGTGATGCTGCATAGAAAGCGAAAATGCCGTGACTCGGGAGAAAGGTTCTTGATGAAGGCGAATTCGCGCTCTCGATCTTTGGCTTCCAACGGGCGAATGAGTACATGGGTACCGTCCTTCAAAGGATCGATCCAGTGATCGGTTTGAACGTCCGACACGGTGGGGGTGCTGTTTGAGGCGTTATGGGGTAGGGCGGTCATGGTGAGATTCCTCGTCAATCGTAAATACCACTGAAGCGAAGCTGCCTCTCTTGTGTACCCCTCGGATGTCGGGTGTTTCTGATCCAGGTCAAGACTGCCAGCTTATTGGCGATCAGACTGACCATTGGTTGTTCGAGCGTGCCGTTGTCAGGCGTTGGCGGCTTGGGTAAGAGGGTTCATTCACGAGGTGCTTCATGACTGACGATTCACACCATGTGCTGCTGGTCCTGAATGCGGGGTCGTCGGGTATCAAATTTTCGCTTTACCAGACGGACATTGTTACCTGGCGCGGACCTGAATGCCTGGGCAGCGGGAGTTTCAACGTTCATCAGGATACCGAGCACCTGATCTTCAAGCGCACGGGCGCCCAAACCCGAAAGGAAGAACAGTGGCCACGCAACGCCGCCACGCCGCCAGGCGGAACCTTGTTCAATCTGATGGACTGGATTGAGCGTCATTACGCTTGGCAAATCTGTGCAGCGGCCCATCGTGTGGTTCATGGCGGAGATCGTATTGAGGTGGCGCAACGGGTCGACGACTCGGTGATGGCTGAACTCCAAGCGCTTATCCCGATGGCGCCCCTTCATCAGGCCCAGTGCCTGGCGCCAATCATCTACCTGGCGCATGAGCACCCAGGCCTGGCGCAGTTCGTGTGTTTCGACACTGCATTCCACCACACCCTCGACACGGTGGAAGTGACCTACGGACTGCCCCGGGCGTTGACCGCGCAAGGCCTGCGCCGCTATGGCTTTCATGGTTTGTCCTACGAATACATCGCCAGTATTCTGCCCCGATACGACAAACGAGCGGCGAAGGGCAAGACCATCGTCGCCCACCTGGGCAACGGTGCCAGCCTGTGCGCGATGCATAACTGTGTCAGTCAGGCAACGAGCATGGGCTTCTCCACACTGGACGGGGTACTCATGGGCACTCGGCCTGGGCATCTCGACCCGGGCATCCTGCTCTACTTGATGCGTGAACGCGGCATGAGCGTATCGTCCCTGGAACACCTGCTGTATCACGAATGCGGGCTCCTGGGTGTGTCAGGGGGAATCTCCAGCGACATGCATGTATTGCAGGCCAGTGAAGCGCCTGAAGCCAAAGAGGCGGTTGCTTTGTTCGTACGCAGCGTTGTGCGTGAGATTGGAGCGTATGCGGCCGTATTGGGCGGGGTAGATGCGTTGGTATTTACGGGAGGCGTCGGTGAAAACGCCACCCCGGTGCGCACCTCGATTCTTGACGGTTGCCAATGGCTGGGGGTGCAGCGCGATAAGAGTGAGGCAAATAAGTTATCAGGCTGCCTGTCGATGCCTGGCAGCCCTGTGTCGGCCTGGGTCATACCCACTGACGAAAATCTGATCATGGCCCGACATGCCTTGCGACGGCTGCACAACCTTTCCTGAATCCTTACCAGGAATTGCTTCCGAGGACTAATGTGTTGTCCTTAAGGAGTGGACGTAATGGATATGGATAGCCTGATACATAATTTTACAAGTGGGCGATGTCATTTGTTCATGGGCGATCCTTACATCAATCAATGCCTGAGTTTTTCTACGAGTTGTGGAGCCTGATGTTCACAGATTTATGTTCATGAGGGCCTCTGGCTTATCTGTAGAAGACTCCTAGGGATTGTCGGCCGCCTCAAGCACCGAGGTGCTGACAGCAGCGCTTTGCACGATGGAATCAAGAAGGTGTTTTGGCTGGACGGATACGATCAATCCGCTGGAACACCTGGCCTTTCTCGATCCCGGCAACTGTTATCCGGTTGATGATGGTGAGTGCAGGCGTGTGGAACGTGGTTGCTTCGTGTCTTGATGGTCGATGTTCATTGACCCTCGGTATCAGGCTCACGCATGTTGAAGGTCACCCGATAAAGTATGCGAGCGCTAGCCTTAAATCGCCTGAACAGCGAAATTCTCTTACGTTGCGTACGGAGGGCACTATGGCTGTGTTTACGTTTGGTCATCCACCGCACGTCTTTTGATATTTGAAAATGCGAAAAAACGAATACGTTCTCGGTTTATTCTTGCGTAAGCGCAATAAGATATAAATCTATATACAGTCAGGGTAAAGACGCCCGATGCACTTCCCGTTTTCTTCTAAAAAAATTAAAGCAAAAGCCACAGTAACGAGTGGCTTTGTCTTTTCTGTGATGTAAAAAATAGGCACTTTGGCGTTTTTCTTTGTTTTGCGAGATTTTAATTGCGGCAACACTTGAAAACGCGTTGGCCGGTACGGCCTTCACATCAGTAATCGCTTGGAGCTATTATTTGCACATCGTGAAATGAGCTGCGGATCCAAATTGCAGATGCGCGGTTTAAAATTGATAAATACTGATCATGGACTCGCTGTTAGAGTATCGTTAAAGTCTTCGCGATATGGCCGCCTCTGCGCGCCGCGTCAATCATACCAAGCAGATTGGAAGTATTGAACTTATATAATAGTCTGAGTTTGTAAGCGCTCGCAGTCTTATGGCTGATCATTAAAAGCTTAGCTATCTCCTGATTGTTCATTCCCTTTGCCAAAAGTGCCAGGATATCGGTTTCGCGCCTTGTCAGCGTTACTGGCTTTGTTGAGTGCGATGAGTAGTTGTGATTAATGGCCTGTTGCATTTTTTGTGTGATATATGGGAAGTGACTCTTGCCTCTTAGCAAGTCTTTGATAGCACATTGTATTTCACTCAGTTCAGCAGTTTTTGAGACAAAGCCGGAGGCGCCGGCTTTCAAACAGCGGATTAAATAATTCTCGGCATCATAGGCAGTGAATGCGAGTATTTTGCTTGAGCAATTACCCAAGGTCAGTAAAGAGATCACGTCCAACCCGTGTATTTTTGGCAGGTCGAGTTCCAGGATGAGCATGTGCGGCTCAAGCCTGTACACCATGTGCAGAGCTTCTTGCCCATTTTCAGTTTCGGCGACGACAGTGTGGCCACTCTGTTCCAGAAGTCTCTTGACCGAATAACGCATCAACGCATGGCGGTCTGCGATAACAATGGTGCTCATTCGTAAAGTCCTTTTCCGAGTAACGTGCCCGATGCTATAGGGGGCGAGCCCATCGCAAGTAAGGCAGGCCTCATTCGATGATGGCAGCACTTAGTTAAATATGGTTTTGGAGGTGCTGGCAAAAAAATTATCGTCAGTGCGAAATGTCTTTAGCCATTGTAGGAAAGATCTATAAATAAACCGCAAGAAAGTCCTGTATCGTCGTTTCGGTCTTCTGGTAGTTATATTGGAAGGTGCATGTCGAGATAGTTGCGCCTTAATGGGGTGTCTGCTAGTTGAGCGGTGGCAAACTTAATTAATAAGGATATGGTATGAAAAGTGTTTCTTTGAAGAAACTGATTGCATCTAGTTTTCTTTGCGCATTGGTTGCGCCTTCGCTGGCCTATGCGGCGGATGGGATTGTAAACTTCTCGGGCAGCATCACAGATGTGACCTGTGACATTAACGGCCAGGGGCCAGGCGACGGCAACGTGACCAATGTGGAACTTGGCCGGATCGCGCCAGGTACATTTGCCGCGATTGGCAACGCGTCACCGTTTGTGCCGTTCAAGCTGCAATTGTCGGGTGCGCAATGCACTAACGACGCCAAGGTTTCGATCGATTTCGATCAAGTTGAGAACATCGATTCGGTCACCGGTAATCTCAAGCTGATTGGCAGTGCACCTGCAACAGGCGTGCAGATTCAAGTATTCAACGATACGGCCAATGGCAAGAAAATCCAGCTGGGCCAAAGAGAAACAACGCCTCAGGTGGCAGTGGTCAAAGGCAATACTGCGACCTTGTCCTACAAAGCGTCTTACGTATCGACCGCGCCTGCTGTCACTCCGGGTTCTGGCATTTCGTTCGTACGCTACACGCTGGCCTATCAATAACCGCTGACGATGCAGGAGGTGGTTCATGGCGCCGATAGCGCGTACGTATTCTCTCGCCATCGGCGCTGTGTTCCTCGGGCTGTTTGTGCAAGCGTCCCAGGCAGCCATTGTGGTGCAAGGCACTCGAGTCATTTTCCCTGCCGGTGTGGATGACGTGACGGTCAGGTTGGCAAATACCAGTAGTGAGCCAGTACTGGTGCAAAGCTGGGTGGATGATGGACATGCAGAAATGGCCCCTGAGGATGTTCAGGTTCCCTTTGTTGTCGCGCCTGCGGTCAGCCGGATTGACCCCAGTGGTGGCGCGGTGTTGAGGATCAGTCGAACCCAATCCATTGCTGTCACCGACCGCGAATCGCTGTTCTGGCTCAATGTGCTGGAAACTCCGCCGCGCAGGGCTTCGGATGATGCGGTGTTGCAGTTTGCCTTCAGGACGCGACTCAAGCTGCTTTACCGCCCGACCGCGCTTGCATCGGGCGTAGACGCTGCTCCCGAGCAGCTCAAATGGACGGTTGTAGCGACGCCCAAAAGCACGGGTGCGACGAACCTGGAGGTGGCGAATCCGACGCCGTATTACGTGTCCTTCGGCCATGTCGAAGTTGACTGCGATGGCCAGGCGTTTCCCGTCAAAACCGGGATGGTTGCACCGTTCGGCAAGACAGTGCTCACAACCTCAACCCGCTTTAACTGCCACGCTAGTGGGCCAAAAGTGCGTTACGAAGCCATCAATGACTATGGCGCAAGGCGGATGTTCGAGCAGCCCGTAGACAAATAACGCCACAGGCCTCGCGCTTCTTTCCGGTTCCGGCACACAGCCGTGGCATGGGACTGACTATGTTTTTACCTGTTCGATTTCGACCGAGAGCATTCGGTGGTCTGGCTATGCCATGGGCGAATGAAAGTCGTCCTTGGGCACTGTTTTTATTCATTGCCGTCCTGTTGGGAGGGCAACTTCAGGCATGGGCTCAGGATGTGCCAACGGAAACGCCTGTCACGCCCAGCCAGCTTGATGAACCGATCATTTTCGATTCACAGATGTTAATGCAAGGAGCGTCCGGCATGGCCATTGATACCACCCGTTTTGAACAGCCGGACCGCAATGTTCCTGGGACTTATCGCTTGGATATCCTGATCAACGGCCAATGGCGTGCGATCCAGGAGGTCGAGTTACGGGCAGTCGCCGGGCTTGCGGATGCACAACCATGCTATAGCGCCGAACTACTCATGCGTGTCGGCATAGACCTTGAGCGTAGTCGCAGAGGACGTGGCAGCGATCAACAGAGCGCGGTCGTCCCGCAAGGACTGACCTGCGACAAGCTTGAGCGTTTCGTGCCGGGCGCTGCCATCAGTGTTGACCTGCCCGAACAGAAACTGCGCATCACCGTTGCGCAGTACTACCTGCAACGGCCCGCCACCAGCACCTATGTCGACCCGTCCAGTTGGGACAGTGGCGTAACAGCCGGCTTGCTGAACTACGACGCCAACCTGTTCAGCGCTCAGAGCCAAGGGCGCCGAGACACGCATGCTTATTCAGGGTTGAACATGGGCCTGAACCTGGGGGGTATCAGGCTGCGGCATAACGCCAGCCTGACCTGGTCGCCCACATTGGGTGGGCGTTACCAGCGCGGTTACGCCTATGGTCAGGTCGACCTCACGGGCTGGAAGTCGCAGTTGCTGTTCGGCGAGAGCACTACCAGTGGTGAGTTGTTCGATGCGGTGTCGTTTCGCGGCGTCCAGCTCGAAAGCGACGACCGCATGTTGCCTGATACGCAGCGCTACTACGCCCCAGTGGTACGTGGCACCGCGACCTCCAATGCCAAGGTTTCGATCTATCAGCGTGGGTACCTGGTCTACGAAACAACTGTAGCGCCCGGCTCCTTTGAAATCGCCGACTTGCAAGCAGCGAGTTTTGGTGGCGACCTGCGGGTAACAGTCACCGAAGCCGATGGTCGCGAACACGGGTTCGTCGTGCCATTTGCTACGACGGTGCAATTACTCCGCCCAGGCTCAACGCGCTACAGCCTGGTGGCCGGTCAGTTGGTGGATCCCGGTTTGCACGGCCGACCTCCGCTTGTCTTGCAAGGCACCCTGCAACGCGGCCTGGACAACAACCTGACCGGTTACGGCGGCACCGCACTGACCCCCGGCTATGTATCCGGCTTGGCAGGCATGGCGCTTAATACCCGGTTCGGCGGTTTCGCCGCCGACCTTACTGCAGCCAGCACCGAACTCCCCGCAGGGCAGACCCAGCAGGGTTCCAGTTTGCGCCTGTCGTACAGCAAGAACCTGCCCAATAGCCGCACGAATTTCTCGTTACTCGCCTATCGCTATTCAACCTCAGGGTACTTGGGGCTTCACGATGCGGTAGCGCTTCAGGATCGGATGCGCAACGAGTCCGGGCGCGCCACCGACTTCGCCCGTGTACGCGCTCGGTTCGACGCCAATATCAGCCAGGGGCTGGGCACCGATGGAGGCAACGTATATCTCAACACTTCCTCAAGCCAGTACTGGCAGCAAGCGGGGCGGACCCTCAGTTTCTCCATGGGCTACAGCAATCAGTGGCGCGGTAATTTCTACTCGATCGCGGCCCAGCGTAGTCATAGCGCATCGCCAGGTGGGCTGCGACATGCAAGGGATCAAGACGACACGCAGCTCACCTTCACGCTGTCGATTCCCTTGGGCCGCGATGGGCATGGCGGTGCGGTGATCAACAGTTATGCCAGCCATGACCGTCGCTCAGGCCGGCAGATGTCTACCGGTATATCCGGCGCCTTCAGTGAGCGCGGCGATGCGTCCTATGCCGTTTCGGTCGCCCATGCCGACCGGCAGCGCGGTGCCTCCAGCAATGCCAGCGTCAACTACCGCCTGCCTCAAGGTGCGTTCGGTGCAAGTCTTTCTCAGGGGGCGGATTATCACCAGCAGTCACTCAGTGCATCGGGCGCCGTAGTCCTGCACCCGGGCGGCATGACGCTTGCGCAAACCCTTGGCGAAACGGTAGGTGTGGTCAAGGCGCTTGACGCTGAAGGCGCAAGGGTCGGTTACACAGGGGCGAGCGTTGGTAAAGATGGCTACGCGATCGTCTCTAGCCTGAGCCCTTATCAACTCAACCAGGTTGATGTCGACCCGCAAGGCGTACCCAATGACATAGAGCTACAGGTCAGTTCACGCAGCGTTGCGCCTCGCGCAGGCGCCGTGGTGATGCTGGATTTTCCGACGCGTAGATCCCGCCCGCTGTTGATCGACAGCCGACGCAGCAATGGCCAACGCCTACCGTTTGCTGCCTCAGCCATTGATGTGCAGAGCGGCCAAGTGATTGGTGCGGTGGGGCAGGGCAGCCGGCTGGTGGTACGCAGTGACAAGGATCGTGGCTCGATTCGCGTGGAGTGGGGCAGCGATGCCGACCAGCAATGCCAAGTGGATTATGCGTTGCCCGAGCGCCACGCCCGCGAAGGCAGCGCGTTCGAGTTGCTCAATCTGGTGTGTCACGACATAGACGCCCGGCCTGCAGGTAAGGAGCGCGGGTTGTGAGGTCGCTTTATGCCGTGTGCCTGCTGATTTGCGCGCATGCCAGTAGCAGCCAGGCAGCGTTGACGGTGACGGGAACTCGCTTCGTCTACGCAGCCGATGCACGTGCGCTGACGGTACGAATCAGTAATGGCGGCGAAGCGCCGATCCTGGCCCAGAGCTGGTTGGACCGTGGCCAGATCAATCAAGACCCCTCAGGCCTGTCCGTGCCGTTCGTAGTCAGCCGTCCGTTGTTGCGCTTGGACCCTGGGCAGCGCAGTGCGCTTGAAGTCCGCTACACCGGCGAAGCGCTGCCCGCCGACCGCGAGTCGCTGTTTTGGCTGAACTTCCTTGAAGTGTCACCGCTGCCGCCACGCAGTACGCATCTGCTGCGGCTTTCGTATCGGTTGCGCATGAAGCTGCTGTTCAGGCCGGTGGGGCTGGCGGGTAGCGCGGAAGAGGCGGGCCGACAGTTGACTTGGCGCGCACACCGCAAGGTCCTTGAGGCCTGCAATAAGGCACCGTTTTTTGTCTCGCTCACTGCGCAGCGACTGGAGCCGGGAGCCGCTGACGAGGTTCAGCGCAGCGCCACGATTGCGCCATTTACCTGCGCGGATTTCCCCCTTACAGGGGCGTCGGCGACACCCACTTTTATCCATTACCAATTTGTTGCAGACAGGGGAGGAATGATCGATGCACGGGCGCCGGTTCACCATGATTAACGGTTTCGCGACGAGGCCTTTGCTCGCCGTCGGTGTCGCGCTGGCGCTCTCTGGCGTGCCCTCGGTGTGGGCACAAGTACCCAGTGCGGGGCAGGTGATGCGTGACATTGAATCTCTGGCACCGGCACCCCTGCCTTCTGCGCCGGTGCAGGTGGATATGCCCCCGCCTTCAGCACCGTCTCAGGCAACGCCTGGCGGCGGTATGCAGTTGCAAGTGAAAGGTTTCGAGATCGACGGCAACCGGGTCTTCAATCGCGAGCAATTGCTTGAACTGCTGGCCGATTTGCCGGGCCAGTCGTTGGACCTCGCCGGGCTACGCGCCGCTGCACAACGCATCACACAGTATTACCAGGGCCACGGGTATGCACTGGCGCGGGCTTTTTTGCCCGCCCAGGACATCGATCAAGGCATCGTGCTTATCCAGGTGCTGGAGGGGTATTACGGCCGCATCGAGTTGAACAATCGCTCCCGCGTGATCGATGCTGTGTTGCAGCAACCTTTGTCGGCATTGCGTCCGGGTGGAGCGGTCTACGACTCAGATCTGGAGCAAAGCCTGTTGTTGCTCAGCGATCTTCCAGGCGTGGCAGTAAAGGGCACCTTGCGCCCCGGATCGCTGCCCGGCAGCACCGACTTGGTGGTCGATGCCGAACCTGGCCCCTTGTACGCCGGCACCTTGGAAGCCGACAACTACGGCGACCGCTACACCGGCGAATATCGCCTTGGCGCCAGCCTGGTTTTAAACAACCCGCTGCGCCTGGGTGATGCCCTCACCATGCGCCTGCTGCAAAGCGATCAGCACCAACGTTACTACCGCTTCGGCTACAGCCTGCCCGTGGGCCCGTGGTCGACCACCCTTGGCACCTCTTATTCGCGCATGAGCTACCAACTGGGCAAGGACGTAGAAGTGCTAGAAGCAAAAGGCCAAGCCACCGTGCGCAGCCTCTTTGCTTTGCAACCCTTGATTCGCAGCCGCACCTTCAACCTCAGCGCGCAATTGCAGTTCGACGACAAGCAACTGCAAGACGATATCGACCTGTTCGACCTGCGCAGCCCCAAGCATGTGGAATTGTGGACCCTGGGTATCAATGCCAGTGGCCAGGACCGCTGGCTGGGCGGTGGGCAAAGTTTTGCCTCGCTCAGCTACAGCGCCGGGCGCCTGGGTATCGGCGAAGCCATCGATCGCACCATGGATAGGCTAAGCGCCGGCGCCGCGGGGCATTTCACACGCGCAAATCTGAGCCTCGGCCGATTGCAGTACCTGAGCCCGCGCTGGCAGCTGTACAGCCAATTGAATGCGCAGTGGGCGGGTAACAACCTCGACAGCTCCGAGAAGTTTGGCCTTGGTGGCCCCAATGGTGTTCGTGCCTACGCGTTGGGTGCCGGCAGTGGTGACCAGGGCTGGCAGGCCAGCACCGAGCTGCGCTATCTGGCGGCGCCGGGCGTGCAGTTGAGCGGCTTCGCCGACCGGGGCGTGATCACGGTCAGCAAGCAACCCTGGACCGCGCAAAGCAATCAGCGATCACTCACGGCCGCAGGGGTTAGCGCCAGTTGGCGCGGCGCCGGGCAACAGCTCAGCGTCACCGCAGCATGGCCCGTCCACGGCACTGAGCAGAACGACGCACCGCATCAGGACCCGCGCGTGTGGTTCAGCGCCATTCAGTATTTCTAAGCACATTCGTGCCTGGAAGCAGTACCGCCTTGCAACGCTATGCAAGGCGTCATTAAGGAAGAGGAAATTCATGTGAACAAGGTTTACTCACTGGTCTGGAACCACGCGATGAGCTGCTGGAAGGTTGCTCACGAAGGAGCTCGCCGGCATTGCAAGACTGGCGCCAAATGTTCGGCCATCGGCACGCTGGCGTTGTTGGGCGCTGCACCGGCATTCGCTTTGCCGTTAGGCGGTACGGTAGTCTCCGGCAAGGGCGACATATTGGGATTCGAATCCAACTCGCAAATGTCGATCAACCAGCACAGCGACAAGTTGATTACCAACTGGACGGACTTCAGCGTTGCCGCAGGACAAAAGGTGGTATTCAACCAACCGAGCGCCACTTCCATTGCGCTCAACAGGGTAATCGGTACTAACGTCAGTAGCATCAAGGGGCAAGTGGACGCCAATGGTCGCGTGTTTCTGGTCAACCCCAACGGGATCGTGGTCGGTCAAGGCGCACAGATCAATGTCGGAAGCTTGATTGCTACCACCAAGGACATCAAAGACGCGGATTTCCTCGCTGGCAAATACACCTTCAGCGGTGTTTCCAATGCAGAAATCAGCAACAGCGGCACGATCAACGCGCAGCAGGGCGGCAGTATTGCGCTACTTGGCAACCAGGTGCGCAACGATGGCGTTATCCAGGCCCAGATGGGCCAGGTTGCGTTGGGCGCTGGGAATGATTTCACGGTCAATTTCGACGGCAACCAACTGCTCAATCTTCAGGTCACCGGTGATGCGATCAACGCCCTGGCGCAAAACGGCGGCTTGCTCAAGGCCGACGGTGGCCAGGTGCTGATGACCGGTAAAAGCGCCAATGCGATGTTGCAAACGGTGGTGAATAACCAGGGCGCCATCGAAGCCAAAACCTTGAGCGGCAAAGCTGGCCGTATCACGCTGGATGGCGGCGATGCAGGTACGGTCAAGGTCGGCGGTTCGCTGCAGGCTCACGCCCAAAATACCTATGGCAGCGGTGGCATGATCGAGGCCAAGGGCGCCACGGTCGAGACCCAACTGGGAACCCAGGTCAATACACTGGCCACCAATGGTCAGACCGGTACGTTTAAAGTCAGCGCCAAGACAGTCCAGATTCAGCCAACTGCAGCATCAGCGGGGAAGACCGCCTACTCCGACACGTTGTCGCGCAACTTGATCAGCACCAATATTGAGCTGGTCAGTACCGACGGTGATTTGAACCTGGCTGGGCCGATAGCCTGGAACAGCGCCAATGGTCTGACCTTGAGCGCGACCGGGAACGTCAACCTCGACGGTAACGTGGATGCGACCGGTAGCGGTGCGCGTGTAGCGCTCAACGCCGGTGGTGATGTGAACGTAAACAGTAAGGTTTCACTGACCGGGCTCTTCAGCGACCTCACATTGAATCACGTAGGGGATTCGGTATTAGGCACGGGCGGTCAGTTGACCTTGTCTGGCGCAGGGGCGACGTACGCCTCCAATGGTGATCGATACACCGTGATCCAGAACCTTGCGCAGTTACAGAACATCAACGCGAACCTCAACGGCCATTACGTGCTGGGTAATAACATCGTTGGCCGCGAGGCTCAATTCAAGGCGATTGGCGATAAATCCGTCTTCGGAGGTGTTTTCGATGGTTTGGGCAACACAGTGAGCAACTTGTGGGTCTCCAGCACCGGCAGTAACAGCGGGCTGTTTGCGGTCTCCTCAGGCACGATCAGCAACCTGACACTGGCGAGTGCGACTATCAATAATGGTGGGTCGCAAGCCTATGGGTTTGCAGCGATCGGAGGGCTGGTGGGGCTGAACGTCGGTACATTGTCCAACGTGACTGCCCGCAACCTCTTGGTCAACGCTGGCAGCAGCGGGGCGAACAGCGTCGGTGGGGTTGTTGGGCAAAACTACGGTGGCACAATCAAAAATGCCGTGTCCAGTGGGCGCGTGGCGGGCAACGCGTATACGCACGCCATCGGCGGTATAGCCGGTGAAAACGTTACGACCTCAGCCGGTACGGCACGGTTAGACCATGTGGTTTCAAATACCGTGGTGGGCGGCGCCATGCAGCGAGACGCCATGGGTGGCGTTGGCGGGCTGGTGGGTGCCAACCAGGGTGGCGTCATCACTGATGCCATCAGTACCGGTTCGACAAATGGCAACGGCGCCGGCGTCAATGTTGGCGGCCTGGTGGGTTTCAACTCCAGCGGTTTGCTTGAGCGCACGGAGTCATCGGGTGAGGTACGCGGCACCGGTGCCGGTAATGTGGGCGGTCTGGTAGGCTTCAGCAAAAACGGCGACATCATCCAGTCAACCTCTACCAGCAAAGTTACAGGGTCCGGCGCCATCGGTACCGGAGGCTTGGTGGGAACTAGCCAGAATAGCAGGCTCAAAGAGGTCAAGGCTGGCGGCGATGTATGGGATAGCGCTGGGGAGAATGTTGGTGGTTTGGTGGGGAATAATATTTCCGGCACCATTGATACAGCACAAGCCTTGGGCACTGTCACAGGCGGGCGCAATGCTCGGGTTGGCGGTCTGGTGGGGAACAACTATGAGGGCACCATCAGTCATTCTGTGGCTCGCGGAAAAACCAGCGGGTCGATTTCAAGTCAGGTGGGAGGCCTGATAGGGGCCAATGCTGGCGAGTTGCAATCGGTTGAAGCCAGTGGCGCGGTGGTGGGTGGGGAAAGCAGCTATGTCGGCGGCCTTGTCGGCACCCACGGCAGCAACTTCAGCAGCCATATTGAATCGGCCATGGCCAGTGGCACCGTTCAGGGGGGCGTGCGTGCAATTGTGGGCGGCTTGGTCGGTTTAAACCAGAGCTCTATCACCAACTCATCGGCAACTGGCGGGGTCAGTGGTGGCACCAATGCCACCCTGGGGGGCTTGGTCGGCATGAACGCCGGAAACGTTCGCCTGTCTGTCGCCACTGGGAAGCTCACCGTGTTATCGCCTTATTATGGCCAGACCTTTGGTGGCTTGGTCGGGGCTAACTTCGGTGATATGGCATTCAATGGCGTCTCCGGAGAGGCTGCGCTTGTGCCTTTGTATGGCATAAATTTTGGCTCCATTCGTTGATCGTTAACCTTTCCTTCTAATCCCAGACGGCCTGACGCAGGTGATGCGTCAGGCCGTCTGTTGACTCTGCGATGCCTGATATGAATTCAATACTAAATGTTCGGCGTTCAAGGTCGGCCATAGCGTGCGTCGGCATATGGCTGTTTATATATGGCGTGGCGGCTGAAGCCGGGACGTTGGTCGACAGTGTTGCGACGTCTTGCACATTCAGCAACGGTATGGGCAGGCCGTGGTCACAAGTGACACCTTTGACGAGTAATACGCCCATTGGCTCGGTGTTATGGGAGCGCGCTGTAGCGCTGAATGCCAACTACAACTTTGCCCCGGCTGCCGGCATTGCCCATGAGTTGGTTTCTATGGCCTATTGGGGACCCGGTACACCGCTGACAGACGGAATTGCCCCCACCAACATTGACGGCATTGGCCTGAAAATATATGTGAACTCATCGGACGGTCAACGTCGACCGCTGCTGCAAACGCCACTGCCGATCGCGATGGAGAAAGAGCGCGTTCAATATGATTCGTCCGCAGCGCAAACGCGTGGTTCAACGATGGTTACCAACTACATGCAACAGTTGATTCTAACGGTCGCATCCAGCCAACTTCCTGCCGGAAAACTGATCGTCGATCGCGTTGCCGGCAGTTCTCAACTCATGCTTTATGCGGTGGATCTACCCAGGGGCAAAGCTGCTTTTGGCAGTAGTGTGGAGGTACCTACAGACAACATACCGATTGGCATCTGTCGCGCGCCTTACCTGCTGATGGGGCCCGCTGCTATCAATATGGGGAATGGTGGCCCGATTGAAATTCCAAATACCTGTGACGTGCAAACCTACCAGACGATACCGGTGCAACTGGGGCGCATGAGCCTGAACGATTTTCCTCAGGTGGGTGCGACTTCAATGCCTGTGCACTTCGCCATCGAGTTGAGCCAATGCGCGGCCAACGCCAAGCCAGAGATTACATTCACTGACAAGTACGGGCCGCCTGCGGACCCCACGATACTGACTCTTGAACCCTCTGCGACCAGTGCCCAGGGTTTTGGGATAGTCATGATCAATGAGTTGACGCATCAGGTGGTTCGTTATGACGGCGCTGCTTATCCGATGAAACGGGCTGGTGATGGAGCCAAAATACCGTTGAGCGCACATTACGTTCGCCAGGGGCATGATGAGACGTTGAAAGCGGGCGCCGCGAATGGAGCGGCGGAGTTTACCTTTACTTTTCCTTGATGGAATACAGCAGGTGACGGATGTCGATTCTTTAAATAACCAATACGCTTTGTTGTCTTGCTGGAATTTTCATCTGTCGAGAAGTGCATCGAGTTGTTCTTCTGCTGCCTGTAAGGAACTGATGCTGGCCAGTAATTCATCCTCACGCTGGTTTAGTGCCTGTTCGCGGATGAGTAATTGCTGCTCTCGTTGTTCGAGTTCGCGTTGAAGCTCATCGAGCTTTACATATTTGCCCAGTAATATTTCCTTGTGGTGGGTGATGCTGGCGACAAGTGATTTTATGTTCGCGTCAATCTTTGACGAAGTTGTCTGTACGTTGCATGTTGCTACCGACTCAACCGTCACACTGCTCGCCTCGCGGATTGCCAGGGGCGCGCAACTGCTCGTGTCTTTCGACTGCAGGGGCAGGGCACTGGCCTCGGACGGTGGGTCGTAATGCAAGAGATTCATGAGCCACGCGTCACTGATCTTGAGGCTGTAGTGAGTATTTACAGCGCTGCACTCAATGTCGGTGTCGGTCAGGTCCATCAATGCATAAGTATTTTCGGTTTGTCTTGGAACGGTCGCGCAGGCATCGCGCAAAACATCCTTCAGTACTTGAGCCGCCGCCGTAAGTATCTCAGGCGGGGCATCGCACATGCGCAGCGTTTGGTCCTCGCCTTCAAGATACGTCAGGTAAATCTTCACCAGTTCGTCGCCCGATTTTTCATTGAGGCTATAAACCAGAAACTGTCGATGGAGACCGGTGGCGGTGAAACCGCACAGGACCACGGCGTTGAGCAATTGACCATGGGCATCGGGTATTTCAAGCGTTCGCAATAACATGAGCAATCCGGCTCCGTGAGGCTGAAGGGGGTAGCGGTGAGGTGAGCAGAATAGCCAGCTGGACCTAATAGCGTTGTCAGATAAATCCTACTCGCCAATGGACAGTTCGATTCGCGCCAAGGAACAATCGGATTCACCGCTGATGAGGTTTCAGGATCCGTACCCTATCGATAAGGTGCGTCGCGAAACGAAGCGTGCACTCTCAGACGCTTCGCCGCGTCTGAGCAGGTAACTGGGAAACCATGATCGATATAACGCATTTGACCAAACGTTTCGGCAAAGCCCTGGCAGTAAACGATGTGTCTTTCAAGGCCACCTCGGGTGAGGTGCTGGGGATGCTCGGCCCCAACGGCGCGGGAAAGTCCACCACCCTGCGTATGCTCACCGGGTTCATGTCGCCCACCTCAGGCACCGCCAACTTTTTCGGTTTTGATATACGCCGTCAGACGCGCCACGCTCAACGTCTGATCGGCTACGTTCCTGAAACAGCGGCTTGCTATAACGAAATGTCCGTCGCGAGTTTTTTAGGTTTTATTGCTCAAGTGCGCGGCTTGCGTGGGCGCGAAAAGACGGCGCGGGTCACGTCCATGCTTGAGCAATTCGAGCTGATGGAAGTACGTGGCCAGACCATCGATACCCTGTCCAAGGGGTTCCAGCGCCGCGTCGGATTGGCGCAAGCGATCCTGCATGATCCCAAGATACTGATCCTCGATGAGCCCACCGATGGTCTGGACCCGAATCAGAAGTACCGCGTGCGCGAGCAAATCAAGGAGTTGGCCCGCGACAAAATCGTCATCATTTCTACCCACATCCTCGAAGAGGTCACCGCATTGTGCAGCCGCGTGCTGGTTATGGATAAAGGTCGGCTGTTGGTCGACAGCACCCCGCTGGAATTGGAAAGTCGTTCGCGCTATCACCAGGCAGTGACGTTGTACGCCACCCGGCCTCTGGATGTAATGACACTGGGCATGCTGCCAGGCGTTTCAGGCATAGAGGCGGGGCCTGAACCCTATAGCGTGCGGGTGCTGGCACGCGCTGGAGCGGTGATATTACCGGCTATCAATTCGCTGATTGTGAGTCGCGGCTGGGATGTGCCACGCCAGGAAGTCGAGCGAGGCTCTCTGGGGGAGGTCTTCCGGCTGCTGACCCGGGAGCAACAACCATGAGGACGTTCTGGCCGGTGTTCAAGCGCGAACTGTGCAGTTATTTCCTCACTCCCGTCGCGTATGTGTTTACCCTCTTGCTACTGCTGCTCAGCGGTATCAGCACTTTTTACCTGGGCGACTTCTACCAGCGTAACCAGGCCGACCTGGCACCGTTCTTCGACTATCTGCCGTGGCTATATGCGTTGCTGCTGCCGACCCTTGCCATGCGCATGTGGTCCATCGAGCGGCAGAGCGGATCAATCGAGTTGTTGATGTGCCTGGCCGTGGGTACGGCTGAGGCGGTTGTGGCCAAGTTCCTCGCTGCCTGGGCGGTCAGCGGGTTGGCGCTGGCGTTGACGTTTCCACTGGTGATTACAGTCAACTACCTGGGGGCGCCGGACAACGGCGTCATCCTTTGTGGCTATCTGGCCAGTTGGTTACTGGCTGGCAGTTGCCTGGCCATTGGCGGGTGCCTGTCGGCATTGACCAAGAACCCACTGATTGCCTTCCTTACCGCAATGGCGCTATGTCTGGCATTCATGGCCTGTGGCTTCCCGGTGGTATTGGATGTCTTGCATGGTTGGTCAAGTTTGCCCTGGCTCGATGGCGTGGCTTCGTTGAGTTTCCTCACACATTTCGAGGGACTATGCCGAGGTGTGATCGACCCACAGGACGTGTTGTATTTTTTCAGCCAGATCATAGGCTGGCTCGCCGCTACCGTGATTGCGGTTGAATTGAAAAAGGCAGTGTGACGCCATGTCATTCAAATCGATGACACGTACCTGCTTGCGCCTCGTGGTCATTATCGCTGGGTTCGTGGCGGTCAACTTCGAGTTGGCACCACGTATGGCGTCCATGCGGTTGGACCTTACCGAGCAGCAGCTTTACACCCTCAGCCCGGGGTCGCGTCAGATCATTCAGGCCGTGTTGGAACCCACCGATCTGTACTTCTACTTTTCCAGCCAGGCCGCCAGGGACCTTACGGTCATGCGCGGTTACGCGGTGCGTATCAAAGCATTGCTGCGTGAATATGAGCGTGTGTCAAATGGCCGACTACGGGTGCACATTATTGACCCTGCTCCGTTTTCAGCAGACGAAGCCCGCGCAGTCGAACTTGGTTTGCAACCAGCCCCCATCGGCAAGGCGGGTGCGGCGGTTTACTTTGGTTTGACCATCGTCGACGCACAGGCGCACCACGCCAGCATCGGTTTCTTTGCGCTTGAACAACAAACGTTCCTTGAGTACGACATCAGCCGCACATTGCAGACGTTGACTCGGTCTGCGCGGCCAGTGATTGGCCTGATGTCTTCGTTGCCGTTGGCAGGTGGCTTCGATGTGCAGTCGGGGCGAACGCGACAGCCTTGGCGGATCATGCAGGAGATCGACAATGCGTTTGAAGTGCGCGAGCTGGCGTCCGATGTCGACACCATCGACAGTGCACTCAATGTCCTGATGCTCGTGCATCCCAAGCACTTATCTGCGCCCACGCTGCGCGCCATTGATCAGTTTGTGCTGCGCGGCGGGCGTTTGCTGGTGTTCGTCGACCCCTATAGTGAGCAGGATCGCGGCGATTATTATTTTGGGATACCCAGCAAAGACAAGTCTTCCGACCTCGCGCTTTTGTTCAAGGCGTGGGGCATCAAGCTTCTACCTGATCGCATGTTGGGCGACGGCCGCTACGGTCAGTTTGTGGCAATGGCCCAAGGCGCAGAGCCGGTCTGGCAACCGACCGCCCTGGGGCTGTCACCCTCTGCGATGAATGAAAAGGATGTGATTACTGCTGGTATTGGCAGCCTTAACCTCACAACCGCCGGTATCTTGAGCGCCGTGCCGGGTGCAACAACTACTCTGACACCGCTGCTGCACAGTTCGGAGCAGGCCATGCCCTACAAGACGGCGCTTCTGAATCATCTGGAAAGTCCCGACGCGCTGTCCAAGAGCTTCAAGGCTACAGGCGAGCGTTATCTGATTGCGGTACGCCTGCAGGGGGCGGCACGCTCGGCTTTTCTGGACTCTCCCGGAGCGCTTACCTACGCGCAGAATATCAACGTCGTGGTGGTGGCAGACACAGACGTATTGAGCGACAACCTGTGGGCGGATGTGCAGCAGCAAGGGGATCGTGCAGTCACGGTGCCATGGGCTGACAATGCGGTGCTGGTGCTCAATGCGCTGGACAGCCTGTCCGGGTCGGATGCCTTGATCAGCTTACGCTCACGGGGACATTACAGCCGAACGTTCACTGTGGTCGAAGAGTTGCAGCAGCAATTCCGCGAGCGTTATCGCAGCATGAGCGGTGAGCTGCAGGGAAAGCTCGATGAAGCTGAAAAACATCTCGCGCCTTTGGCCGCAGAGCAGGGGCGAGATATGCCTCTGACGGCGGAACAGCAAACCGCCCTTGCACAATTTAACGCTGAAAAAGCGGGCGTTGAAATGCAGATGCGCCTTGTAGCGCGAGAACTGACCCTTCAGGTTGAGCATCTAGGCCTGCTGCTCAAGGCGCTCAACATCCTGGCAATCCCATTGCTGCTTTCACTGATCTGCTTTTGCATATTCTTATGGCGCGGGCGATCGTGATGAAGGCAGGACGATTACTAAGCTTTTCTGGAGCATTGGCTATTAACCGGTTCACGGCATCCCCTTAAGCTGGATTCACTGAGTTTCAACCAGCAATAGAAAGGAAGTGAACATGAAAAGGTTGCACAAGAAAGTCGCGCTGGTGACCGGCGCTTCCAAGGGCATTGGCGCGGCCATTGCCAAACAATTGGCCCAGGATGGCGCCACCGTCATCGTTAACTACGCCAACAGCCGCGAGGACGCTGACCGGGTGGTTGAACATATCCTGCAAACCGGCGCCAGGGCACATGCAGTGCAGGCAGATGTCTCCAACAGCGCCGACCTCAAGGTGCTGTTCAAGACCATCGTGCATGAGCATGGTCACCTCGATATTTTGGTCAACAATGCCGGTGTCTACTCGACCAGCGCCTTGGCCGACATTACTGAGGCGGAGTTTCATCGCCAGTTCAACCTCAACGTCCTGGGACTGATCCAGTGTACCCAGGCAGCAGTTGAAGTGTTCAACCCTAAGGGCGGCAGCATCGTCAACATCAGCTCCAGCGTCACCTCGTTCACACCGGCCAATTCGGCGGTGTACACCGCCTCCAAGGCTGCGGTTGACGCCATCACCCGTACCCTGGCCAATGAATTGGGGCCCAGAAATATCCGTGTCAACTCAGTGAATCCCGGACTGGTTGTCACCGAGGGTGTGCACGCCAGTGGCTTTTTCGAAGAGGCGTTCCGGCAAAAAATTGAAGCTATTACACCGCTGGGGCGCATCGGTCAGCCCGAGGATATTGCACCCGCCGTCGCCTTCCTGGCGTCGTCGGATGCAGGCTGGATCACCGGTGAAACCCTGATAATCGGCGGCGGCCTGCACTAAACCTGGGCGGCGTGCTCGCGCACATAGTGGCGGGGCGACTGCAACATGACGCGCTTGAATGCCGTGCTGAATGCGCTTTCGGACTCATAACCCAATGAGAACGCGATGGTGGACACCGAGTCATCGGAGTTCTTCAACCGATCACTGGCCAGCAACATGCGCCAGTACGTCAGATACTCCATGGGTGCTGCGCCGACCACCTGTTTGAAGCGCAGCGCGAAGGCCGAGCGCGACATGGTTGCCAGTTGCGCCAGTTCCTGGACGCTCCAGCGATGGGCCGGGTCGGCGTGCATCGCGCTAAGGGCAACACTGAGGTTGCGGTCGGCCAGGCCGTAAAACCAGCCGATGCCGCTGCTTTCCAGGGTCGCCAAGTGAGTGCGCAAAACTTCGACCAGCATCAGGTGCGCCAAGTGTTCGTTCATCAGCGAGCGGCCTGGGCGCTTCTGCTGCAGCTCCGAGGTGAAGCGCTCAAGAGCCCAGCGTAGGAGCGATGCCTGGGGCTCATTGGCCTGCACGTGAACCAGCGAGGGCAGGCTGCTGAGCAGTAACTGGGTAGGCACGCCGCTGAAGTCAAAGCGGCCACCGACCAACTGCGTGTCATTGCCGCCGTAATGCAAGGCCAGTTCGTCCGCCGCGAGGGTTTGAAAGTGACCGTCGGAGTTCATCACCGGCTGGGACATATCACTGTAGAGCGAAAAAGGCATGCCACGGGTCATCAGGAAACAATCACCCTGGTGCAGGCGCTGCGGCTGCTGTTCGCCATCCACTTGCAACCAGCAACTGCCCTTGACCACCGCGGTGAACTTGATGCCCTCACGTTCAGGGAAAGTGAAGGCCCAATCACCGCCCAAGGAGAGCGTGGCTGAGTGGTAATTACGGATTCTCAGCAAGGAAAGAACGTCGGACAGAGGATCCATATATCACCTGGGTGGACGGAAAATAAAGTAATCGGGATTTTATAACAGAGCTCATCCAGATTTCACGTTTAAATATGAGGTACACCATGCAAATCAATTTCGATAAGTCTTATGGCCCACTGATAAATGGGGTGTTTGAAACTGACGATAAAGCGCGCTCTTTTGCTGCGGTCGACCCTGCCACGGGCAGGCACTTAGCCTACATCCGCTATTGTGACGCCAAGGATGTCGATCGCGCTGTAAAGGCTGCGCATGCAGCGTTTCCCGCCTGGCGTGCCCTGGGTCAGCAAATGCGCGCGCGCCTGATGAACCTGCTGGCTGACGAGATCGAAGAGCACAGCGAACGCCTGGCCATGATCGATGCCCATGACGTGGGGCGCTGCATCAGCGAAGTACGCAAGGATTACCTGACCGCCGTCCGACACTATCGCTATTTCGCCTCGGTGATCATGGCTCATGAAGACACTGGTCGGGAAATCGACGGTGGTTACGCCATCGCCAAGCGTGAGCCTTTGGGCGTATGCGGGCAGATCATTCCCTGGAACGCGCCGGCGATCATGGCCGCGTTCAAGCTCGCACCGGCACTGGTCGCCGGTAATACCGTCGTGCTCAAGCCTGATGAAAATGCTTCGTTGTCGACGCTGGAGTTGGGCAAGCTGATCCAGAAGATCTTTCCCGCCGGTGTGGTGAACATGGTCACTGGGCGGGGTGACATCGTCGGTGCAGCGTTGAGCGAGCATCCTTTGATCAGGAAGCTATCGTTCACCGGCAGTACCGAAGTCGGCCGTACGGTAGCAGGTGTCGCAGCCCGACGTCTTGTGCCCTCAACACTCGAACTGGGTGGCAAGAGCGCCAATATCGTGTTTCCGGACATCGACGACATCGATGCGGTGGTCGACAACACCACCTTCGCCGCCATTCATAACAATGGGCAGTCGTGCCTGGCGGGCACGCGTTTGTTCGTGCATGCATCGATTGCCGAACAGTTTCAGGAAAAACTGATAGCCGCGTTCAAGCGCGTGAGAGTCGGATCACCCTTGGCTGAAGAATCACGGGTCAGTTGCTTGGTCAATGCGCAACAAGGTGAGCGCGTGTTGAGCTACATCATCATGGGCCTGGAGGAGGGCGCCAAACTGCTCGCAGGTGGTGGTCGAGCATCGGTTCCAGGTTGCGAGCACGGTTACTTCATACAACCAACGTTATTACTGGCACGTAACGATATGAGCATCTGTCAGGAAGAGATTTTTGGCCCGGTGCTTTCGCTGATCGTGTGGGACGACTATGAAACGATGATCGCCCAGGCCAATGGAACTGAATACGGTTTGGCCGCCGGGATCTACACAAGCAACCTGCAGCACGCTATGGAGACCGCTGCGCGGCTGGAGGCAGGGTCGGTGTGGATCAATCGCTACTCGAACATTACCGATGGGACGGCGTTTGGCGGGTATAAAAACAGTGGTATAGGCCGTGAGTTTTGTCGGGAGACGCTGAATGCTTATACACAGATAAAAACCATCACGATGCAGGCGCGTGCACCGCTGAGCTGGTTTACAGGCGTGTAGATAAACGGGGGCCGCGTGCAGTCAGATGGTGCGCGCGGACCCGATAGCATGATTTTACCGATTATCTTTGGTTCGATTGGTTGGAAGATGTGTTCAGTAGAGAGAGGGCACAAACAGCGTCTGACGCCAAGAAAGCTTTCTGGTCAACTATACTGTTGTAGGAATTATCCTGCCTGCGCAAAGGATATATCTATGGTGGCATAGAGATTCTTGCGGTTTGCGCTGCGAATAAGTTGAGTATGATTGCCGCCTCTTGCTAGCGTCCTCGGCGACGGCGCCTCAACAGCAGGTTGCCGAGTGTTCGCAATAACTTATGCGTTTCTCGGTACGTCATGCCGCAAAACGCAGATTGCTTCGAATACTTTGGGTTGCGATTAGCTGCTCAGTTGTTCCCTTGCATAGACTATACCGTCATCGCTACTCAAATCGAACTTCAGGAATAATTAATCATGGGCACCATAGTCATCGTCGACGACCACCCCCTGATGCGCATGGCTGTGCGCGTGATGCTCGAGCAGGAAGGGCATTCGATTGTCGCCGAGGTCGACAACGGTGTAGATGCGGTAGAAGCCATCCGCAAACTGCTCCCGGACATGATCGTTCTTGACTTGAGCATCCCGAGAATGGACGGCCTGTCAGTCATTGCGCACCTCAAAGCTATCGGTATTTCTACCCGAGTGCTGATCCTTACCTCCGGCGACACTCGAAACTTCGCTATGCGTTCGTTGCAGGCTGGTGCAGCGGGTTTTGTCTGCAAGGATGACAACCTGGACGAACTGGTCGGTGCGGTGAAGGCCGTGTTGTCGGGTTACAGCTATTTTCCGGCCAACACCATTCACCAGTTACGCGACAATACCCAGGCCGCCAGCGAGGAAAGCCTGCTGATTGCACAATTGTCCGATCGTGAGATCACCGTGTTGAAGCTGCTGGCTCGCGGCATGGGCAATCAGGCCATCGCCGATGAGTTGATGATCAATCACAAGACTGTGAGCACGTACAAAATTCGACTTCAACGCAAGCTGAGTGTAGAAAACCTGATTGCTCTGGGTGAGCTGGCCAAGCGCAATGGCTTGGCGTAGTCGCTTTCTGCCTAGGGTTCGAGCATGTGTTGAATACGCCGTAACTCCTTCTTCACCTGCCTGACCTGCGCCGGTACGTCCTCGGCGCCGGTTCGGCAGCCATGCTCCAGTTCCTTGCACAACTCAAGCAGATAATCATTGCACATTAATGCCGCGCTACCCCTCAAACGGTGAGCCAGCTGCGCAATGCCAGCGAGGTCCCGTGTCTCACTAAAGTCACGCAATTGCTCGATATCCTGTTGATTGCTGCGCATCAATTCAGCTTGCAGTTGTTGAATGATTGCCGGGTTGCCACCGGTAATCGGCTTGAGCAGGTTCATGTCGAATTCAGGCCGATGCTGCGCCGGTTTGCTGACTTTGTAGCCTGGCTTATCCGCAGGCTCCAGTAATGCCAGGCGCTGTTCGAGGATGGCCAGGCTGATCGGTTTGATCAGGCAGTCGCCCATGCCGGCGTTAAGACAACGGTCCATTTCTTCCTGCTGGGCGTCGGCTGTCAGCCCCAGAATCGTCAATGCACCGCTGTCGCGTTGCTGTTCTTCCTTGCGGATTGCCAGTGTCAGTTCTACTCCGTCCATGACCGGCATGTGGTAATCCGTGATAAGCCAGTCAACCGCAAACGCACGCCACGCCTCCAATGCCTCCAGTCCATTGCTGGCTTCAATCACTTTGCAGCCCAGGTACTCCAGCTGTGCGCGCAACATTTGACGGTTCAAGGTGTTGTCGTCTGCGATCAGCACTCGCATGGCCCAGCTTGGAGTGGCCTCGGAGGACGCGGGCAGCGGCAGTTTTTCTTCAGGCAGCGGTTCCAGAAGCTTGAGCTTGAGGGTTACGTTGACCGTTGTGCCTTGCCCCAGCGTGCTGGTCAGATCCAGACGGCCACCCATCATTTCACACAGCGAACGCGACACCACCAACCCGAGCCCGCTGCCGCCATGGACCGAGAGGTCTGACTGAGTCACTTGCGCGAAGGGGCGAAACAGCGTTTGCCGATCTGCCTCACTGATGCCTATACCCGTGTCATGCACTTGCAGATGCATGTTGAGTGTTTGCCCATTCACCACGCGGCATACCAAGCGGATGACGATACGGCCGCGTTCCGTGAACTTGATCGCATTGCTCACCAGATTGGACAGTACTTGTTTGAAGCGCAGAGGGTCGATGGAGACGTCCAGGGTGGTGCCGGCGTCGATTTCCAGAATCAGGTCCAGTTTCTTCTTTCTCGCCAGCCCTTCGAATACCCGCGCCACCATCTCCACCAGATTCTTGAGGTTGGCCCGGCGTGGGGAGAAGCTCAAATGCCCGGATTCAATGCGTACGATATCCAGCGTATTGCCCAACAGCTCAAGCAGGTTCTTGGCGGCCGTGTAGGCCACGTCGATGTTCACTCGATCCAGTACGCCGTGGTCGGCGCGTTTGAGCGCCAACTCCAATGTGCCGATTACCGCGCTCATGGGCGTGCGGATCTCGTGGCTCATGGTCGCAAGAAATTGGGTTTTGGCGCGGCTGGCCTCGTCGGCCTGGGTTTTGGCCTGCTGCAGTTGTTCGATCAGGTGATGATGTTGCGAGACGTCTTGCCAGCCGCAGATCACCCCTGCGATCGTGCCATTAGAATCACGAAACGGCTGAATCCAATGCTCGATGAAGTGGGATTGTCCCTCGATGGTGATCTGCAGTTGCTGTTCGATGGCATTGCCATCCTCCATGGCTTGCAGGTAACTCTGGTGGAGCGAGGGCGCCAGTTCGATATCGCCATGGTTCGTTTGCAAAGCAGTTTTACCCAGCACCTGGGATTGGCACAGTTTCATGACGTGCTCATAGCTGCGGCTGCATGACAGCAGGCGTCCTTCGCGGTCGCGTACATACACGGGAACGGGCATGGCATGGTTCAAGGTTTGCAGAAACTCCAGCTGATCATTCAGGGCTTTTTCAGCTGCGACCCGGCGCCGGATCTGACGGCGCAGTTGCACGATTCGGATGATCGAAATCAGCAGCACCAGCAATGCGCAGCAGATGATCTGCAGGATGACCAGTTTGTAGTCGCGCCAGTTCTGGCCACTCATGGCCGCATTAGCGCGCCAGCGAATGGTGATTGCATTAAGCTCGTCAGGTGGGATGCTCAGCAGAGCTTTATCCATGATCGACTGCAGCTCGGTTTCGCCACGGCGCATGGCGAAGTTGGCGGTGGCCGCCTGGCCGTCGACGACACCGGCCACGCGCAGTTCTTTTTCATAGAGGCGCGCGGTGTAGTAACGAGCCATGGACAGGGTCATCAACACAGCGTCGGCGTCGCCATTGACCACCATGCGCATGGCCTCAAGGTTGTTTGTTGGGGTAATCAACTGCACCGTGGGAAAGCCTTTGCGAATGCTGTCGATCAATACATGCCCCTGGACAATGGCCAGGCGCTTGCCGGCCAAAGCATTGAGACTCGAACGCTCTCGGCCCGATTCAGCAGTCGACGCGACCAGCGCAAACGAGCTGGTTGCGAATGGATGGCTGAAACGGAAATGGTTCAGCCGCTCCGGGCTGGCCGTCAACACGGCTAAATCAGTATCGCCGTCGCGTAAAGCGTCCTGAATGCCTTCAAAACTGGAGGCGCGTTGAATCTCGAACTTGAGCCCGGTGCGTTGGGTGATGATCTCGAACAAATCGGATATCACACCGTTGAAGCGGCCCTTGGCGTCGAAAAATGCCGAGGGTGCCATGTCATCGTTAATCATGAAGCGCGCCACTGGGTGCTGGGCCAGCCAGCGTTTTTCCTGGGCGTTCAGATGCACATTATCGTCCGGCATTACCGTGCCGCCGCCGGTCCAGCGCTTGATCAGGTAGCTCATGCGCAGTTGGCCGAATGTGGTCAGCGAGGCATTTAGAATGCGTAGCAGGCGTTGATCTTCCTGCTTGAGCAGAAACCCATAGCCGCCTGCGTCGACTTTCACAAACTGGATAAATTTGAGATAGCTGAAAAAGCTATGGTTGACCAGGTAGTGGGTGGTTACCGAGTCGCCCAAAAACACGTCGATGTTCTGGAACGCGACGGCGGCCAAGGCTTGCGCGGTGGTGTCGTAGGTAAAAAACTGTGCATGAGGATAGCGGTCGGTCAGTAGCGCGTATGGCAGGTAGTCCTTGGAGACTGCTACGGTTAGCCCATTGAGATCTGAGGGAACCGCAATGTCGCTGTCCTGGCGTTGATAGAGTACGGGGGCATTGACGCTGTACGGCAGCGTCACCACCGTGTCAGAAGAGTCGCGATCATAGTCGCTGGACCGGCTGATCAAGTCGATTTCGCCGGCTCGCAAGGCGGCCATCGCTTGCCCACGGTCAGCAAACCCGACGACTTTGATATCCAGGCCCAGTTGTTGCTTGAGCATTGTCGCCACGTCAGCGCTGATGCCCTCGTAATCACCGTTGCCGTAGACCATGTCGAAGGGCAGGGTGAACGGTGCGACCACGCCCAGGCTGAGGGCACGCCGTTGGCGCAACCAGGCCCAGTCGGCTTCCGGTAATTGCAGCTTTTGTGGTTCCTGACTCACTTGGCTAAGCAAGTGCAGGGGCTGTTGCGGCATGGGTATCGTTGCGGCAGCGCCGTACGATACCGCCGGCAGCAGTACGGTGAAGAAAGCCACGAAGGCTTTGAGCGTGGACATGAAACGTATACCTGACTGCAAAATGCAAAGTACGCCGCGCTGGCCGGCTCAAGGTCGGCCACGGACGTGGCGGGTGGGGGAGTAAACGCTGTGAATGGGGTTCAGACTGACGTCAGCACTACCTGTGAGTCCGCAATGTATTCAAGGATGTAAGGCAGCAGCGCGGTATCCGCCATCGGCGGGGCGATGGCATATCCCTGCACAATGGATACGCCCAGGGTTTTGAGCCGCTTGAGCTGGGCCGGGGTCTCGACACCCTCGATCACCAGCGACACACCCAGGCTGGCTGCCAGGCTGACGGTATGGGCGACAATGGCGGTGCAGGCCGAGTGCGTGTCGAGTTTGTGTACGAAACCGGCGTCGAGTTTGAGCTCGGTGAAAGGCACATCACACAAGCGCTCCAGTGACGAGAAACCGGTGCCAAAGTCATCCATGGACAAACCGCAGCCCAGCAGCTTGAGTTGCAACAGGTTGTTCATGGCGACACTGCACGGATTGAGCGTGCCGGTTTCGGTGATCTCGAGGATGATGCTTTGGGCAGGGCACTCATGTGCACGCAGCAGCACTTTAATCGCCTGGCTCAGTATGGGGTTGCTGAGTTGAGACGGCTGAAGGTTGAATGACATCGTCAATGGCAGGTTCAGGCTGGCCAGTTTCTGGCGCAGGATCAGCCCTTGCTCGAAGAGGCGCAGGAACAGCTCATCCATCAGGTCGTGATGCTCCAGTGCTTGCAGGAAATACCCGGGCGTCAGAAGGCCTTTCTCGGGGTGCCGCCAGCGCGCGAGCACTTCCAAGCCGCAAATCGTGCCCGTTTTCAGCGAAAGCTGAGGTTGGTAGAAACCCACAAACGCGTGATCCGCCAACCCTTGGCGCAGCGCCTGTGCGTCTGGCTCTAGAAACTTTGGGGGGGCTGCCTGACTGAGGCTGAGTACGGCTGAGGTTTTCATGTAATGCCCTGCAAGGGATGACCATGAGTCAATTTTGCAGGATGTGAGTAACCATAAACGTCAGCTCTTTCGAGCGGATACGTAGGACTAATCTTACTGACTAATGAAAAGCCTATAGACTCACCCGAGTAGACGGTTGTTCGGTAACCGCACCTGAACTTTCAAAGGCCAGAAGTCCGCTTATGAACACTGCAAATGGCATCGCTTATGCGCTATAGGCAATCGAGCGTTGGCAAGCTTGAAAAAGTCTCGCTTCGGTTGGGTTTCGGCTTGTTGGTGTCTTTTTTGTTACTAGTGTTCTTCGCCGTGGCCGGGTATTGGGTGACCTACAAGGTCATTCGCGGGGAAGTGCTCAAAGTCGATTATCACTTTATGCGTTTTGTGGGCCGAGCCTACGACCATGAAATATTTCTGCTACGGGCCATCAAAGCCAGCAGCCAATTGGAATACAAGCCGGTATTTAGCCCTGGAGCCTATGTGGTCAACCAGACCATCCAGGGCAACATGCGTATTTATGAAGGCCAGGCATCCCAGGTAGCGACGACGTTTTCCGCGGCACTACCCATCAAAGCCGCTGATGCGAATGATGGGGTGCGGGATCAACAACTGCAACTTGGGGTTGCGCTGGCGAATGTGTATGGCGACTTCTGGAGCGGTTCAACCTTCGCGTCGCCGCAAATGTTCGTGTTTGATCTGTCGAGCGATTTCGACATCGCGATTCCTGCGATCAGCCCCCAGTCTCAACCAGGCCAGCGGAATTTTTCCCAGGTATTGGATGAGGTCAAGCAATCCGCGCGTCAGCTACCGCCCTTGAGCAGTGACTTGTTGGTGCGCTGGCGGCCTAGTCATTTCTTTTTGGGCGGTGAAGACATTCAACAAATACTGGGCTATGTCTCAGGTCGCATCGAAGAGGATCAGTGGGCGCGAAAGGGTCCACCCAGGGAATTGATTGCCGCTACCTTGCTGTATTGGGACGAATTTGACGCACCCGGGGTAAGGATAGAAAAGCAGTTTTTTGATCTGCCGTTGTACAGCAACGTCGACATCGCCGCGCCGGACGGCACGCGTGTAGTGGGGGGCAAGTCGCCACAGATCTACCAGTATGAAAGCGGCTTCCATTTCACTACCTCAGGGCTACTGATCAAGCGCAGTGCCGGGGACATGGGCGCTTGGCAGGCCCTGTATCGTATCCCCTACAAACAACTGATCCTGGATGCACGTTGGCAGTTGCTAGGACTGCTCGGCTTGCTGGGCTTATGCATCATCAGTGGCTGGTCGGTCATCCGATGGTATCGACGGCGCATCGTGGTGCCAGCGAGTAATGACTTTCGGGAGTTATTGGTCAACCATGACTTCAACCTGTCTTTGTTGCAAACGGTGCCGCTGGCTTTGTGTGTGGTCAAGGGGCCGCAGATCGAACTGGTGACGCAGAACAGTTTGTATACGCAATGGTTGGGCGAGCCGACCGAGTTTGCACAAATGATGGCGCTATGGCCGCTGTTTGAGCAGGATAAACCCCTTACCGGTGAAGGCTGCCTGCTGCTCGATCAGCGGGTCTTGCATGTGCGCTATACACCCACCGAGTATCTTGGCGACAGCGTGTTGCTGTGTACCTTCACTGATATTTCTTCCCACCGCGAAGCATCCGCATCGTTGCTACTCGCCCGCCAGGCGGCGGATGCGGCGAATGAGCAGAAAAGCAACTTCGTCGCCACCCTGAGCCATGAACTACGCACGCCGTTGTACGGTGTGCTGGGCACGCTTGAACTGCTGGGCATGACCTCTCTGGATGAACGCCAACGTGGTTATCTGCGTACAATCGATAGCTCATCCGCGGTATTGATGCATTTGATCAGCGATGTGCTCGACCTGTCCAAGATCGAAGCGGGCCAGCTGGTTCTGGAGTCCGTGGCGTTCCAGCCTCTGGAAATGCTTGAAGAAACCGTGCGCGGGTTCTCGGCGGTGGCGGCGAACAAAGGGCTGGCGCTTTACTGCTGCGTTGACCCGCGCGTGCCGAACCTTGTGCAGGGTGACCGCCTGCGTATCCAGCAGATCGTAGGCAACCTGCTCAATAACGCGATCAAGTTCACCCAGAGCGGGCATGTCGCAGTCTTCCTGTCGCCTATCGGAGTCTGCGCAGGCGAAGTGAGCCTGCAATGGTGCGTGATCGATAGCGGCCCAGGGATGTCCGAAGCGGTGCAGGCGCAACTGTTCGAGCGCTTTTACCAGGCTGACAGCAAGCATCACACCGTCGCCGGCACCGGGCTCGGGCTGCCTATCTGCTCCCATCTCAGCCAGATGATGGGGGGCGCATTGAGCGTGAACAGTGTGCTAGGCGAGGGCAGTACCTTCATATTCGAGTTGGCCCTGGAAATTCTAGAGGCCCGTCAATCTTCACTGCCGCAGTTATTAGGCAAGTGCATCGATGTTCGCACCCCCTATGCAACCTTGTCCGATAACCTTTGCGCCTGGCTGGAGTGGCACGGGGCACACACTACCGTGATGGGCGATGATGCTCGCGGAGCGCCTGATGCCGTGTTGACGGTCATGCCGCAAGAGGTTGAGGTGGCAAGCTCAGGCGCGATTAATGTCTTCGCCCAGCATGATTTCAGTAGTACGCCCCAGTTTATCGGCCAGGACGTGGTGGTGAACCAGAACAGCGTCGGGTCCATTTGCCGTGCGTTGGTGATGGCGATCACTGGCGAATCGGAGGCACCGTTACCGCAACCACCGGTGACGCATCTGCAACTGGAGCTGAATGTGCTGGTGGCCGAAGACAACCCGGTCAACCAGGTGCTGATGAAAGAGCAACTGGAACGTATCGGCTGTACGGTGGATGTCGTGCCCGATGGCGTCCAGGCGTTGCTGCAGTTGGAGTTGAAGGCTTACGACGTACTGCTGACGGATGTGAACATGCCGCTCATTGACGGCTATGAACTTGCCGATACATTGCGCCAGCGCGATGTGGATATGCCGATTATCGGCGTCACCGCCAATGCGCTGCGCGAGGAGGGCGAGCATTGCATCCGCGTGGGCATGAACAGTTGGTTATCCAAACCGATGGATATCCAAGGGCTTTATCTGTGTTTGCGCAGTGTGCTTGATCCTACGTTGGTCCAGGCTTCCAAGGGTGCTGCACAGGTAAACGATCTAGACGAGATAAATGTGCCGGAGCGCATGCTAGAGCTATTTCTTGAGACCATTTCCCAGGATTTGGGCGAGCTTAAGAGGCTGGGGCCGGGGCAGCGCAGTCATCAGGTAACCCTGTTACTGCACCGGATCCGGGGAGCGTTGGCTGTAGGCAAGGCGAAAACCCTGATTCGGCTGTGCCGCGACTTGGAGGCACTGGTCACCCGGAATGGGTTGACCCACACACATGAAGATGTCGCGGTATTTGTTCGGCGGGTCGAAGTAGCCATCGCTGGTTTATAAGCGTGCCATGTCGTTATGGATAAAAGGGAATAGAGGGGATAATGCTCGCCAACTTTTCTAAGCGATAACTCAGCGTAAAGTTGGCCTGGCCGGTAACCGTGCCTGGAGTGACCTTTGGTCCTGTTTGAATATATCTTGCACGAAGAGGGATTTTAAATGTGGGCACCCCAGGTCGTATGTCGCCAGATTTCCACTGGTTAGCACTGCGGTAGAGTCAGGGCCGAATTTGACGATGCCCTTTTCATTACTCATCTGAATGCCGAGTCCCGATGTACTCGATTGCGGACGCAATGATAATATGTCAGAGAAATTTCCGGGAGTTGAAACGTCCGTCAATGTGACATACGAACCGACGCCAACCCCTGGATCTCCTCCTGAGCAAGTCAGGTTTATGGAAAATAATACGGGGGCGGAACGGGCATCAACTCCGTTGAAAGCGGTGGTAGATATTTACCCAGATCTATCCGAGGTACGGGGTTAGAGAGTGAGCACTTGGGTACAGCTGCTGCCGAACTGACGCCAGCGACCGATACGGCCTATTGGTTGGAGCACGGACAGTAGTACACGACTTCGACATTTGATGCGATCGACAACTTGCCTTGCTGGATCGAGCCTGTCTTTATAAGCTCCACCCAAATGGTTTGGGTGTCAGCAAAGCTAGTAATATACTTGCCCAGTTCAGCGCGATTGCCAGGTTCTATGATTTCGGTGTAACCGTTTGGAATGGTTGGCCCTTCCAGATCGCCCACCACCTTATACCAATGCTAGGAATATTGGTTGAGTAAGTACCTTGCCCATAGGAAGATAGGGTGCTGTTATTCATACTCACATATATATTGATCTGCCCTGATAGGGTTGCCGTAACATCGGCAGATGTGATGATGGGGGGGCGATTTTCATATGGTTTGCCCTATTTGAATGTTGCTTGATACATTCGGCGTCGTTGGTAGTTGAATGGCGGAGCTTGCGGGTATGTACACTCCGTCCGCTGTTGCTCTAGTTGAAAGTGTTAATTGCTGTAGGAAAATAATAGTACGTGTCATTAGGTTGGTCTATAAGTCTCGATAGTTTTAATTGTTCGGCCTTTAAATGGGTTGGGGATGTGGGGATATTCACTTTCCGGTGTAAGATATTTCTACGAATCTTAAGGGGTTTTCGCGTTTATGCAAAGGATAGAAGATGCTATCAAAGCTTATAAATAAGAACTTCTCCCGCGGCGCTGGCTTGTAGGATAAGTCGCGCAAATCAAGAGATTTGTCGTAGCCTGGAGGTGGCTTTTACTGATTGAGCAGGTGATTGATCGTGTTAGGCTAGCTAATGATTAATTTTTAACCCGGGTAGGCTAAATTTGAATTTTCAGTCGAGATATAAACTAGGTGGGGTTTCGAAAAAACAATTCGCCTATGCGGCTCTTGCGGTGTTGACTGCTGTTTGTAGTAGAGAGTGCAGTGCGGTTACATGCGATGCAACGGGGGACTCTACAAATATGGCTATTGTCAGCCCTGCAGCGATTCCTAGTGTCATGGCACAAAATAGTGATGTTTGGAGGCCGGCGAACCCGACAACCATCACCCTGAGATGTTGGGCAGAAAGGACCACATATTCTGATGAATATATATACTTTTATTTAAACCCAAAGGCGGTGGAACTAGGGTCTGAGGTGGGCTTGGGTATAGAGTTTATGGGGCAATATTATAGATATCCAGAAACCAAAAAAATCAAAACAGACCTAATGGTCCCCAGGTGTTTCAGAGCTACCGGATGTCCAGAAAGTACTTACTCTGCGGTCCTGACCTATTCGGTATTCTTATATAAGAAAACGCTACCTGCAACGCTGAAAACAGGAAATCTATCCACGACTAATAATGTGATTGCATTTCAATTCGACGGTGCTGGTGGCCTAGGCTCCCCTAGGACAGTGGCGCCAACACTGAGCGGAATTAGCGGGCTCAAATACGAGCCCTGTGAGTCAAGGCTGTCAATCAGTCCTAATAATATTGACTTCGGGAAAGTATATCTTAATAACTCAAAGCAGGGTGAGGTGGTTAAAAGTGTTGCATTTACTATCACTGAAAATCGCGCGTGCAGTTCAGCCTATGGTGTGAACTTGTCGATAAATGCTATTGATGGCGTTGTGCAGGATTTGAATGTGTTAGTGCCGGATAGCAATAAGTCGGTTGGGATAAGTGTTTTTGATGTTTCGGCGAATAAGCTAATAAATTATGGTTCCCCATTTATTTTTTCGAATAAAGAAAGTGCTTTGTCCAGCTCTAAAGAGTATGAGGCTCAGTTGAAGTGGGTCTCGCCTGCAGCCAAGGTCGGGAAGTTTGCTGCAGGTGTAGTGGTTAATATCATCTATAATTAGCTTTCCGGTATCACTTGAAAAATGTCTGTAGGTGACTAACTCGTATGCTTCTCTATCAGTATTTTTCCTAAAGCTAATAACGTACGGTTAATACGACTATTCGCTCACCAGGATGAAAGCTGCCAACCAGGATGGGTGGCAGCAGATTCTCTCAGTTCGATACGCTTGATTGAGGTGCAAGCCAGCCGCCACCCAGCGCTTTATAAAGCTGCACTACATCGAGATACGACGCGGTCTCCGCCTGCGTCAGCGCGTCCTGAGCATTCAGTTGCGTACGCTGCGCGTCCAGCTCTACCAGATACGCCGCACTACCTGCTTCATAACGCGCATGTGCCAGTCGAGCCGCACGCTCACTTTGCGCGGTAGCCTCAGCCAGGCTGCGAACCCGTTGCTGCGACAGGCTATAGGTCGTAAGCGCGCCCTCGGTTTCCTCAATCGCATTCAGCACCACTTGCTCATAACGCGCCTGACTACCCACCTCTCGCGCCTGCGCCCCGCGCTGCCTTGCCTTGACACTGGCCAGGTGCAGCGCCGGCCAACTGACCGAAGGCATCACGCTGAACGCGCGGCTGCCGCTGTCGCCCAAATCCCCACCGCGCAAGGCCACAAAGCCGAGAAAGCCGCCCAGGTCGATCCGTGGGTAAAGCTCGGCCGTCACCGCGCCAATGTCCGCATTCGACGCCGCCAAAGCGCGTTCGGCGCTGGCGACATCGGGACGCTGGCGCAGCAAGTCGCTTATCTGGCCAATCGGCAAGCGTGTGACCAGTGCCGGCAAGGGTTTCAGGTCGGTCAGCGCTTGCAGCTCATTGGGACGCGAGCCCGTGAGTACGGCGAGTCGATAACGGCTGAGCGCTTGACGGGTTTCCAGACTCGGCAATGTGGCTTGCACCCGTGCGCGCTCGGCCAGGGCGCTGGCCAACTCGTCGGCGGTGCCGCGCCCGGCATTCACGCGGCCCTGGACCAGCGCCACGGTTTTTTCCTGATTACTCAGGTTGGCCTGGGCCACCGCTAACTGCCGTTGCGCGCCGCGCAGTTCAAAGTAGTGACGCGCCACGTCGGCGGTCACTACGATGCGGGTTTGTGCCAGGTCCGCCGCGACGGCCTCGGCGCGTGCCGAAGAGGCCTGCGACAGGCGCTGCAGCCGGCCGAACAGGTCCAGCTCCCACTGCGCATCCAGGCCGGCCTGATAGGTCTTGGCCAGGTTGCGCTCACCGCTCGGGCCGGGGTTGGCTTGGGACAGGCTACGGGAATAAGCCCCGCTGGCGGTCACCGTTGGCAGTTGGTCCAACTGACGCTGATCCAGCACCGCGCGCGCCTCCAGCAAACGGGCCTGGGCGATGCGCAGGTCATGGTTACGCGCCAGCGCTTGATCGATCAGCGCATCCAGTTGTGGGTCCTGGAATTGTCGCCACCAATCCTGTTGCACGCGGGTGCTGCTATACAGCGCGGTATCGGGGCTTTGAGTCAGCTCTACTACGGGCTCGTTACTGGCCCGGTAGTCCGGGCCAACGGTACAGCCCGTCATCCAGGCCGAGCAAACCAGCAGCGCGAGCGGGCGAATCACGAAGGTATTGATAGGATGCATGTGTGTCTCCTTACACCGACTAAGCCGTGGCGGCGTCGGCTGCATCGGCAGCGGCCAGCGCACGGGCGCGCGGTGTGGTGGCCGCCATACGATGGTCGACGGCAATGAATGAATACATGGTCGGCAAAACCAGCAAAGTGAACAGCGTACCCACCAACATGCCCACCACGATCACCAGGCCCAGGTCATAACGGCTATGGGCACCGGCACCGGAGGCGAACAGCAGGGGAATCAAGCCCGCCACCATCGCCGCCGTGGTCATCAGGATCGGCCGCAAGCGCATCTTCGCCGAGTGCAGAATCGCCTCACGCCGGTCCAGGCCCTGCTTGACCTGCATCTCATTGGCGAACTCCACCATCAGGATGCCGTGCTTGCTGATCAGGCCGATCAGGGTCACCAGGCCGATCTGCGTGTAGATATTGATGGTCGCCATGCCCAGGGCCAGTGGAATCAATGCACCGCAAATCGACATCGGCACGCTGATCAGAATGATCAACGGGTCACGCAGGCTTTCATACTGCGCAGCGAGTACCAGGTAGATCACGATGATCGCGAACAGGAACGCCATGACCAGCGCGCCGCTTTCCTGATGGTATTGGCGTGCATCCGAGAGCCAGTCGTAGGTGAAACCCGGCGGCAGCAGTTTGGCTCGCGCCTCGAGGAACTTCACTGCATCGCCCATGGCCACGCCTGGGTTGGGGATCGCCTGGAAGATCGCCGAATTGAGCTGGTCGAACTGGGTCAATTGATTGGGCTCGACTCCGGTGGAGACGCTGACCAGATTGGACAGCGGTACTTGCCCACCCGTGGCGCTGGTCACATAAAAGCGCGACAGCGCTTCGGGCGTTAGCCGTTCACCGCGCAGGCTCTGCGGGATCACATCGTAGGAGCGGCCGTCCATGGCAAAGCGGTTGACGTAGTTTTCGCCTACCAGCACCGCCAGGGTGTCGCCCAGATCCTTCATGGTCACGCCCAGGCTATTGGCCTTGGTGCGGTCGACTTTGATTTTGATCACCGAGTTGTTGTAGTCCAGGTCGCTGTCGACCACCATGAACAAGCCGCTTTCACGTGCGGCGTGCTTGAGTGCTTCCATCGCCTCATAGACCAGGCTGTAGTCACCGGCACTCTTGATCACCATCTGCACCGGTAATCCACCGGTCGAGCCCGGCAATGAAGGTAGCTGGAAGGCAAAGACGCTGCTGCCCTCGATGGTGTTGGCGCGACTTTGCATATCGTTCTGAATCTGGTCGGCATTACGCTCGCGTTTTTCCCAATCGACGAAGTTGACCCCGCCGATGCTGTTGGATACGCCGTTGCTGCCGTTGATCAACCACAGGTTGCTCTGCTCCGGCAAGGTCACCATGACGTCGTTCCATTGCTTGCCGAACTTCTCGACGTAGTCGATGTTGGCATTCTGCGGCGATTTGATGGCCGTCAGGACGGTGGACTGGTCTTCGGTGGGCGCCAGTTCGGTTTGGGCAAGGCTGTACAGCCACGGCACGCTGATCAACACAATGACCGCAATCGTGAACGTGACCCAACGGTGATGCAGCGACAGATCCAACACGCGTCCGTAAGCGCTGCCGAGGCGATGGAAGAAGCTCTCGGCCTTGCGGGCCATCCAGCCTTCGTTCATCTGGCTGTTGAGCAGCAGTGAGCTCATCACCGGCGACAGCGTCAGCGCGATGATGCCGGAGACCACCACCGAGCCGGCCAAGGTGAAGGCGAACTCTTTGAACAGCGAGCCGGTCAGCCCACCCATGAGGCCGATGGGGGCATACACCGCCGCCAGTGTCAGGGTCATCGCAATCACCGGCGCTGCCACCTCACGTGCGCCCAGCAGGGCTGCATAAGTGGGAGACTTGCCTTCTTCGATATGACGGTGAACGTTCTCCACCACAATGATCGCGTCATCCACCACCAGGCCGATGGCCAATACCATCGCCAGCAAGGTCAGCAAGTTAATACTGAACCCGAACATCGACATGAACGCGGCTGCACCCAGCATCGAGAGGGGAATGGTGACCACCGGAATAATCACCGCCCGCGCCGAACCCAGGCTTAGGAATATCACCAGCACCACGATGGCGATGGCTTCGCCCAGCGTACCGAGTACTTCATCAATCGATGCGCTGATAAAACGTGCCAGCTCAAACGGCACAGCGACTTTCACGTCTGGCGGCAGGTTGGCGCGGATGCCCGGCAGCAGTTCGTTGAGTTTCTTGACGATCACCAGTGGGTTGGCATTGGGGGCGGCATTCAAACCGAAAAACACCGCTTGCACGCCGTCCATGGTGGCGCTGGTGTCGGTCGACGCCGCGCCCAGTTCCACCGTGGCGATATCGTTCAGGTGTACCACCCCGGCAGGGCTGGACTTGACCACCAACTGGCGAAACTCGGCGACATCGACCAGGTCGGTGTTGATCTGGATATCCGATACCACATACAAACCCTTGGCCTGACCGGGCGCAGCCTGCACGTTGTTATTCAACAGGGCTTGGGCCACATCGCTGCCGGAAATCCCGTGGGCGGCCATGCGATTGGCATCCAGCCAAATGCGCATGGCCATTTTCTGCCCGCCGTTGAGGTCAATGCTGCCGACCCCTTCGATGGAAGACAGTTGCGGTTGCACCACGCGCTGCAAGTAGTCCGAGAGGGCTGCAGTGGACAGGATCGGGCTGGAAAAACCCACATAGGCCACGGCTGTGGCTTCACCGGAGGATTTCACAATCACCGGGTCGTAAGCCTGCTCCGGCAAGCGGTATTTGACCTCGTTGACCTTGGCCATCACCTGGGTCATGGCCTTGTTGGAGTCGGCGTTGAGCTTCATGCGCACAGTGATCACGCTTTTGCCCTGGGTCGACGTAGAACTCATGTAGTCGACGTCTTCCACCGTAGCGACAGATTGCGCGATGGCCTGGGTGACGAAGCCCTGCATCAGTTGCGGCGAAGCACCGGGGTACTGGGTGGTGATCGTCAGCGTGGAGCTTTCCGTCAGGGGGTACTGACGAATCGGCAGGTTGTTTATGGCCAGCAGCCCCATCAATAAAATCAGGGTGCTGACCACCAGCGCCAACACCGGGCGCCGCACGAACAAGTCGGTGAATTTCATTTTCAGATCCTTGGTGTATCAGCGGCTCGAGGCCTGGTCGAGCCCTACGGTGTCCTTGAGCGCGATGCGTACCAGGGCGCCGCTGCTCAAGCGCAACTGACCGGAGGTGACCACGCGATCACCGGCCTTCACGCCGTCAAGCAGCACGACCCGGCCTTCGGAGCGTTCGCCGGTCTTCACGTAGACCTGGCGTACCGTGTTGGTCAGCTGCGTATCGGCGCCCTCGAGCACGTAGACAAAGTCACCGTAGGCGCTGTAGCTCACAGCCGTTTCGGGCACGCTGATGACATCTTTTTTGGCTGGCAGATGGATTTCGCCATTGGCGTACATGCCGGGTGACAGCAGGTTGTCCGGATTCGCTAGCGTGGCCTGGACCAGCACCGTGCGGGTGCCCGGGTCGATACGTGGTTCGAGGGTACTGACGTGGCCCTTGAACAAGCGCTGGGGGTACGCGTCTACGCTGACGCTCATCTCCTGGCCCGTTTTGAGCTGTGCCAGGGCACGTTCGGGCAGGGTGATATTGGCGTACAGCGTCTGTGCGTCGGTCAGCGACACCATGGCATCGCCGGCCTGCACGAACTGGCCCAGGTTGACCTTGCGCACACCCAGCACGCCGGTGAAGGGCGCCTTGATGCGTTTTTGATCGATCAGCGCCTTGATCCGCACGATATCGGCCAGCGCCTGGGAGTAGGCGGACTGCACTTGATCCAGTTCCTCTTGCGTCGCCGCCTGCTGAGGCAGCAAACGCTGGGTTCGCAGTAACTGGGCCTTGGCGTTGGCGGCCTGGGCCTGAAGCCTGGCCAGTTCGCCTTGTTCCGGCGCATCGTTGAGCTGCACCAGGGTTTGCCCGGCTTTCACCCGCTCGCCGGGTTGGAATGCAATGGCACGTACCAGGCCGCCGCTTTCGGCGGTGACCATGACTTGGCGGGTGGCTTCCAGTTCACCGATACCCGCCAGCGAGTTAGGCATATCGGCTTGCGTGGCGGTGGCGACGGCCACCTGGATGGCCGGCGCAGCCGTTCCGGCCGACGTTTGGGTAGGTTGGGCAGAGGTGGACTGCCGGTACAGGCCGACGGCGCCGCCAATGGCGAGCACCGCAGCAATCGTGACGCACACTTTAAGTTTTTTATTCATGATTCCGGTACTGACGTAAGGCAAAAAATTAAGAACCCTGAGGGTTCAACGGTGACGAGCGCTCAACCGGGTTGTTGATGCGCATGAGGGAATCGGACCCGCGTAGCCAGAATCGCCAGCACGGCACCGAGCCCCTGAAAGAGGACCAAGGCGGCGAGCACGCTCGGGGCAAGCCCAATCGAGTCCACCAGCAGCCCAAGTGGAATAGGCACAGCGTTGAACAGGTAGATGGTCATATAGAAATACGCCACCAACTTGGCGTGGCAGTTGGCGGGAGCCAGCTGATTGATCAGCCGCGCACTGCCGACAAAAATGGCGCCATAGGCGTAGCCGCCGATTACCAGGGCCAGCGCCGCGAGCGTCAGCGAATGGACCGAGAAGGCCGTCAGCAGGAGCAGGAAGGCTGCACACTGGGCGAGCAACCCAGAACGCAATGCACGCGCTGCATCCAGGCGTTTGCAATACAGTTGGCTGGCCCCGGCGATCAACAGGTACACCGCCATGCTGTAGCCAAACATCCCGCGGTCACTCAAGCCCAGTTGCTGTTCGGCTGCGCCAGGGCCAATCACGAAAACGCAGGCCGTGAACGACCAGCTGAAAAACACCGACCATGCGCACAAGTGGAAGGGCCGACCAATACCCCGCAGGCCTTCACGTAGCGACGCTTGTACTGTATGAGCGGCGGTTTGGGCCTGGAGGGTATGGCGCGGCCAGAGCGCCAGTACGCCGAGGGCGGCGACAGCGACCAGGGCCATGATCGACCAGAAGGGCAGGCTGGCCGGGTACAGATTCAGTTGCAGTGCCATGCCACTGAGTACCGGGCCGAAAGCCAACCCCAGGATCATTGCCAAGGTGGCCAGCGTCGCCGCCAACTTGCCGTTGTCGAGTGGGCCGAACCGTACCAGCGTCACGTTCACCGCGGTGGTCATGATCCCTGCGCCAAGCCCCGAGATGGCACGGGCTACACACAGCGCCCACAGCGAATCACATTCAGCGCACAGCCAGGCGCCGATCAGCACCAATGCAATGGCTGGGAGCAGCAAAAAACGCTGGTCTTTGACATGGCCGGCGATGCGCGCCAGAGTCGTCAAAGCCAGCAAAACCCCGGCACCGTAGGCGCCGAATATAAACGTCAGGTCCACAGCTTTGATCTGCAGATGTTCTTGGTAAAACGGGTACAGCGGCGTGGGTGCGCTGCTGTTCATGAGCGCTGCGGTCAGTGACAGCGCGAGAAAAAACATCAAGCCTTTTGAGCCGTGTTTAGTGATATCGACGGACATGAGTCTCCCAGCCCAGTGCTCAGGGCTTTTGCCGAGTGAATGTTTGCAAGCGGGATGTGGATGCGGTTTCGAGGGCTTTGCCCATTGGCAAATGATACGGACCGGGGCGATTGGCACCATGCCCGAAACCCCAGGCTTCATTCGTCATCGTCCAGGGAGCAGTAACAGCGGCGCTTACGGGATGACCGGGCGGGTATGACCCACCGCGCCCGGCTAAAGCGCTTTACCAGTAGCGTGGTTGAGGAAGGATGCGGGTCGGTTGTTTCAGGCCTGTCGCAGTGTTAAAGGCAAACGACGGATAGGCGCTCCAGTTGAACGCTGGGTAGCTCACCACCGGCTTGCTCCATACAGGCGGCGCGACGACATAGGAAGGGCGTGACGCGACCGGGCGATTGATCACCACACCTATACCATTTTGAGCGCCTGTGGAGGCGGCTCCGCCCGTCACTATAGTGCCAGGCTTGAGATTGTTAACCGACCCAGCCGTGCCGCCGAAGTGAATCGGACCCTGGATGTCGATGTTGCCGACCAAACTCAACGGGCCGCCATTGCGCAGCACGCCCTGATTGCTCAGATCGCCAGCGATCGACAGCGCCTGCCTGGCGTCCAACACGCCCGTGGAAGCGATCTGTACCTTGCCATCGGCGGTGACCTTCAAGTCGCCGGTCAGGGCCTTGACGTTGCCTTGAACGTTCACGCCTACGCCGGCTGACTTGCCGAGCAGGCGAATCGAGTCTGCGTGCATGCTGCCCAATTGGGCCACATCAATAGCGATGTCGGCTTGGCCGTCGGCGCCAAGGTGCTTGAGCACAGTGGTTGGGTTCATCGCGTCGACTTCGCCTTTCAAGGCCACGGCGTTGAGCTTGTTGGCTTGCAACTGCGCATTGATCTGCAGGGTACGTGCGACGAGGTCGACCTCGTTGGCACCGGACGCGTCAAGGCCAGCACCTTCCACGCGGATCTGGCCGTGGTCGGTTTGCAATCGAGCCACCTGGCCGTTGGCGTCCAATACCGCCATGCCCGCTACCAACGACACGCGATTGGCGTTGATAAAGCCAGCACCGCTGGCGGTGATGCCATTGGGGTTGGCGATAATCACGCGGGCGCTCGGCCCTGCGACTTCAATCGTGCCATTGAGACTTGAGGCGGTTTTACCGGTGACTTCATTGAGAATGACGCCGGCAGAGGTTCCGTTGAGCAGGCTGTTACCGGCAATGGCGCCGCCCAGGGTGGTTTGGGCGCCTGCGGTGCTGTTGTTGAGGATCAGCCCGGACGCGCCGACATTGAACTCGGTGAAGCGGTTGTGGGATACACCTGCGGCGTTCGCAGCGACGATGTTGACCACGGGCGTGTCGTTGATCTGCGACAACGCGGCGTTTTGGGCTGCGCTTGGATCCAGCGTCAGTGCGGGTTGCGCTTGGGCATTGTGTTGCAACAGCGGCAGGCTGCCCATTAATGCGAGGGCCAGCAGCGTGCGCTTGGATGGGCGCCGAGTTGGTTGGATCATTGGGTTCATACAGACCTCGAGAGTTGAAGGTTAAAGAGGCGTCCCGCAGTAGCGACTGCGGGCGCCGGGTGAGTGCACTGGGTGGCACTCGGATTCCCATCCCTGGGAAAAAGTGTTCGCCTAGAAGCGGCTGCTCAGGGAGAAATCGAGGGTTGGCGTGGTGGTGTTCATCTCGTCGTTGCTCTTGATCGGCATGCCCAGGGCCAGGTCGTAACCAAAGCGGCTGACATTGCCGCGCAAACCGACAGCTGCGCCGATCAATGGCTGTCGACCTTGCTGCTGGCCGCCCACCGGCGACGCCGCACCGGCATCGAGTGCCGCATACGCCTGGCTGCCACTGAAGGCGGTGATGGACAGCTCATTGCGCAGGGTCCAGCCGGTGGGGCCGGCGAGGGTGGTGTTACCGTCAAAGCCGCGCACGCTGTAGCGGCCGCCGATCTGCATGTATTCGGTCGACGGCACCGGCACCGGCGCATATTGGTAGACCAGCGCGTTGCGATAGCCCAAACGCATTGCGCCCAGGTCAAACGGAATCTCAAACGCCGCCTTGGCAGTGAACAGGTGATAGCGACCGTTCCAGTCCTGTTGCTCATAGAGCGCGCCGGGCGTCTTGCTGAGTCCGGGCAGTGAGCCGCGCGCACCAGCCTGCGCCGTTAGTTTGCCAAAGCGCAGGTTGGCGCGGTGGGTCAGGCCAAGTTCATAGCTGGTGATCTGCCGGTGCAATTGCTGCAGTTCGGTGGAGGCAACCCAGGCGCGATCCTCACGATTGACCAGGCGAGCGTTGAGCACACTTTTGCTGCGATTGGAGCGACTCACCACGTAATCAAGCCCGGCATCGACGCGTCGGGTGCGCGAGCTGAACGCAATGCTGCTCCCCCCGAAGTCTTCGAATAAGGCTTGCTTGCTGGTCCACTCGCTGGCGCTGAACGACAGCAGGGCATAGCCTGCGGGCACGTTCCAGGCCAGGCTTTTAGCCGAAGACCCACGGGTGTGGTTATTGAAGTCGGTGTCGGTGCTGTAGGTCAGCAGCAGTTGGTCGTAAAGCCCGGCCGGCGAGTCGATGGCGACAATCCCACCGAGTTGGTGACGGCCCGTGGCGTCGATACCGCTGTTATCGACGGTCAGCAAGCCGAACACCCGACGTGCCTGCGGCGGTTGCTGGATGATCACATCGCTTTCACCCAGGTCGGCGCCCGGAATCAGATTCAGCGCCGTCGCTGCCTGGCCTGGCAGACGGCGCACATTTTCCAACGCCTGGTCCAGGTCACGTACGTTCAGTAGTTCGCCTTTGGCTGCGGGAAAGGCCATGCCTGGCCAGCCAAGCGATTCCGGTTGCTGATCAATCTTGCCCATGCGCCCAGGGATAAGTTGGACGATCAAGTGCCCGCTGCTCAGGTCTTGAGCCGGTATCAACACCTGGGTAGTGATGTATCCGCGCGCCATCAGTTGTGCTGCTAACCAACGGCGATAAACCGTCAACCCTTCGCCACCCACACAGTGCCCCAGGATCGCTGGCGCGCGCTCCAGCCAGTCGAAATCATCTGCACCTTTCCACTCCACAGTGCGGATAACGAAACAGGGTGATTCTTCCGGCAGCTTAAGCGCATTGGCGAAGGGCAGGGGCGTTGCGGTCAGTGCATCCGGCTTTCCAAGTGCCTGGGATTGCAAGCTTTTCAGTTGGAGGTCTTGCTGGCGTTGAGTGCTGGTGACGGTATCGATCGGACTGGCCGCTCGCGCGACCTGAATCGCCGTAAACAGCCATAGTGTCGTTACATACAGGGTGGTCGTGATACAGGCGTGGAAGCCGAGCGTGCCGGGCGTTGATTTCATCCGCCTATGCTAAGAAGGCCGAGCGCAAGAAAAAATAAGATGAAGCTCGGCGACCCAAGGACGTTACTGACGATGGGGAGGTCGCTGTCGTATGGGTGCTGCGATAAATCGTACGACCATCATCGAGCCGCGCCCGGTCGCGGCCCATCTGGCGCCGTGTTTCGCTGGCGTGCACGTACTGAACGGCAATGGCGACGCCACCGGCCTGGAGTGGATTTGCGAGGCAGGTTTGCTGACCACGCCCATTGCCTATACCAACACCCATAGCGTTGGCGTGGTACGTGATGCACTGGTGGCCGCCGAGCGTGAAACGGGCAAGCAGCACACCTACTGGTGCATGCCGGTGGTGCTGGAAACCTACGACGGCATCTTGAGCGATATCTGGGACCAGCACGTCACATGCCAAGCATGTGCATGCAGCATTGGCGGATGCACACAGCGGGCCGGTGCAGGAAGGCTGCATGGGCGGTGGCAACGGCATGATTTGCCATGAGTTCAAAAGTGGAATTGGTACATCGTCTCGCGTGCTGAGCGCCGAAGAGGGCGGCTGGACGGTGGGCGCATTGGTGCAGGCCAACTACGGCGTGCGCAGCGCCTTGCGCGTTACCCGGTTGGCAGCGTATTGCAATACACGCCTTCGCCTTATGACGGGTCGGTTAATGTCGGCGTACCTGGCATGGGTTCTATCGTGATCACCATCGCCACCGATGCACCCTTGCTGCCCCATCAATTTCGGTGGGTTTTTGCCAGTTGAAGGTGAAGTCCAGGCGCACGCCAGCGCAGCGCCCAGGGCGGAGCCAACCCCTGGCGGCAATCGAGCTTGGTCAGTTTATACAGGCGCGGGGAGTGGTGCGGTTGCCATTCAAAGCCAAAGCCTAAAAACACCTGCTCCGGTGCCGGGCACCACTGCGCCAGTTGCTGCGTGTTCAGTTGCTGCATGGCATGACCGGCCAATGAAGCGCGCAGCGTTAGCACTCGCAGCGCCTGACTTAAGCGGCACACGGCCATGAGCAGACCGACCGCATTGAGCGGCCAGGCCAGGGGGCCGGTAAAACGCCCGCCAGATGGGCTCCCAGCAATCACAGCAGTGCGCCGCCCCAGGCCATGGCCGCGTACAGTCCATAGGCGCGACGCCAGGGCATTTCATAGGGACGCAACATGTCATGAGCCCGCTTGCACTGCGGTCATCGGCGTCAGTCCCGCGATAAACCGTGGGTCGAGGATCACGCCAGTGGTGGTATGGCCATCGACTTCGCGCGTATGAGTGGGCATTTGGTGCTGCGTCGAGCGAATCAGCATCGACACCTCACTCAGGGCGCGGATAGCGGTGGCGGCCTTTATGCCCTGGCTTTTGAGTACGTGCAATGGCACAAACAGGCCTTCGGCGACGGGGCAGGCCTGAGCAGTGTAGAGGGTGTTGATCACGGCATGCTGCACGGCCGGGTTAAGGCGCAGTGGGGCATGTAGCGTCAACGGTGCTGGGCTTTCAGCCTGTTGTTCGGGGGGGAGTGAATGGTGCTTCGGTTTCCAGCGGCAACACCAGTTGCGGGGCCGAGGTGGCGGGAGAAGTCGTTATTGCCAAACTCAGGTTGAGGGACTTGCTGTTAGCCGCAAGCAGGTCAAGCACGCATGGCGAGTCGAGCAGTATGAGGGCGCTGAAGGTTTTTGTCTGGCTCGGCGGGTTGATGGTCCACAGGGCATTCGCCTCTGGGTGTACCTGCACCCATTCCGCCTTCGGCCTTGCGCGATCACGTGAACCATCTCCGCCGGCAGGGCAATACTGATTTTCTCGGCTGTGCTCATGGCATAATCTCCAGATATTCCTACTGCGACCATAATCCGCCTTCACTTGGCTGTAATGCGCCCAGCCGCGGGTGGCGCAAGTTAAAACCATATATGTCGTTCCACGAGACAGCCGATTGTACTGCTTCGGCCCTAAGCAGGTAGCGGTCAATACTCAAGCCACTTCGCCATTGCCGCATACGCACATTACTGAAAGCGATCCGGTGCAAGCCACCCTGAGCGCATTATGTGTGCCGTGGTATCGGGGGGAACTGTCGGTGTTAACGGGATAGAGCCCACATACAGCATGAGCTGCTGATGTCTGCGGGTCTGCGCGTGTTTTGAGTGGGATTAATCCTACGCTGATTATGGTTATATCTGATGCACTACTAAGATTCCTGCGGTGGTAGCAGTCGCTGATCCGGGTAGACTTTTCGAACTCTTTGAGCGATGGTTTTTTATTATCTTTTTACACAGTACAAGGGAATGCAATATTCCGCCGCGCAGCATGTTTGGTGGCGGGGTATCAAGTTTAGATTGTTATCGGCATCTCTTTGAAAGGTAAAGTAATGGGTAGCATAGTAGTTGATCGACGATCATCCGTTGATGCGCATGGCGGTAAGGGTAATGCTCGAGGGGAAGGGTACAGCATCCTGGCTGAAGCCGATAACGGTGTTAACGCGCTGGAGGTCATTCGTAAATTACTGCCTGACCTTGTCGTACTGGATTTAAGTATTCCCAAAATGGACGGTTTGTCGGTCATCTCTAATCTGAAATTGATTGGTATTTCCAGCAAAGTGCTGATTCTGACCTCTGGTGACTCACGTAATGAAATGGTCTTGTGTGAATTTGTAACGTTCGTCTGAGGGCTGCCAAATTTAATAAGGAGTTTCCTCGTGAGAATTCTACAACTGTGTATCGGCCTGGCTTTAATTATGTTCGGCTGGCAAGTCAAGGCGGCTACGAGCTGCACTTACAGTAGCTTGAGTTTGAAGTTGCCCGTCAGCTTCGCTCATGATTCCGGCCAGCCGGGGATGATCTCGTCGAGCTGGCACGAAGCAAGTAGTCCAGCGCTTATGACTTGCGATTTGACGAGCTCCGGGCAGTACTCCGTCACGGCTAGCAGTGCTCTGCCGGTGAGCGGTATGTTTTCCTTTGAAAATACCTTCTATGCGCTACTTAATACTTCAGTCCCGGGTATTTCATTGATTATGGCGGTGGCGGATACCAAAGGGCAGTGGCTGCCTTATCAGGGCATAGAGTTGACTACGTATAAGGGCGATGCCCCTGTATACAGCTCATATGGAATTAAAGTCAGGGTCCGCCTGGTAGCGACAACAAGGCTGGACTCGGGTTCGTATAATGTCTCTGCCGAGACGCTGCTGAGTACCGGCATTACTAAGGATGCAGTGTATACAGGGTCGGCATTTACATCGCTAACTGGAACAGTTGTCACTGCAAAAAGCCCAGCGTGCAAGTTGTATCTATCCGTCACGACGATTGCACTTCCTAAAATAAAACTCGCTGATATTCCTGTGGCTGGCGCGATTGCCGGCACAACGCCGGTGGTGTTTGCTGCCGTGTGCGAGGGTGCTGCCTCTGCTTACAATGTAAAATATGCTCTCCTTGATATGAATGACTGGTCGGCAACCGACAAGTATGTCGCGCTCCGTCCTGCATCGGGTGGCGGCAATATCGGTTCAGTTGCTCTACAGATTGCCGAGGGTTCGACGGTTATGAATATGGGTACTTTTTATTCCCTGGGGCTGATTCAATCCCAGGGTGGCTTTTTTTCAAAGACCCTGGACGTAAGCTATGTACGCCGCTCCATGGTAGCCCTTAACCCTGGAAAGTTTGTAGGCGCAGTATCGATTCTTCTATCTTATGATTGATGTTGAGTAGATGTGCAATCTGAGCGTTGTGCTCGAATCTTTTGATTTTTCGTGCGTGGCATTTCTGTCAGTTTCAGTCATGTGTATGGGGTTGTTGAGTTGTAAATGGTGGTGCGCCAGATAAGTCGTCGTGGTTGTAGGATATATCTTATTGTGGGTTGTTTGTGTGCGGCGCATTATATGGGCAGACAGTAAGTCTGTCTGTTTCCTCTCTCTTTCAGTCGTGCCGCCTGATCAGGGGTGGGTACGTTTGATAAATACTAGTCGTGGATCTGGTTATGAACTTTAAAGTTGCTTTAATTGCTGTTGGTCTGAGTAGTGTGTTGGCGGGTATGGCTCAAGCTGCTACGGTGCCTGACAGCACCGTTTCGAAAAAAATAACCCTGACAGCGCAAATCAACGATGCGATGTTTGTGTCCAAGTCAGATGGTTCTACCTGGTACGGCACTGAGGACTTGGAGCCTCTCGATTACACCCAGAAAGCCTTCACCAAGGTACTGCCTGTTCGTGTCTGGACCAAAGGCAGCGAGTTCAATGTGTCGCTGGCACAGCCTTTGAAGTTGTCCAATGGTACTTATGAAATGACCGGGGCAAAAGTCACTATCGCTCACTCCGGTGGGGACAGTGCGGTGACATTTGGGGCGCCTCTGAAAGTTACCCAGACGATCACGGGTAATGGTGGCTATGACGAAATTCATAACTTGAAAATCGATGTCAATGCGCCGGTTAAAACAGCAACCGGGCCGAGCACCAACGGCAGCTACAGCGGTGATCTGGTCATGCTGTTCGAGCCTGTTGCTGCTGTCGGGCCGTAATCGGACTGTTGTCAGTAACTGGTGTCAGAGCCCCGTGAGGGGCTCTTCTTGGTCATTAACGGATACTCAGGATGTGCCCGCATAAGATTCCTTTTCCGGTTTGCATGCTCGCGGCCTGCCTTGTTGCAGTTGTTTCATCCCGGACGCTCGCTCAAGTGAAGATCTCCTACGGAACCCCTGAGGGTTTCAGTGCGGTTGAAATGGATAACACGGCGCGTTATGTCGCTACTTATAACGGGAAGACTTTGCCGGGTTTTATCAGTTATTCGTTGGTGCAGAACGGTCTTGTGTTTGATGCGACCCTGTACCGCAAAAATGATGTTGCGCTTGCAGACAGGCAGTCTATTGAAAAGGTGTTATCGCGTATTGATTATAAACAATGCAAAGGTGGCTGTGATTTGCGTGTAGCCGATCACTATGTCACCCTCGATAAAGCCCGCCGCACACTCAGTATTCGCAACACCCGGGATGATTATCTGGCACCTAATACTTCGTGGGGGCTTATCAATAATCAGTCTGTGGATATACGCGGCTCTTCGGACAGTTACCGTGCCATGAATATCAACGGCAATACCTGGTTCGGGCTGCCCGGTCGCAGTTTTGCTTATATGAACTGGTATGCCAACCAGAGCCGAAGTATGGGGCAGAGCAGCAAGGATCAAGGGATCTCATCCTATTACCTGCAAAAGAACTTTGCTGACACCTATGTGCGCGCCGGCAAGCAAAACAGCATCGACTTTGGTTCCGGCTCGGTGAGCACGGTGTTATCCCCCAGTTTTGACCAGTTTATAACCCTGGGCAGTCAGGGCTATTTGCGTGCGAACCGTGATGCGGGGTCGCTGGTGCTGTTTTCCACGGCTGAAGGTAACTATGAGTTTTACCGTAACGGTCGACTGATTTTGAAGCGACCGGCGATGTTGGGCCGTAATGAAATCAGCTTTATGGATCTTCCGGGTGGTTATTACCCCATCGAGATTCGTTTGGTGGACCGTAACGGCAACCTGGTGAACCAGGAAACCCGCGACGTCAATAACCTCAACTTTACCGGTGAAGCGGCCAACTCCTGGCGCGTGACTGCGGGCCAGGATATGGACGAAGGCGGTCAGCTATTTGAAGCGGCCATGGGCCGCAACTTGAGCAACCTCTATTTGAATGCGGCAATGGTCAGCAGCGACAACTCCAGCTGGGCTTCTGAAGTGAATATGTCCCGGCCTTCCACATTAGGCACCTTGCATTTGTCACCGACGGTGGGGGTGTTGAGCGGCGAGGACGGTACCGGGGGCTACTTCAACCTGAATATGGATGATCCGCGATTGGGTAATCTTATGCTCAGCCGCTACGAAAATACGTCTGTGTCGCGTTTTTATTATGGAACACCCAGTACCAGCCTTTCCTATAGCAAGAACGTGGGCGGGGTGATGCTTTCCTATAACTATCGAAACTTCAGCCGCAGTGAATCGCAACAGGTTGAAGTGCGCTGGAACTATCGGCCCAACGGCCTGTGGTCGGCGGTATCGGCCGGTGTGCAAAAAGGTGGCTCGATGCCGGGCAGCAGTGATTACACGTTCTACGTGAATATGAGCTGGACCCTGGACAAGTCGCAAGCGAGCCTGCGTGCTGCACAGTATGGCGGCCAGACCCAGCTGAGCGGTGATTACCGCAAAGACTTCCAGGACAGTTATGGCACTTCATCCAGTGGTGTAACGGTCAACCGTATTGATGGGCAAAACAGCCTCAATGTTTATGGCAGCCGCTCCGGAACACGTGGCGATGCCTCGCTGAACGTAGGGCATAGCGATTTTGCCGATAACGCCGACTTCAACTACCGCGGCATGCTCGCGGCCAATGCCGACGGTATTGCCATGGGGCGTTACAGCAATGGTGGCAGCGCCATGTTGCTGGAGACTCCCGCGATTGAGGGTAGCCCCTACGGTTTCAGCGTTGAAGGCCAGCCAGTAGCCGGTGGCAGTACTTACGCCGTGCCGCTTGAGGCATACGGGGATGTGCCATTTGCACGCGTTATCAGCGAAAGCGAAAACATGGACATGAATATTGAAGTGCCGGCCAACATCATCCGGGCCCACCCTGGGCAGGTCTACAGCGCCAGTGCCAAGGTGGATATCAACATGATTTACAGCGGTCTGCTGGTGGACGCCCATGGCGCGCCTGTGGGCGGGAAAATCATCGAAACTGGCGATGTTGCCTACCCTAATGGCCTGTTTTCGATCGCGAGCAAGGCAGTACTTGCCCGTATCTCGGTGCAGGATGCAGGCCGCCAATACATCTGCGACCTGACTCGCACCGTCAAACCCAGCCAATACCAGTGCCAGTAAGTGCATGCCCGATCAGGAACCCGCTATGAGATTACCTACGTTGTTATTGAGCTTGATATTTCTTGGCTCAAGCCTTGCCCGGGCCGAAGGCGAATTGATGGTCATGCCGGCCAGTCTCAAGGTGTACAACAATCACGAGCATATGGTTAACGTGAGAAATGTCGGTGATGAGTCGATGTACTTGTCCATCACTCTGCAGAAAGTGATAAACCCAGGCATCGAACCGGAAGAGAAGCTGGCAATGAGCCAGATCGATCATCCGACCCTGCTGGCCAGCCCCGACAAGCTGACCCTGGGGCCGGGGCAGAGTCGCTCCATCAGCCTCAAATCACTTGTCGAGCCGTCCGTCGAAGCCTTGTACCGCCTGTATATCGTGCCTGTGAGAGCCATGCAGGTGGAAAATGCCCCGAAGGACAAGATTACGGCTCCGATGTCGGTATCGGTGGGGTACGGTGTACTGATCCGCCATATGCCGCCGCCTGAGCTGCAGCGTACAGGCTGGACGCATCATTGCGCTGGCGGGGGCGTTAGCCTGGAGAACACCGGTAATGTTCGCATGGTGCTGTCGGACGTTGCTGTAGGTAGTCATTTGCCGATAAGGAGCAAAGTTGCCCTGTTTCCAGGGACGCCCCAGTTGTTTGCAGGAAAACATGTAAGTTTATCAATTAATGATGTTCAGCAGACGCTGGATTGTAATTAATGAACATTCAGTGTGGGGTGTTTGAAAGGATTAAAAAGATAGCTGGCGTATTCAGCGGGTGTGTCCTGAAACAACTGTGCGGACTGTTTTTGGTCGGTTTATCACTTGCCGCTGGCGAGGCGTCGGCCTATGTAATGCGCTATAGTGATTTAAGTAATGGTTACAGTAATTGTAGTTTAAAAGATAACGGTAATGGTACCTCTACGGCGCGAGTGGACTTTGACTATAAAGCAGCAGCTGGGCATCATCCGACGGCTAATTTTCAATCCAGAGGCGTGATTGTTTATACCTATGGGGCCGCTGGCCAGCTTAATGAAAGTTCTAGTGTTGGCATCAACTCGGTAACCCTTGGGGGGTTTGAAAAGGAAACTATTTTTGGTGGATATCGGTACGCTATGTTCTCTAATCGTTATAATAGTCAATGGATTAATCGATCTCCATTTAGGGCTGCTGTGGTCGTGCAGTTTAATAATTCAATTATTGCTAAATGGCCTGCGATTGGTATTCGTGCGGGTATTTTTACATCGGGCGATGATTATGGTGATAGCGCCGGTCTTGCCTATATAAGCCCCGCCACCCAAAACGGCATTTGCACGTTGCTTGTAAATCCGGAGCAGCCACCGCCGCCGATGGATGTCACCTTGACCATGAACGCGCCAGACTGGGATATTGGCGAACTGTCAAGGGGGGAGGAGACACTGAAAACCTTAAGCGCTGCTAATGATCAGCTTTGCTTTACTTATGAAGGCTCCAAGTTTGTTACTTTTCAGAAGTACATCATCAATGCAACCAATTTGAATGGTCTGTCAAGCAATGGTCGTTATCTGCTCAAGAGTCTGGAAGACAGTTCGAAAACAGTGCCGTATAGCCTGACGCTACAAAATGCCAACGCCACGATGTTGTTGCCCAACGCCAAGAACACGGGCTTCAACCTCAATGAGAATGGGCGGACATGCTTTACGCCCACGTTCACGGCGCTTGCGGAAAAGAAATCTCCAGGCGGGGCTTACAGTGATGTACTGACCTTTACCGTTGTGGCCAAACCCTAGGCCGAGGTGCCCGATGAATTATCCGCTGTTTATGGTTATGGGCTGGTTGTTGCTGTGGTCGTGCCCCGGTATGGCCAGCGGGGTATTGAAATTGTCAAGCATCGAGTTGCGATTGGCTCCCGATGAGCGCCAGGGCGAACTGTATGCGCAAAACACCGGGGACAGCACCTTGTTTCTGGATGTGCAGCAAGCGCTTGTGCTCAATCCCGGAGACAGGCCTGAGCGGTTGCTGCCGATTGGCGAGGTGATGCACCCCGCCTTGCTGGTGACTCCTGCGCGGCTGGTGCTGGCACCCGGGCAAAAATACCGGATGAACTTGCAGCAGCTGACGCCGCCGCGCAGCAACCAGGTCTGGCGCGTGACCTTTCGGCCCAGAGAGCATTTGATCGTGCAGGCCAGCGATGCAGATAGCCTGCCGGCTCCGCTGTCGGTCAGTGTCGGCTACGGCATGGTGATTTATCAGAAGGCCGCCAATGCGAGCGTTTTTACCGAAAAGGAGTAGCACATGAACAAGGTAGCATTTGCTTGCCTCCTTACTGCCGTAGCGACTCTACCGGCGCTGGCGATGGCGGATCTGATTCTCGAAGGCAAAGTCAGCAGCAATGTCAGCGCCTACGTGAAGCCCAATAACAATTTGTTCGTGACTGACGACAAGGGCAGCTGGTTCGATCAGGGCCTGGAAATGTCGCAGTTGGGTGGTTGGGACATGCCTTATGAGGTGCAGGCACGGCTGAGGGTTGTTTCCAGCACCGGAGTATTTCAGGTGCGCCTGGATGAGCCGCTGCAGATTCGTAATGCAGGTAATGTTACCCAGGTGTTTCAGCGTCCGAAAGTGGATTTCATGGCCGAAGGTGAAGCGCCCAAAACCCTGATGGTGGGCCAGGGGACGGAGTTTAAAAACCCTCCCCGGACTGTGCCGGGTGAGGACACTTCTGGCTATTACGGACTGACCGTTGCAGCCTATCCGCCGGAGGGGGATTTCAAGCAAACCGCGGGGGCGTACAGCGGTGTGCTGTCGCTGACCTTTGAACCGGTGATTACCGATCCTTGATTGCGCCCACGTGTTGCACGGCTACCTGCCGCTCGTTGGCATACCCCAGAACTGCTACAGGAAACCTATGAAACCTTTTGCCTGCCTGGTGTTTTGCGCGGTGTGCGGTGTTGCGCCGATATCATCCGCATTTGCGCTGATCAATATTCAGCCGATGGTGTCTGAGGTGAGGGACAAAGCCGTCACGGTTGAAATCTCCAACACTGGCGACCGTGCGGAGTATGTGTCCATTGCCTTGTCGCGGGTGCTCAACCCCGGCGTGGAGTTGGCAGATGAAAGCCTGGAGTCCATCGGCAAAACCCTTCAGCCAAAGCTCTACGTCGCGCCTTTCAAGTTGCAGCTTGCTCCGGGCCAGAGCAAGACCATTACCTTGAAGCCCCTGGTGAAGATAGAACAGGAGCAGGTGTATCGATTGGACATAAAGCCGGTTGTGAGTCTGCTGGACCCCAAGCTCAAGACCATTGCTGGCAATGTGGTGGTCAACCTTGCCTTCAGCGCACTGGTACGCCATATACCGGTTCAGGAAACATCCACGCTGACGATCAAATGCGAAGCCGGGGGTGGCCGTTTTTTTGCTACCGGTAACACCCGAGCCCATGTAGAAGGAGTAACCGTTAACGGTGAACCTATTGATCCATTCAATGTGTACCCCGGTGTCCCGCTGTTGCTGAAGGGAGCCCGGATCAGTGTTCCGGATCAGCCGGAGTGTATTGCCGCTGGCCCGGCGCGCTGAAGGCTGGACGATGGCGAAGCTTTTCTGGCGGGCTGATTATTAACGGGCCGCAGCGTTCCTCCTAAGCTGGCTCTACTGATTTGAGCCAGCAATAGTAGGAAGCGAGCATGAAAAAGCTGCAAAACAAAGTTGCACTGGTTACCGGTGCGTCAAAGGGCATTGGGGCGGCGATTGCCAGGCAATTATGTCCGTAGCCGCGAGGATGCCGACCGGGTGGTCTCGGACATTGTGTAAAACGGGGGCGTGGCCTTTGCGCTGCAGGCGGATGTCTGCAATAGCGTCGACGTCAAGATGCTGTTCAAGATCATTGCTCTGGAGCATGGCGCTCTCGATATTCTGGTCAACAACGCCGGTGTCTACTCGACTGACGCACTGGCTGACATCACCAAGCATGAGTTTTACCGCCAGTTCAACCTCAATGTCCTGGGAGGGATCCAATGCACCCAGGCGGCGGTCGAGGTGTTTAACCCAGCGGGTGGCAGCATCATCAATATCAGCTCCAGCGTCACCTCTTTCACGCCTGTCAACTCTACGGTCTATACCGCTTCCAAGGGCGCAGTGGACGCTATCACCCGCACCCTTGCCAATGAGCTGGGGCCGAAAAAAATCCGCATCAACTCAGTCAACCCAGGGCTGGTGGTGACCGAAGGTGTACACGCCAGCAGTTTTTTTGAAGACGCATTTCGCCAGAAAATCGAAGCGATTACGCCATTGGGCCGTATCGGCCAGCCTGAGGATATGGCGCCAGCGGTCGCTTTCCTGGCGTCTGCAGACGCTGGCTGGATTACCGGCGAAATACTAGTGATCGGCGGTGGCCTTCATTAACCACAGGTGGCGTGCTCGCGGACATAATGGCGGGGGAATTGCGCCATGAAACGTTTGAAGGCCATGCTGAATGCGCTCTCTGACTCGTAGCACAATGAAAACGCGATGGTTGAAACCGTATCCGCAGGATGCTTTAGGCGATCACTTGCCAGCAACATACGCCAGTGCGTCAGGTATTCCAATGGTGCTGCACCGATCACCTGTTTGAAGTGCAAGGCAAACGCCGAGCGTGACATGGCAGCCAGCCAGGCCAGCAAACCAGCCGCTGGCGCTGTTGTCTAGGGTAGCCAGATGGGGGCACAGAACTTCCACCAGCAAGGTGTTCATTGAACTGTGATCGGCCAGGGCGTTGATGCTGCAGTTCCGCTGTAAATCGCTGCCGAGCCCAGCGCAGGATCGACGCCTGCGGCTCATCGCCCCGCACATGGACGAGCGAGGGCAGTGTGCCGAGCAATAACTGCGCGGGAATGCCGGTGAGGTCAAAACGGCCACCGACCAGTTGTGTGTCGTCGCCGCCATAACGCAGAACCAGTTCGTCCGCCGCCAGCATTTCAAAGTAAGCGTCTGAATCCATGACCGGCTGGGACATATCACTGTAGAGCGTGAATGGCATGCCTAGGGTCATCAGAAAACAATCGCCTTGATGCTGTTGTCTTAGCTGTGGCTCTCCACTCACTTGCAACCAGCAACTGCCCTTGATGACGGCGGTGAACTTGATGCCTTCGAGCTTCGGAAAGTTGAACGCCCAGTCGCCTCTTAACGTAAGCGCGGCCGAATGGTAATTACCAATTCTCAACAATGACAGGATATCGGACAGAGGATCCATGTGTCGAAACTCCGGGCAGCTATTGTCACGGCGGGCTTTCAGCAGGTTTGAGGTTTGATTTTTAGGCATTTTTTAGCATTGCGTTGAGTCGCGCTTGCGCTGCATCCAGCGCATCAATACCCGCGAGCAGTTCGTCTTCGCGCCTGGCGACGCAAAGTTCTCGAATTGCCAGCGCATGCTTCCGTTGTTCGAGTTCACGCAGGCGCTCATCGAGTTTGACGAATTTCTCCAGCAACATTTCCTTGTGGCGGGTCATGTTTGCAGTCAGTGACTTGAGGTTGGACTCGATTCTTTGGGCGGCAGTGGCTTTATTTGGCGGTGTTTCATGCCCAGGCACATAGTGAGTTTGCGTGTTCAGGCCAGGTGGTGTGAATCGCCCCGGCTTCATTTGCCATCGTCCAAAGCGGGGCCGACCTAACTCATCGGGGGTAACAACTGTGGGTTATCGTCAACGGCTGGCAGTCTACCTAGACTTGGGCCAATTCTTCACGGGCTTATCGAGAGTAAAAACATGCGCTTACGAGACCTGGGCATCACCATTGGCACGGGCACACCCGGGGCGTTCAACGCCATCACCGACGTGCCTGGCGTACGCGTCGGCCATCACACCCTCACTGCCGAAAGCTTGGAGGGTTCAACGCATACTGGCGTGACCATCATCGAGCCGCGCCCGGTCGCGGCCCATCTGGCGCCGTGTTTTGCCGGCGTTCACGTACTGAACGGCAATGGCGATGCCACCGGCCTTGAGTGGATTCGCGAAGCCGGTTTACTGACCACGCCCATTGCCTACACCAACACCCATAGCGTTGGTGTGGTGCGTGATGCACTGGTGGCCGCCGAGCGCGAGATGGGTAAGCAACACACCTATTGGTGCATGCCGGTGGTCCTGGAAACCTACGATGGCATTTTGAGCGATATCTGGGACCAGCACGTCACCGCCGAGCATGTGCACGCCGCATTGGCGGATGCACGCAGCGGCCCGGTGCAGGAAGGCTGTGTGGGCGGCGGCAACGGCATGATTTGCCATGAATTCAAAGGTGGGATTGGTACGTCGTCTCGCGTGCTGAGCGCCGAAGAGGGCGGCTGGACCGTAGGTGCATTGGTGCAGGCCAACTACGGCGTACGCAGCGCCTTGCGCGTGGCGGGTTACCCGGTGGGCAGCGTATTGAAGGACACGCCTTCGCCTTATGACGGGCCGGTGAATGTCGGCGTGCCAGGCATGGGTTCCATCGTGATCACCATCGCCACCGATGCGCCTTTGCTGCCCCATCAATGCACCCGCCTGGCACAGCGTGCGAGTATCGGCTTGGCGCGGGTCGGTGGCGGCACAGAGGACGACAGCGGCGACATCTTCATTGCGTTCTCGGTGGGCAATACCGGCTTGCCGGTTGCCAACCTCGGGCAACCCGGCCCGCCGACCACGGCCTTGCAGATGGTAAACAACGACTACATCTCCGCGTTATTTGTGGCCGCGGCAGACGCCGTCGAAGAGGCAATCCTCAACGCTCTGTTGGCCGCCAACGATCTTAAGGGCCGCGGCCGGCAAGCGCTGGCGCTCAAGCCGGAACAACTGCTGGCAGCGATGGCGAAGGTGGGCTGGACGGCCACGGTTCACTCCTGAGCCTGAAGGAACAACAGGAACAGCTCGGACTGGGATTTGATCCCCAGCTTGTTGTACATATGCTTGCGGTGAACCTTGACCGTTTCGGCAGAGATCGCCAGCTTGCGGGCGATCTCTTTGTTTGAGCAGCCGCTGAGCATCAGTTGGCCCACTTCCATTTCACGGGCAGATAATGAAGCGCTGATCTGTCGCGTGGTTGCGTGGAGGCGCTCCTGCCAGTCAGGAGCCTGCTCCGGTGCGTCCTTCAAACTCTGTTCGAACGAGCACCGTTGGCGCATCAAGCCCGCGACCCATGGCTGTACCAGGCCCAGCAACGCGATCTGCTGCTGGCTGAAGCGGCTACTACTGCCTAGCGACAAGCTCAAAGTGCGGCTAGTATCCAGTTGCACATTGATATGAATCTCGTCGGCGACGACATTCAATCGAAAGTAGCGCTGGTAATACTCTGTCTGCTCAAAGCACTCTGGGGCGACGTCGCCTAACTGGAACAGGCCGCTTTGTGGTAACTCGCGGTTGGCCAGGTAGAACGGGTCTAGCAGGTACAGGCCTCTGAGGTAATCCTGGAAGAGTGAGTCGGACTCGTTACCCTCTGCGGCAGACTCAGCAAGTACCTGCGGCCTGCCCGTGCTGAATATCAGCACCACCCAGTTATCCACCGGTACGTAGCGCCCCAGCAAACGCGTCAACGAACGCCAGAAGTCAGGACGGTCCAGGGCTTCGATCAGCTTGCCGACCGCGTCATGCCAAGCTACATCCTGCAGCGTCAGGTTCATTTCACTGCCCATCGATGCTCCCTTTGACATTATTGCTTGCCCTTGGTCGTGCGCCACTGGCTCGTGTCACGCGTGCACATCCCGTGTAATACAGGTCAGTCTACAGACCGTATTCGCCGTTGTATCAAACGTTATGTGAGTAACGGTTAATTTTGTAGGATCTATCTGATGCCTTGTTAGGATTTTTCCAGGGCTAGGCATGGATTCTTGCGGTTGTTGCTGAGGGTGTACTGGGTAAACTTAGCCGACTCTTTTATAGGGTCGATTACAAGTATTAACCTCCTGTACAACCTAAAGGAAATTGATTGTGGCTATCCAAAAAAGGCATATTCTGGCAGCGGCTATCACCGCATTGATTACAACTTCCGCTTTGGCGGCAGACGGGACTATCAATTTTACCGGTGAAATTACTGCCGCTTCCTGCAAAGCCTCTTCCGGCGCCGGTACCAGTGTGGGTGGAGGCGCTGGTGCGCAGGTAATTGAAGTGCCGATGGGCAAGGTCAGTATTGACTCCCTGAGCACCAAAAATCCTGGGATTGTTTCGGGCACGGCGATTAATATCAATCTGGACTGTGGTAATACCGCTGCTGGGTTGACCACTGTTAAGGTAATGTTCGACCCTAACTCGGGTTCCGGTGTGGATGGGTCGAATAATAACTTGCTCAAAACCACCGGTGCTGCGAAGGGCGTGGGTATTGGTATCTTCGATAGCAGTAATAACTTGATCAACCTGGCAGGTAACGGCTCTTTTGATGCGCCGTTAGTCAAGGCTGGTACTGATCCAGCTTTCACGTATACCGCAAACTTGAACATGCGCGCCTCCTATGTGGCCAATGGTGTTACGCCCATCGTGCCTGGCCAAGCCAATGGCACATTGCCATTTACTCTGACTTACCAATAAGTCTTTCATTAGAGAAGCATATTCATGCTTCTCTACTTTACCGCAGGTAATTAAATGAAGAACGTGTACTCCAGGTACTGTCTGGCGGGGATTATTTTGCTCTTCAGTGGTATCGCACAGGCCGGTATTACATTGGGCGGCACGCGAGTTATTTACCCGCAAAAGCTCAAGGAAGCGTCGATCATGGTCAAGAATGACGCCGACAGGGACATCATGATTCAGTCTTGGTTGGAGCCGGACTCTAAAAAAACTGATCAGGATGTACCGTTTGCGTTAACCCCTTCGCTGAGTCGCCTGGGCGGCAATAAGCAACAAAGCCTGCGCATTTTTTATGCGGGGAAAGGTTTGCCCTCAGACAAAGAGTCGGTGTTCTGGCTCAGCGTGCAGGAGATTCCCCAAAAGTCCGAGACCGATAACACTTTGCAGATTGCAGTGCGCCAACGGATCAAGCTGTTTTATCGGCCGACGGGTTTGTCCGGTACGCCTGAAGGGGCTGTCAAGTTGTTGAAGTGGCAGTTGGTGAGTGAAGGCGGAAAACGCTGGCTGTTGGTCTCCAATAACTCTGTTTATTACGCATCCTTTGGCGCTGTGTTCCTTGAGTATAAGGGCGCTCGTCACCCGGTCAACGTAGAGATGGTAGCGCCCGGTGCGACCGGTAAGTTTCTGGTGGAAGGCGCAGGTGCAATACCTGCTAATGCTCAAATTGTCGTTGAGTTTAATGCCATTAATGATTATGGCGTCCCGGTTAAGAATCTCGCCAATATTTCAAGCTGACGGGCTTTTTAAAAGAAGGCAGGCAGCTCTGCATCTGAAGTAAGTCAAGCAGTAACGATTGAGTAATGAGGCAAGATTCTTATGTGGGCATTTTGTTTTGGGAGTTATTCTGGTACCCGTCCGTTTGGTCGTTTTGGCGCCTCTAGTCTAGTGCTGGCAAGTGCTTCCCTGCCACTTGCGGCCCATGCTGTGGAATTCAATGATGCTTTTTTGAACAAGCATGGCACCACGGCCGAATTGAAGTACTTTGAGCAAGGAAGCACGATCGCCCCTGGTAAGTACAATGTCGATATTTACCTCAATCAATTTTTGATACTGCGTGAGTCCATCAAGTTTGTCGTGCAGGACGGATCGGAGGTCAAGCCGATCATACACCTGGGCCTACTCAAGGCGATTGGGGTGAACACTGCACGGCTTGAACAAGAGGGTGTCATCACTGCGGGCAGTGCCGACGATACCGTGATTGATCTGTCGGCGCTGGTGCCAGGTGCCGATATCGAATTCGATGTAACCGCGCTGGCGTTGCAGATCAGCATGCCTCAAGCTTACATAAAGCGACAGTCCAGTGGTTATGTCGATCCGTCTTTATGGGATAACGGCATCACCGCCCTGTACACCAATTATCAGACTAACTTCAGCCGCAATATCAGCCGTGGTTACAGTAGCGACTACCGCTATATAGGTCTGCGTAACGGCTTCAACCTCGGTGCCTGGCGCTTTCGCAATGAGTCGTCGATCTCCGGGGGCACCGGTATGCGCGACACATTCAACAGCAACCGTACCTATGCCGAGCGTGACGTCGTCAGCCTAAAGAGCAAACTGGCGGGGGGCGAGTTGTACACCCAGGGCGATATCTTCGACAGTGTGCGTTTTCGCGGCGCTCAATTGACGTCGGAGCTCGGCATGCTGACCGATGATGAAGTCGGTTTCGCACCAGTGGTGCGCGGTATCGCTGAAACCAATGCAACGGTGGAGATCAGCCAGAACAACTACGTGATCTATTCGGCCAGCGTTCCTGCGGGTGCTTTCGAGATCAGCGACATTTACCCCAGCGGCTCCAACGGTGACTTGAGTATCAAGATCATCGAGGCCGATGGGCGCGAGCGTCAATACTCCCAGGCCTACTCCTACTTGCCGGTAATGACACGTCGAGGCAGTACCCGCTACAGCCTGGCCGCCGGCCAATACCAGACTGAAGGGCAGGCGGCGCCCAAGTTTACCCAAGGCACGCTGGTGTATGGCGTGACCGACAACTTCACCGGCTACGGCGGGTTACTCGCTTCCCAGGCCTACAACGCGTTGAACCTGGGCATCGGGGTTAACTCGCCGTGGGGCGGTGTATCGTTTGACGTCACCAACAGCAACTCCAAGGATGCGTCCGGGCGCAAGAACGTGGGCCAGAGTGCGCGTTTTTTGTATTCCAAGACGCTAAGCAGCACCGATACCACCTTCACCATGGTCGGCTATCGCTATTCCACCGAGTCTTTCCGCACGTTCAGCCAACATGTGGATGAACAGGATCGCTTCGCCACCCCTTATTACGGCCGACAAAAAAGCCGTTTTGACATGAACGTCAACCAGTCCCTGGAAGGGCGTGGGTCGCTGTTTCTGAGTTTGGGCGAAACCAGTTACTGGAACGGCCAGGGCAGCACGCGGCGTTGGCAGTTCGGCTACAACGGCAGCTATGCCGACACCAGCTACAGCTTTGCCGTGTCCCGTACAGAGGGGCAGGGTGGCAGTCAACGAATCGATAATCAGGTGTCTGCGTCCTTCAGTATTCCGTTCGGTGACAATCGTCGCGCGCAACGGCTTTACACCAGCGCTACTTCATCGTCCCAAGGTGAGACGTCGATTCAAACGGGCCTGTCAGGCAACATCGACGAACAGAACACCTTGAGTTATTCGGTACAGGGCAGCAAAAGCAAAACCAGCGGTGCCTCCGGCAGCGTCGGTATGAATTGGGACACGCCTAATGCGAAAGTCAGTGGCAACTATGGGCAGGGTCGGGATAACAAGCATTTTGACGTCGGGGCGAGTGGGTCGGTGGTGGTACACCGCGACGGGGTGACGTTGGGGCAACCGGTCGGTGAAACCTTCGCATTGGTTGAAGTGCCCGATACCAAGGGCGTCGGCGTCGAAAGTGGGACTGCTGTGCGTACCGATAAAAAAGGCTATGCGGTCGTGCCCTATGCGCAACCCTATCGTTACAACTGGATCAACTTGGATACCAATACCTTTGGTAGTGATGTCGAAGTCGCAGAAAGTTCGCAGCGGGTGGTGCCGACGCGTGGCGCTGTGGTGAAGCGTCGGTTTGAGGTTGAGTCGGGGCGCAGGTTGCAGTTTTCGTTGAAGTTGAACGATGGTGAAAAAGTTCCATTTGGTGCTCAAGTTTATGGTGAGAGCGGAAGTATGCTTGGCGTGGTTGATAATGTATCAAGATTGCTGGTTTTTGGAGTCAAGGATAAAGGCGTGTTCGATGTTGTGTGGGGCGGTGGGAAATGTAGTTTTAGTTATGATGTGCCGCCTGCAAAAAAAGAGCTCATGTATGAGAGCTTTGATGCTGTCTGTGTGAGGGGGTGACGTATGATCGTATTTTTTAAAAGCGTGTGTCTGTTCATTCTTTTTTCTGTAAGTGGTCTTGTTTGGGCGTCTAGTAACTGTCAACTTGCTTATGTGGATTCAGGAGCGAGTGTGACTTTAAAGGTGCAGCAAGCCAAGGGGCAGACTGGGGTACAGATGATTTCAGATGTGTGGCATGAAAGATCTATACCTAATTTTATGAATTGCTCATATACTACTCTAAACGTGCCTCTTTATATCGTTTTCTTTTTTTTTAAGTCTAGAGTTGGTGTGTATGATTTTAATGGGAGGCAGTATGATTTGCAGTCTACAAGCAATCCCAATATTGGTGTGATTTACGAGCATGCTTTTTTAGATGGAGATTACATTCCCATATTCGATCCTGGTTATGGGAAAATTGATTTTTTAGGTGTTGGTGGGTTTTTGAAAAAAGGTTACAAATATCGATTTCGTTATGTTTCTCTTGCTCGACTGCCGGTTGGTCAGCTAGTAGTGCCTAGTCAAGCTTTATTTTTTTATAATCGAGTATTTGAGGGGTCGACTCAAGCGGGAGCATCTAATGGAGGCTCGCCTTCAGTTAGTCTTTCCGTGAATAATACGTCCTGCACGCTAAGCGCGCCGTCCGAGGTGAGTCTAAAAAAGACTAACTTGTCGTTGCTCTCGTTAGTCGGTGATACGACCGGAAGAGTAAATTTTTCGCTTGGCGTAACGTGCGCGGCATCCTATGCGCCATACAAAATTCTTTATTCATTGGAGGATGTGAACGCCCCGGGCAATACGACTTCAAATCTAACGCTGAATTCGGCAGTCAACTCGGCCTCAGGTGTGTCGCTGCAAGTGCTTGATGGCGAGACGCCTGTGGTCTTTGGATCTCAAACTTCGGCTTCTACACTCAAAGGAAAGTTGGGGGATATGGGGGTTCAGGGCGGAACTATCAGTAAACCCTTTGGTGTTCACTATATTCGTACCGGGAAAATGACACCAGGAACAGTAAACGCTGGAGTCACCGTAACGCTCTCTTATGAATAATTTTTATCTGCAGTTCGCATTGGCGAGAATAACCGAGCAGGCCTCAGGCGTGTGGTTGCAGATCATGGTGGGGGGTAATGGCCGTGACGATCGGAGGCTGCTTCCCCGCGCACGTTAGGCGCTATGCCTAAAGGCGCTGGGTCGATCAGTAAGCCCCTAAGCGTGCGCTACATTTGCACGGCCGTGAACGCACACTCAGGGCGCGGTGAGCGCGGGTGTAACGATGATATTGTCTTATGAGCGGTCTGCTTTGATCTGAGTGTTATTTGATCTCACTACCCCCACGGGGGTACCCCTTCGACGTGATGTTTCGCTTCGTTAGCGCCGCCCATACTCTTTCAGAACTTGCTGAACTGCGCGGAAGGATCACTGATGAAGATTGAATTGATGCAGTTAGCCGGCCGCGACGGCGATACGGCGTACAACCTTGCACGTGCTTTGGCGGCCATCACCAACTGCAACGCGGACACCGACCTGCTGGTATTCCCGGAAACCCATTTGATGGGCTTCGTCAGTGATGAACAACTGGCCAACGTCGCCGAGCCCCTGGACGGCCCGACACTGCGAGCCGTGCAACAGGCGGTGCGCGAGCGCGATGTGTCGGTTGTTATCGGCCTGGTCGAATGTGATGCCAGCGCCTACTACAACACTTCGGTCTTGATCACCCCCGACGGCATCGCCCTGCGCTATCGCAAAACCCATCTGTGGCCCTCCGAGCGCGCCGACATCACGCCAGGCGATCGCTTTGTCACCACGCTGTGGAACGGCGTGCGTGTCGGCCTGCTGATCTGTTACGACATCGAGCTGCCGGAAACGGCGCGGGCACTGGCGCAGTTGGGGGCTGAGTTAATCATCGTTACCAACGGCAACATGGACCCCTACGGTCCGGTGCACCGCACCGCGATCATGGCCAGGGCCCAGGAAAACCAGCTGTTCAGCGTGATGGTCAATCGCGCAGGGCAGGGCGACGACGGCCTGGTGTTTGCGGGCGGCAGTGCGGTGGTCGACACGTTTGGTCGCGTGCTGTACGAAGCCGGGCGCGAAGAAACCCGCCATGTGATCAGTCTGGACCTTGCTCAAATCAAGGCGGCCCGCAGGGATTATCACTACCTCAATGATCGTCGACTGCAACTGCAAGAAGAGGCTGTCGAGCACCCCGACGGCCGCCGTGAACTGCTGATTCGCTGACTGCGCTTATACCCTCCATAACAATAATCAGCTGGCGCGCAGGTGCCGACCCAGGAGTTCGTGATGATCACTATTCGATGCATGCAATGGGGGCTGGCTGCCGTTATCAGCGGCGCAATGGCATGTGCTCAGGCCGCGGAGCCGAAGGTCAATATCTATAACTGGTATGACTTCATCGCACCCAACACGCTGAAGGATTTCCAGGCGCAGACCGGCATTCAATCGGCCTACGACGTGTTCGACAACAGCGAGGTCATGCAAAGCAAACTCATGGCCGGGCGTAGCGGCTATGACGTGGTAGTCGCTACCGGCGACCTGTTGCCGAACCTGATCAAGGCCGGTGTACTCAAGGAACTGGATCGCTCGCAACTGCCCAACCTGTCCCATCTGGACCCGGACATCCTCGCCAAGGTCAACAACAACGATCCCGGTAATCGCTTTGCGGTGCCGTATTTGTGGGGCACCACCGGCATCGGCTACGACGTGGCCAAAGTCCACGCGCTTCTGGGTAACGACGCACCGGTGGATTCCTGGGATCTGATTTTCAAGCAGGAAAATCTCGCCAAGCTGGGCGAGTGCGGCGTGGCCATGCTGGATGCGCCCGCTGAAATTATCCCGATTGCCTTGCACTATCTGGGATTGCCCTACAACAGCCAGAACCCGGACGACTATGTGAAGGCCCAGGCCCTGCTGTTGAAACTGCGCCCACACATCCGCTACTTCGACTCCTCGCGCTTTATCACCGATCTGGCGAACGGTGATATCTGCGCCGTCGTCGGCTGGGCGGGTGGCGTGATGGACGCTCGCAAAGCGGCCGACGCAGCCGGTAATGGTCGCCGGATTCAGTACAGCATTCCCAAGGAAGGCGCGCCGATCTGGGTGGAAAACCTGGTACTGCTCAACGATGCACCGAATCTCCAACAGGGTTTGGCGTTTATCGATTACATGCTTCGCCCGCCGGTGATCGCCGCATCGTCCAACTACCTCAGCTATGCCAATGCCAACAAGGATGCCACGGGGCTGGTGGATGCGAAGGTGCGCGATAATCCGGGGGTTTATCCTTCCAAAGCAGTGCTGGATACGCTGTTTGCGCTGGAGCCGCTGCCCTTGAAACTGGAGCGGGTGCGCACGCGGGTCTGGAGTAAGGTCAAGAGTGGGACCTGATGACGATGACTGGAAGCGTTTCTGTCTGGCCAGCCACCTAGAGCCTAGGGAATGCCCTCCGGTGAGCTGCAAATAGTGTCGTGGTCAGGAAGGTGGGTTGGCCGGACGCTTGCGTGTGATAGTCCAGAAAGCAATCAGTCATAAGTAAAGGTCACGGTGACAGCCGCGTTGGCTTTTCCAGGCGTCGCGATCTTACCGGTCCGTATGTATTGCACGGTCATAGGCTGACTGATCGTACCGCTCCTCAAGTTGCCCATTATGGTATTGGCTGAAGGGGCGAAACTGATGGCGTTAGTCCCATTCAACACTTGTAATGCGATACCCGCCGCTCTCGTGGGCTCATCGGCCAGGCTCAGATAGGAAGAAAGGTTCGAAGGGTGGTTGTACACGTCCGACATGGAATAACTCACTTGAAATGCAGGTGCATCCGTGCTGCATTTCAGGCCCAGTACAAATGCACCGCCGGCGATGCTGGACCCGACTGAAGGCATATCGACCATGCTCACTTGCTTAAGCTTAATATTGGCCGGCGTGGTTAAGGTGCAGGAGGTACCCTTGGCCACGAACGTGAATTTATCAGTGCGCATCGTCCATATACCGTTGTAGACCCCGGGTTTAGTATGGGTAATTTTGCCCGTGATGACGTCCAATGTATTGATGGTGCGCAGGCCTGAGGTCATGCTCTTTTTGGGGCTGTAAAACCTTATTTTGACCGTCGAACGCATTGTAAAGTCGAAGACGCGGCCGCTGCTGCCGCTGAAGCCTATCTCTCGCACGGTTTCGTAGACGTTGGAACTCAATCCGTGCTCCGCCCCACCATCGACAGAAGAAGTCCCAAAGTAAAATACGTCACTCTCGTTCGTCTGGTAGAGGTTGTAGGACGCACCATCAAACTCGACGGATGCTCCGGCAGGCACGCCTGTAGCACCCATCGTATTCGTATAGGTGCCTGAGGGCATCTTCGTGCAGATGAGCGACATGGTTGCCGAGTGCCAAACGGACGAGATCATCCCTCCGCTGTCAGTGGGCACATCCGAAATCGACGGCACGATTTTATTGCCGCTCGCCGCGCAGCCCGCCAGGGCACTGGCTGGTAATGCTAGCAGACCGCTAACTACACAGACAGTGGCCATGACCTCCCGATACCTGCGGGTGCGTCTGCGCCAGAGCCCGCTAAGGGCGAACAACGAAAGAGGCAAACAGCGCATCATGCGATATTGACCATTTGTACCTGTATAGCCAATAGCTCAGCCTTCATATTCAATGGGCGCGCAACAAGGCGTATGTCCTTTTTTAGGGCTGGCTTTTCAGCGCTGAACTGTTCAAAGTTCATATATTGCTCTGTCGTCATACGATTTATCTCAATCCGTGATTTTCGACTTTTGCATTTTACGTTACACCGAAACCGCAGTCTGCATGCCATGAGGCATCAATCATAGCGAATCAGATTCGTCCTTCTAGCGTGTGGAAATAACAGATAAAAAGCGCGAATTATCTGATAGGGTTTTGTGAGGACATACTTACTCCTCGCTGAATATATTCTCACGAGGCAAGACGTTTCAGCCGCTACATAGCGGAAGAACGCTTTTACCGGCCCTCAGATTTTTGCAGGCTTATTAAGTAGTTAACGGCGGGAGGCGATTTCGGAAATTACGATGTATATAGCGAGCCCCCTGACTTTTCGGCGCAGATAGACCTCCCCATTTCCGCCAATTCTGATAGGAGGAAATCGGGATCAAAGAGGAGGGCGGTCATCCCCTTTAAAAGATGCATGAAATTGGCCCCCCTCCGAAGCGTTTAACACGTATTCGACTGCTGACACCCGATGATAGGATTATCAAAATCCTGCTTCCCGCGTGAAGGAGTAGAACCATTGAGCACTTCAGCACCTGAGCGGCGCCAAAATGGAAAGCATGAGAGGTTGCGTAACTTAGGGAACGAGGAGTTTTGGGCCTTCAGTTCCGGTCGCTTCGCACTGAGGGGTTCTGAACGACTGGCCCAGATCAAGAACGGATTTCCAGCCCATCTTTTTCAGGCCATGCGCCGAACCTTTGACCTTCAAGAACGCGCCTTGAGTGTTCTCCTCATACCTCGATGACAACGCTTGAACGACGAGTTCGTGAGCACCGAGCCCTTGATGCCGCCGTGTCCGAGCGCATAGGAAGTGAAAAGTTGGTCTCGAGTTCGAGGAGAAGTAAGAAACCAATCGGCATGAACTTTGGAAGAGAAAAATCGACACGGTGTGAGCTACGACATTTTGGCCCGATGTGCGCTCAAGGCTCCGAAGCAATTCGTTGGTCCCGTGTAAAACGCGTCAGTTCTCACGATATAGTTTCAAATTCGCGGAGTCACAAGAAAGCAGCGGTGCACGCTGCCAAGAAGAGAAACGGCATTTCTGACGTGGCGCACGATTTAACATAATATACATTATGCGAACCTTTCTATGCAGGCTGGGGGGCTCTGGTAGTCAGATTTCGAACCTGGACCAAGCCTCGATCATGACGCGCCGCTGGGCTCGACAAAACGCTTTTCGATGAAGTCGGCCAACGTCAAGCCACTGCTCTTAAAATCTTCGGTGTATACGACCCGGCCACCATTGATAGCTGCATCATGGATTGGACCTTTCTTTCCTAGCTTTGCACCTTTCTTCTGATCAACCGTGATCAGAACCGAGCTCAGTGAGGCCACAGCCAAAGAAACATCAGCTTCATTTGGGCCCAGAACCGTGGATGCACGCTTGGTGCTGCTACGGAGAAAACGCTGAGTTTCTTCTCGCTGACGCCAATCTCGCTCAATGTCGGATTCGAAAGTGCCTTGGCCAAAGCCGCCATAACGAGCCGGCTCCCCAGGAACGTTTGCCTCAGAAAATCCAAAAAAGCAGCTGGTTTCAACGTTACGAAGCTGAATACTTGTACGGATGTAATCCTTCAACGGACGCTTATCAACACCCTGAGACTGGTCGGGAATCTGATCCAGCTCTAATTCAACCTCCCTGGTAATGAACAGAGAAAATCTCTCGGGAGGTAATTCGACGCAGAGGTCATACTCATTGTCGAAGAAGAAATTCCACGCACAGCTATCAATGGTTACTGAAATGGTCATTATGCTCTCGACATGTTTCGGTTCTGACTGACACGCACTGTAACCCTCCTCGCCTTGCACCGTAATAACCCTAGAGAATAACTAAACTAAATAGTCATTTAGTTTAGTTATAATAAGTCGTTCGGTTTTCAGCAAGAACAGCCTGAAATTTAGCTGCTAAATCGAAAAAAGGTGCTTGGGGAATGTACGCGACTCGACGTCGCAGCCCCGTCCTCGCGCTGACGCGCTGCGGGCGTGTCCGCTCCTTACGAGCCCTTACTGATAGCCTACGTGTCTTTGAATATCAAGGAACTGACGCGCTGCGCTTGTCGGGTCGAACAAAACAGCGCAGCAAGCTGCCCTGCCCTGTACGACCAAAATTTAACGCCGGAGGTAGAGGCTGAAATTTCGCAAAAGAACAATCACATCTTAATCATCTGGAGAACCAGCAAGATTTCCGACCTGCTCGACTCAGTAACTTTGGAACGGAAAATCGACGGCAGGAAAGATAGGCCAGTTTGCGTTTCTGAGGTTTTTTCCTCGGTCAATCCACCCAAAATAACCACCTCGGCGTTGCGCATCTGGACGCTTGTAGTCAATTGCCGCTTAGTCAAAGTCGGGCTTCCATTCACGCCGGTAGTGGTCTGCACGAAGTTGGAAAGCTGCTGATCAATAGTCAGATCGACAACAGCCTGGCGCACCTGAGGGGTAATGGTAAAAATCACGCCGGAGTTACGATATTCGACCGACTGGACAGCTTGGCCAGCACCTTGCGGATACGACAAGGCACCCAACACCGGCACTTCCGCACCGACGTTTATCGTCGCTTCTTTACCTGATCGCACACGCAAACTCGGCTGACTGACCACCTTAAAACGCGAATCGGACGACAGAGCCGACAGAACGGCATTGAAGTCACCGGTACTAATGCTGACGGAGTTATCGAGCGGATTACCGGCTAAGTTGAGCGACACTTTGCCCTTGAGCAGCGAGGCTGCAAGGGAAAAAGCGGAACCGTCACGGTCGCCAGTTTGAACCTCATAAACTGCACTACGAAGCATAACTTCGCCCATCTCGATATCGATCTGAGGTAGCAAAGAACGCAGGTTGGCAATTTCGGCTTTGCTGCCAACAAAAACCAGCTGATCAGCATCACGATTTAACAGGCTAGCAGCAGATCCACGCGGAGCAGATCCAGTCATCGGCGTTTGACCAGGAACAGAAATCCCGCGATCAACACCAAATTTTCCCTGGAACAATGGCGCGAGAGCTTCCGACAGATAGGCCACATCGCGGTAAAGCGGTCGGTACAGAAAGTATTCACCTGGTGGAGGTGCCGGCTCTTTTTTCGGCATGACATGCTCGACGCCGTTGCGCTGAATCACCGAGTAGCCAAAAGCATCAAGAAGGCGGACGAAATCGGCACGCACCTGGACGGCGGAACCCTGAACACGCAACGAGACAGGCCGACCGTCCTCGAGCACTTCCGGCGACAGGATGTAGGGCTTACGAAAGGCATCGGCATAGAAAATTTGAGCCACTTGGCCAATCGGCAAGCCGGTCAGGTCGAACTGATACGGCGCCTGCTTATCGGCAGCAATCGCGGAAAATGACAACAGGCACAGCAACAAAAACCGGATCATGGATTTTTACCAGGGAGAGGAACGGAAGACGTGGCCGGAGGCTTACCACCGCTGAAGGTGCTGACGCGTTGGCCGTCGAGTTGACCAGTCATGACGCGGCCTGAATTCTGAAAGTTGCTCGGATGCTCGTAACGAATCACGCCGTCAGTGTTGACCAGGACAACTTGTGCCTGACCATCAACGACAATTTCCCCAGCAATACGCCATTCAGTGGAAAGCACCTGAGAGGGAGCAGGAGGCGCAACATTAGGCGCTGACTGCGCAGCGCTTGCGGGTTGCTGAACGACCGTAGCGGGAGCAGCACCGCGGTTGAAGAAGTGCAGGACACCCCAGACCGACCCGACACCGCCGAAAACAATCATTAACAGGAAAAACCAGACCTTCGGGTTTTTCAGGATGTTCTGTCGGTCATCCACCTGGACTTCTTTACCGTGACCGCCTGAGTACGACGAATAGAGCGGGAAAATCTCCGGGTCATACTTTTTGTTCATCACGTCAACACGTGATTTGGCCGTCTGTTTCCAGCCCTCCCACATCTCAACCCGGTAGATTTTATTCAAACCCAGCGACTTAATTTTGGTGGTACGAAACGACAGCTCGACCACCGTTTTCAAGATGCGGTGAAGGTCGGAAATGTCCTGAACCATAAGCACCAGGTCACAGGTCACACCGGTTTCAGCGTGCGCATAGTGACGATGCTCGCGGAAGAAAATCCGGTGTTCGGTGCCGATCTTCGAATCAGAACCCCAAAATCGCCAAGCTTCGTCAATGCAGATCAAATCACCAGGCTGGCAGAACGTGTCCACCGGCTGGCCGTGAGGCAAAAAATCAGCCTTGAAAACGTCTTCGTTTTGACAGTGCACCACCTCGCCGAGTTTTTCCAGAGCAATGCCCTGCTTCTCATTGATGTATGCACGGATGGCATCAGAATCGATACCGTCGACGTTTGTCACAACACGGCGACCTTTAGCGACCGCTGGGACGATAACGGAGACGACACACTCAAAGCTTTTGCCCGAGCCCATCAGCCCGGTATAGGCATTAATAGGCATCAGCCAATTACCGGAATACGGCGTATGAGAAAACGCGTAACTAGTGCCGCGATGAGCAAAGGCACGCCGTTCGAGAACGCAAAGAGATCAAGAAAGTACCAGGTGGCAGCACTAATGCCGCCAAACGCAGAAGTAAGACCAGCTCCATTTGGAAGCCATGACGCCATGACGCCAACCAGCTCAGCGACGATCCAGTATAAAGCGGTCATAACAACAAATTTAACAAGAACACCACGAACCAACCAACCCAGCAACGCGTTACCAGCAGAAAGCAAAATACCGAACATAAATCACCTCAAGCCGAGAGAACGATAAACAAAGCAGCAATGAGCCAAGCAACTAAACTACCGTTATAAAGCGGACCACGAACACCTTCAAACAGAGTGCAATGAGCATCCATAGTGACACGAGTATGCAAAACAGATATGTCAAATACTGGTTTCGGACATTCACCCTGGTGAGAAGGAACCTGAAAATTCTTAAGATCAGGCATCAACCCAGTAATGGGCGCTAGTATCTGCGCACCTGTAGGAGTTGATTCAAGGGTTGGTGAACCAATACCTGGATCAATCCCGAAATCTAACTTAGGTGTACCTTCAGGAGCAGTAGGAATGCCAGGGGTTGGATTAACACCCAGAGAAGGAGTTGTAACAGGAACAGAACCGGTAGAAGGATTAACAGCAGAAGCTAAAGCGTCCCCAACAGAAGGATATGAAGAAGGATTAGAAGCACGCCAAGCTTCAACATCTGCAACTGTAACCGGATCCGAGTAGCTATAAGGCAAGCCTTGATAATTAGGTGTATTTGAAGCGTGCAACCATGCCTGATTAGCTATGTCAGCTAAAACCTTTGGATTTAGAGGAGCAGCCTTCTGAGCAGGAGTTAAATCATCAGCAGCTAAATCAGGCTTCTTAGTAAACTGCCCAGAAGGAGAGGTACCAGCAAGTGAAACGCAAACATTATTAACCGACCCCTGCCCCGCTGGACAAGAGCCAACAAAATTAGAGTACTTATAGACATCCTTATAAGAAGAAGGACTACCTGAAGCCCCGTAACAATGAGCAAAGTTACCAGCAACATCACATTGAGTAAAAGAAAAGTTAAAGCCGGAACCTTTAATAAAAAGATTCGCAGCAAGTAAAGGGGAACCTGCGATGTAACGGCCAGCCCCAGAACCAGACGAACTATAACTAGACCAGTAGAGACCGCCATTAGTTAATTGGCCACCATCATCAGCAGAAACAACCGTATAAGTAACAGTCCCATCAGAATTAAAGATCCAATTCACCGTGGCATCAATAGCAAGGCTAATTGCCCCTGCCGCCAATGCTCCCAAACCAATCGTAACCCAAATAGGCGCACCAGAAACCGCAACTACACCAGTAGCTGCAGCAGTCAAAACAGCAGCAGTCGCATTAAGAGCCGCAGAAAAGCGGGGATCATTAGCAGCAAAACCCCGCTGAATAGCTTTCCGCTCCATTACACCACCTACAGCCTGACCAACTTTCGCTGAAAAAGCAGGAGCTGCGGAAACAAAGACAGGCATAAAAAGCAGAGCAAACAGAAAAGCTTTCTTAGCGAAGAAGAAATAAACGATTTTTTTCATATGTCATTATCCGCAAAGCCAGTGATTACCGCCCAGGCACACATAAGGCCAAAGACGAACATGAGTAAATACCACGCGTCATTGGTGGTCATGAACATAAACTCCGAAGATAAAAGTTTCCTGCTTACTAAAGACGAAAAAAAGGGGCACGCCAAAGCAATGCCCCTAGATACTTGCAATCAGCGACCGCGAATCATGCCCAGAACCATCGAAGCTGCTTTTGAAGTTGCATAGATTGTCGCCAGAACAGCACCGATAGCCAGAATGCCAGCGACAACGTCAGCAGCAGTAAAAGCACCAGTAATGGTGGTCAAATCGATAGCAGCAGAAGCAGTTTGCGAAGCAGTGGCAGCAACGACACCGGCAGTTAAAACGGTAGCGGACAGCAGTTGTTTCAGTTTCATGGTTGTTACCCTTTCTTAATAACCGGCATCCGGCCGGTACGGCTTTCCTCACCGATGACGTATGAGGTTCAAGATGGTGCCCACACCGCGAGACACCAACCAAAAAAGCAATGTTGTACCGAACGCAAACGACCAAAAGGCAAATGCCTGTGTGTAGTCGAACGGCGCAGCAGCTGCTTGAACGGAAGCAAACTCAGAAGGTGTGAGCATGACAAATGCAGAGCAGATAGTTTCTTTTGTGGATATTACAAAGCCGTTCGCATCTAAAAGCGTACAAACTGCCATGTCTATTTATCCAGCTTTAGGTGCAGACGCTTGGGTTGAACTAGAGTTAACCCGACGCGCTTGACGAGGATCAACATCAAAAGTTAAACGGCCATCACGAACATCTGCGATAACGTCACACTCATAAGTGCCAGGCTGCGGAACTTGGTTAGGCAGCTCGGCATAAAAGGAAGCTTTCTGAGGGTAAGGAACATTCGGAAGATGAACATACGCCTCATACATGCAGTAAGGTTTTCCGGACTTAGAAGCTGTGCCAGTACGGTTAATTCCGGTAACCTCAACAAGAATTACATTCGACATAGTATTGCCCTCATTACAGTGTTGGAAGTCGGGAGCTTATGCCCGGCTTGCGATAGGCCCAACTGGGCGCTGTTGTTTCAGGATTACGCCTGAAAGTTAAAAACTGTCGGTTATTGCGTTGCCGGTTGACAGCTTGAGCTGCAAAGTCAGTCAGAATAGTTCGCATAACATCGTTAGCGATGCTTTTAATGAGTGTTTCATCAGTAACATGATTACGAATATCAGATTCGACATTCCAACGCAGAACTTGAAACTGCTTTTTGTCCATTAGAAACCCATCCATTCGGCAACACAGGTTGTTCCTGTTTCTTGACGCTCTAAAAGCCAAATACGCTCAGGTTTAATGCCCTGCTCTTTTCTAGCCTCTACAGCTTTAAGCGTTTCTTGAACTTGCTGCTCAAGAATGGGATTTATGAACGCGTGCTTCAAGCGCTGCTGAAGTTCAAATCTACGACGCTGGCCACTAGTAAGCTGATCGCCTTGAAAACTAACTGTTCTCATGCTGCAACCTGCTGTAGATGGTTTGGACGTTGGTACCAAACAGGAACAGCTAAAGTGCTTTTAGTGACTTCACGACACTGACGAACAAAAACAGGTGCAAAGCGGCTGGTATCGCAGGCGTTACGGATATTTATGCCGATGCGGTTAAGAAAAGCGGCATGTTTTTTAACTTGAGACTTTGAAAAGTCAATATTAGATGTTCCAGACATCCACTCAAGAGCATAGCTAGCCGTAGTACGAGCAGAACGTAGAGTAGGACAAACACCCTCAGCAACCAACTGTTCGGCAATGCTCACAATATCCATGGCTGTCACCTTTAACTTTTCATCTATTTTAAGAAACTCACAGTGGAGTTCGGCCAGACGCCTTTCATCAAATAAACCCCAATAGCAGAGGGCTTCACGCTGTAAGTATTCGCTTTTAAGCTCTTGTTCCATACGGACTACGCCTTCTTGTGAGCAGTAGTTTCTAACCCGCTGAACATATTTGTACTCTTCCGAATCTTCGCCAAAGACGCGTTTTATCTTAGGTAAACAGTTCTGATCCATCTCAAAGGCTTTGTCATAAGCCTTTCGGTACTGAAGACGCCCGCCTTTACCGTTGCCTTTAGGCGTCCAAGCAACAGTTCGCCCGTTGGGGTACAGAAAACCGATGGAATGACCGATTCGCTGACTAGAAACACCGCGCAGATAGGCAAGGACATTGCCCTCCCCCAACGAAACATTGGTGGTTAGGTCAATCCGTTCAATCTTTGCACCATCGGCAATACGGTCACCAGACTTCGCACCGGATTCACCCTGCCGAATATCAAGGCGAGTACAGCGGGTGAACCCAGGAAGCCCATACTCACGCAGCAACGCGTTGTAAACCGACACGCATTGCTCGATAGAAGCAAATCCAAAAAGGTTATCTAGCCGCCCTACTCGGCTAGGATTTCCTTCCACTCGAACTTTCCGGCCCTGAACGTGAACAGTGACCGAAGTCGAAAAACTGGCTTCGTGTTTGAAACGTGGCTGACGGGTGCTGAGAATCTCATTGGTATTTGCGTCCACCGTCAAGGTAAAGATGCCGCACACGATCGGTAGATCATGCTGATGCTCCTGCGAAATCGTTAACCAATCAATGAACATATGAAATCCTGTCAACCCAACACATAACGTGGCTTAGACTAAGCTATCTCGCAGGTAAGACGCAAGGCATACTTGTTGGGTCAAGCAAACACATGTGTGTGCTGTATGAAAACACAGGGGTTAAAGTAGATGCATCAGAGTCAACCGGTTGAAGACGAAATGAGCATCGGTGAAAACATCAAGAAAAAACGAGAAAAAATCGGGGTCTCGCAAAAGACGCTGGCTGAAGCGCTTGGAATAGCCGAGAACACGGTGGCGAGCTGGGAGAAAGGAAAAAACATCCCGCCCAGTGATAAAGCGATCGACATGGCAAGGTTCTTCAAATGCTCAACTGACGAAATCTTGTTAGAAGAAAGCGAGCGTGAAGTAGTAGACGAAATGAAGGCTTTATTCAGGCGATTCAGTGACTTACCCGACTATGTCAAGCCCATGGCACGCAACATAATTAGCGGTATGCTTTCGAGCTTAGAGCTCGAGGACTACTTTCGAGACCTTGGCGGGCCCCGAAGGTAGAGTGTCGGTGTAAAGGTGCGCTATTTGGGTATGAGCAGGAAGCCATGAGATACGTTTACCGCCCCCAAACCCCTGCCGTCCGGGCCTACCTGAAACTCACTGTGATCGAGGACGTATTGGTCGTCTCGGTCAAGAGGTTATGACATGAAATGTCATATTTGTGGCGGCGCCGACCTGGTGGTAGACACCAGGGACTTACCGCATACCTACAAAGGCGAAACTACGGTTATCGCTGGTGTGCATGGCTCTTTCTGCCCTGCATGCGGGGAGGCGATTCTTGACGCGGCCGAGTCGCAACGCGTAAGCGTGGCCATGGTGGTGTTCAACAAGAGCGTAGCCAAAAGCGGGACGTGTTAAGGCTTGAAAGTATGGAAAACCATACCAAAGTGGGGGTGTAACAGCACCCCCACCCGCTTCGCTCCCGTACAAGCCAGAGAATCGATATGCAGCAAGAAAGTCAAAACGTCACTGCGCTACGAACAGCAGTGAAAATCCTGAAAAAATGGCAAGCCTCAGAAGAACAGATTGAGGCCGTCTTGAAGGTGTCTGAAAGCATCTATAAGGGCGAAAATCAGGACGACGAATCAGCTACGGACCTGGACAAAAATCAGTTACAGCGCATCAGCATGGTGCTGAACATCCACGCAGCTCTACGCACAGTGTTTGAAAATCCCAAAAACCTGTATGCCTTCCCAAGCATGAAAAACGACAACACCTTTTTTAATGGGAAAACGCCGCTGGAAGTAATGTCTCAGGGTGGCCTTGCAGATCTGCAAGGCACGCTAAACAGCATCGAATCACTAAAAAATGCAGCCTGGTAAGCGACTGACGCGCTGCGCTTGTCGGCCATATCTGTGCACCTGACTAACTCGTCACGTTGTTCCTCATCTAGCCAGGCACACAGCTGCGGCTGAGACCAAAAATCATTTTATAAAACAAAAAAACCAGAGTTCAAAAGAACACTGGGTGTGATTTTTCGCATTGCGAAATTTCAGCCTGATCGATGAAAAATGCGCCTCGCATAATGGACGTTATGGCTAAATTCAGCGCCGGGGCTTCGCGATTATCCCGGCGCTAAATTCGTCGATTCCGACGGCATAGCTACCATAACGTCACAGAAATTATACGTAACACGATGTTACTTAATCAGGAGCAGTACGCGTCAGATTTTGAGTCAGCGTCTCCAGGCTTTTCCTCCTCTCACTGATCATCACCACTCAGTTGCCAGTACGCCGCAACCTCATCGTTTTCACCCACCACATGGCAACGCCCTCAGGTTTGATCTTTACTCGTCCCAACGCCACCCGTGCTCAAGGAAGATCTGCATGAAGCTCTATGCCGCCGTATTGCTCACTGCTGCGTTGCTCGGCGGCTGCGACGTCAGTAAGCGCTGCGTCTCGATCTGGGTTCTTTACAGGCGCGAAAACCCGAAAGCATTGGCTTTATTGTTGATCTGCCAGATGCATCTGCGGGACTCCAAGCAGTGATCAAATTCGCCTCGACGATACTGCAGGCCGGTACGGGATTCCGTACTAAAGTGGGGGTGTAACAGCACCCCCCCCCCCACTCCAATCACCAAGAATGCGAATCCAGTTTGTAGGTTTGATTGACCGCGCCTGTGAAAGACGCTTTGGGGAAATCAGAGGCTCAAGGTGAGATAACATCTCTAGCATTCGTCTCGCGAAGAAAAACCCCAGAGTTCTGGTGATCTCTGGAGTTTTCCGTCTGGGTTGAGATCAGCCGGCTTAGCCGGTTACCGGCGCGGATGTTGATTTTCCTGACTGTCAATCAGGTGGCGGCTATTGCTTTGCGGGCAGGTCGAGGTTTTCTGAAAAGTTCAGGTCCTCATCTGATTGGTACATCTCCTCTATTTCTTTGGCGTACTTCTGTGAGACCGTTATAACCTCATCCATGGTGCTCCAATCGACGGGATTAGTTTCCCGTTCTCGCTGCTCGCGCAGTAATTCGTCTCGCTTTTTCAATTGCTGTGATGTCAGATTTATCAGTTTTTCTTTAGGAAGATCTAAGAGTTGTTGTTCCGTGTAATCGGGCATGGGAGTTCTCCTTGTGTAGAAAATACAGCATTCCAACAATCCCCATACTTCGGTAATCAACTCTATTTTTGTACTGTTAGAAATAACAGGGTTTTAGACTTTTTTACGTTAATCGTCATTCAGAAAAATCATAAAAAATCCTCTGATATGGACGTTCTGGATAAATCTTCACCGGAACTTCATCATTTTCCCGACTACGCTTTCCCTCCAACCTGATAATCCATTGAATCCGCATCCCTCAATCCTCATCCCGCGTCAGCTTTTCAATCAACGCTCGATGCTGTGGAAACGCTGTCGTGAGCTTATGGCGATTTCCCATCTCCATGTCGGCAAAATCAAATCCTGGCGAAACCGCTTCACTGATCAATCCAAATCCGTTTGTCCCGTCCAGCAATCGTGATGATTTCCAGATGCCACCCGGTACGTGCAATTGCAAACACTGTTCTGCGAGAACATCGTTGCCCATGATGACTGTCTGCAATGAACCGTCCGCATGGATCAGGCTGTATTCGAGTGCGTCGCCCAAGTGGAAATAATGCAGGATGTCAGACTGATTGAAATGAAACTGGCCCACCGCTGATTGCTCGGTCAGCAGATAGTAGATCGACGTCATCAGGTAACGCGGTCCTGCAGCGGTTTCGAGCCAGTCGCGATGGTCCGCCTGATAGGTTCTGCGAAAGTAGCCGCCTTCGAGATGCGGTTCGAGATCCAGCGCATTGATTACGTCTTGTGCGCTTGCTTTACGTTGAATCATCGCCCGCTCCCTTGATTTTATGGTGGTTTTTTATAGCTCAACTAAATGTCTATTTAGTTGAGTTATATAAGCAGCGTTTTAATAACCACCCACCGCCGCCATTTCCCCACCCACAATCGCAACCCCCGAACTGCTGCCCAAACGCGTAGCCCCGGCCTCAATCATCTTCAGCGCCGTCGCATAATCACGTACGCCACCGGAGGCCTTGACCCCAACCTTGGCACCCACGGTTTTACGCATCAGTGCCACGTCCTCAACTGTGGCACCACTGCGGCTGAACCCCGTGGACGTCTTGACGAATGCCACGCCCAAATTCCGGCAGATTTCGCAGGCCTGGACCTTTTGTTCGTCGCTGAGCAGGCAGGTTTCCAGGATCACCTTCAATGGCACGGCGCCGCAGGCTTTATGCACCAAGGCTATGTCTTCGCGCACGGCTTCAAGCAGGCCTTCCTTCAGCCAGCCGATATTGAGCACCATGTCGATCTCCCCTGCCCCGGCGGCTATCGCCCGTTCGGCTTCAAAGGCCTTGGTGTCGCTCAGGCCGGCGCCCAACGGGAAGCCCACCACCGCACAGATCACCACGCGATCGTCGGTCAGGCAGGACGCGGCGTAAGGCACCTGCCCCGAGTTCAGGCATACGGAATAAAAGCCGTGCGCCTGTGCTTCTTCGCACAAGGTGCGAATCTGTTCACGGGTGGCATCGGGGGCCAGCAAGGTGTGATCGATGTACTTGGCCAATGCTGCGGGTTGAAGCGTATTCATATAACGTGCCCTTGCCTGTATGTTGCCAATGGTGGTGTGCCGCGTGTTGCGGCGCTCACATTAAACGTTACAATATTCACAATTAATGTTACTTAGTTAACACAAACAATCAAGCCCTGGAATGCCCGTGGACAGTAAAAAAGCCGAGCGACTCAAGCTTATCCAGCAAGCCCTGCAGGACCAGAGCGCCATTCACCTGCGGGAAATGGCGGCGCTGCTGGATGTTTCCGAGATGACCCTGCGCCGCGACCTCAGCCACTTCAGCGAGCATTTGCGCCTGCTCGGTGGCTACATCACACGGGTCGGCAGTGAGGCCGGTGATTACCGGGTCGCCGACCAAGGCACGCGTCACGTCGAAGAAAAACGCCGCATCGGCAAACTCGCTGCGCGGTTGATACAGCCCGGCGACACGGTATTTTTTGACTGCGGTACCACCTCGCCGTTTGTGATTGATTTCATCCCCGACGAGTTGGAGTTCACCGCGGTGTGCAGCTCGTTGAACGTGTTGCTCAAGCTGCAGAACAAGCCCAACTGCCATATCGTGCTGTGCGGCGGCACCTTTCACCGCAAGAACCAAGTGTTTGAAAGCAGCGCCGAAAGCAGCATTCTCGACAGCGTGCGCCTCACGTGGGCCTTTGTGACGGCGGCGGGCGTCAGCCAGGAATTTGGCGTGACCTGCTTCAACTTCAATGAAGTCGAGGTCAAGCAAAAGGTCCTGCGCCAAGCCCAGCAGCGCGTGCTGCTGGCGGACTTCAGCAAGTTCGACACGGTGCGCACTGCGCACTTTGCCAGCCTTGCAGACTTTCAATACGTGGTCAGCGACAAGAAAATCCCCCAAGCGTACAAAGAAGCCATCCAGGCCAGCGGCGCGCAATTGCTGGTTTAACCCAGCAACGTTTGGCGCTCCCGCGCATTCAAGTAGCCGGTGGTCACGCTGAACGAAGCGCTGGCCCCGGCCGCCAGCACACGCACGTGACCTTTGGCTTTTTCGGCGTTATAACCTTCGGGTTCACAGGTTGACGGCAGTACGAACGCCGCCACTTGCTGGTCCGGTGAGTGCAGGATCCAGCGTGCGGCGTGCTCGAACTCCTTGGGGCGATAACGGGTGTAAAACGCCGCACCATTCGGGTGGTCCAGCAGAAAATGTGCATGGCCGCTGGCGTCTGTGCCCACGTCGTCGAAGAAAAACACGATTTCAGGGTCGTACAACGCCGGTGTGTCGAGACACGCCAACTGCGCCGGATGCTCGGCCAGTTGCGCCATATAGGCGCTCCAGTCAGGCGTGGGCTTGACGTGGTCCGGCACGCTGGTGCGCAGGCGCAGGCGCTGCATGCCCAGCGGCTCGACAAACCGCGCGCCGGCCACATAGGCGTAGTTCATATGGGCCATGTACATCAGTTCCATGGGCTTGCCGGCCAGGTTGGTGACGTCCATATCGATATCGAACAGGGCTGAATCGGCGCGCAGTGTCACGCTCGGGGTTGCCCTGTATCGATCGCCAAAGCCCTTGGCATATTGGTAAGTGCCACCCAGGCTCACAACGCCCTCGCCTATTTCCAGCCAAGCTGTGTCCATGGGCGCGCAGGGCATTTCGCCGTGCAAGGCATGGGTGTCATCCGGCGCCGGGCAACCGTTGCGCAGCAGGCCACTGTGAAACATAAAGCAGCCATAAGTATCAATGACGGTCGGGCTGGGCCTTGGCTGCTCGAACAGGTTGGTCATGGTCAGGTCGCAGCCGTCGAACACCGCCGACCAGATCATCTGCCCTTGATAAGGCAACACCACCAGGCGTCCACGGCTGTTCTCCAGGCCCACGGCCAGCACGCCGGACGGGTAAACCCAGGCGCTGACCTTGAAGTCTTCGGACTGTAGCAAGACCTTTTCCTGCTCGCTGAACAGCACCGGATACAGCGGGATACGCGTGTTCATGAGGCCACCGCCGCCGCACCCGACGGCACGCTGTCCGACTGGCGCATGCACTTGAGCGCATACATCACGATCACGATAAAGCACAGCAACGGCACGCTGTAGGCCAACTGCATGTTGCCACCGCTGGCGTCAGACAACAGGCCCTGGAAGATCGGAATCACCCCGCCACCGACAATGCTCATCACCAGCAGTGAACCGCCGACACCGGTGTCCTCACCCAGGCCATCGATGGTCAGGCCGTAGATGGTTGGCCAGCACGGTCCGAGAAAAATGCTCACGCCAACCGCCGCATACACCGCCGAAATATTCGGCACCAGGATGGTGTAGGCCAGCAGCACAATGCACAGCACGCCGTAAATCGCCAATACCCGGGCCGGGTGCAGGCGGCGCATCAGCAGGTTGGCGATCATCTTGCCGACAAAGTAGGCGGCAAAGGTCGTCAAAAGGAACCATGAAGCGCTGCGCTCATTCATGCCGCCCATCTGCATGGCCAGGCGAATGGTGAAACTCCACACACCAACCTGCGCGCCCACGTACAGAAACTGCGCGAGTACACCAAAGGTAAAGCGCGGGTTGCGCCACAGTCGGCCCAGGCTTTGGCGCAGGCTGCCGGATTTATTGTCGACGGGCTTATTGCCCTTGCAGGCCGGGAACCGGGTGATGGCGATCAGGATAAACATCAGCACCAGTACGGCGATCATCCATTTGTAGGGCAACAGCGTGGACTGGATCATCTGCAACTGCTGCACCGCCGCCTCGGAGGCGCTCATCTGCGTCAGTTGCTCGGTGGTGGCATCGGTGTCCTTGAACATCACAAAGCTGCCCACGTACACCCCGGCCATGGCGCCGAACGGGTGAAAGGTTTGCGAGATATTCAAGCGCCGCGTCCCGGTTTCCCTTGGTCCCATCAGGGTTGAATAGGTATTGCACGCGGTTTCCAGGAACGACAGACCGGCGGCAATCACAAACAGGGCCAGCAGGAACATGCCGTACTTGGCGGTGGACGCCGCAGGAAAAAACAACAGGCAGCCCAGCATGTACAGCAACAGGCCGATCAGAATGGTGCTTTTGTAGCTTAAGCGGCGCACCACCATCGCGGCCGGAATCGCCACGAAAAAGTACCCCAGGTAAAACGCCGACTGCACAAAGGCGGTTTGGAAATCGCTGAGCAGGAAGGCTTTCTTGAAGTGCGCGATCAGCACGTCGTTCATGCTCGCCGCTGCAGCCCACAATGCAAAAATGCTGCACAGCAGGATAAACGCGAACCAGGGCGTGCGGTTCAGATAGAAGCCATCGGGTGTCTGTTGCAGCGCAGGTTTGTTCATTATTGTTCTCCGGGCTGGGTTGAGAGTCTTACCGCTGTTGCTGGAAACGGGCGAACGCTTCGGCGTCGGGATAGGAGGTCTGTGTACCCAGCGCTGTGACCGAACAGGCGGAATACGCCACCGCTTGCTCCATGGCCTGGCGAATAGCGCCGTCGCGGCTCCAGTGCTGGATGAAACAACCGATAAACGCATCACCGGCGCCGGTAGTGTCGCGGGCCACCACCCGCTGGCCGGGCACCTGGAACTCGCCCTCCGCGCCCACGTACAGCGCGCCGTGCTCGCCGAGGGTGACGATCACGTGGCGAATGCCGCTGGCCACCAACGTACGCGCGGCGCTGCGGGCCGAGTCCGGCGAGTCCACGACGCGACCGGTGATCAACGCCAGTTCCGATTCGTTGGGAATCAGGAAATCCAACTGCGCCAGGTGCTCGGCACTCAAGTCGGCCAGGGCCGGCGCCGGGTTGAGCAGCACCGTAATGCCATGACGGCGGGCAAATTCGATGGCGTAGTAGACCGTGTCCAGGTTGATCTCCAGTTGCAGCACGATCAGCGTGCATTCACGCAGGTCGGCAGCGGCCGTCTCGATGTCCGCTGGCAACAAATGCGCATTGGCACCTTTGACGATCAAAATGCTGTTATGGGAATCGGCGCGCACAAAAATCGGCGCCACGCCGCTGGAGACGCCCGGCACACGCTGCACGTAACGGGTGTCGATACCAAAACGCTGGAAGTTGGCCAGGGTGTTGTCGGCGAACATGTCGTCACCGACTTTACTCAGCATCAGCACCTGCGCCCCAAGCTTGGCTGCCGCCACCGCCTGGTTGGCGCCTTTGCCGCCACACCCCAGGGCAAAGCCCGGCGCTTCCAGGGTTTCGCCCTGGTCCGGCATGCGGTCGATGTAGGTAATCAAATCCACCATGTTGCTGCCGATGACTGCGATCTTGCCCATTGCTATCTCACCTTGTTGCGGCACGACCAGGCAGGTCGTAGCGCTCTTGTTTTGTTATTTAAATAACATTAAGTGTGATTATTCAATCTTTATTTTATGAAGATCAGTCAAGCCGCAGGAAAATGTAGCGTCTGTGTAAGCATCATCTTGTGTGCCCAGGTACAGCTCACTAAGCTGGCCGATCTTTTGCTGTGACCCGGAACCCCCATGTCTCGAAGTATTGCCCACCTCGCCTTGTTGCTCGGGTTGATCACCGCCATCGGCCCTTTCGCCATCGACAGCTATCTGCCTGCGCTACCCACCCTGGGTGCCAGCCTGCAGGCGTCGCCGGCGGCCGTGCAGATGAGCCTGACGGTGTTCTTCATGATCATTGGCGTGTGCCAGTTGTTTTACGGGCCGATCAGCGATGTGTACGGTCGCAAGCCGCCGATTTACGCGGGTCTGGCGATTTTTGCGGTGGCCAGCGTCGGCTGTGCGCTGGCGCCGACGATTGAAGTGCTGATTGGTTTTCGTGCCCTGCAAGCCTTTGGCGCCTGCGCCGGCATGGTGATCCCGCGGGCGGTGGTGCGTGACCTGTACACCGGCCACGAAGCCGCACGGTTGATGGCCCTGCTGATGCTGGTGATGAGTGTTTCGCCGATCCTCGCGCCCTTGGCCGGCAGCGTGGTGATTTCACTCTGGAGCTGGCGTGAAGTGTTCGTGGTGCTCGCAGTGGTTTCGCTGTTGTGCCTGGTGATGACCTTTGTGCAACTGCCCGAAACCCATCCTGCCGAACGCCGCCTGGGCAAGACCCTGGGCAGTGCGATCGGCAGCTACGGCGCCTTGCTGCGCGACCCGGTATTCACCGGCCTGTCGGTGGTGTGCGGGTTTGGCTTGGCGACGTTCTTTGTGTTTATCGGCAGCGCGCCGTTCGTGTACATCGAGTATTTCGGCCTGACGCCTACGCAATTCAGCCTGTGTTTTGCAGTAAACGCCGCGTCCTTCTTCGCCATGAGCCAACTGACCGCACGCCTGAGCGCGCGTTTTGGCCTGGCGCCGCTGATTCGCGGGTCGGTGATCGGCGTGGCGGTGGTTATGAGCGCGCTGGCCGTCACCACCTTGTGGAGTGACAACCTCGCCTTGATGATGGCACTGCTGTTTATCGGTTTCGGTTTTCTCGGCCTGTTATTGCCAGCCGCGGGGGTGTTGTCCATGGAGGATCACGGCGCAGTGGCAGGTTCTGCCTCGGCGCTGCTCGGTGCTATCCAGATGATCACGGCGGCCGTGTCCATGACGCTGGTTGGCGTGTTTGCCGACCATACACCTGCGCCCATGCTGGTCGGCATCGCGCTGTGTGCGGTGGCGGCGATGCTGGTGACCTTATGGACCCTGCGTCGTTTGCCGGCTCACCTGGCGCGTGATTGACGCCATTCGTCGGGGGCGTGGCCCATCCATTACAACTATCGCGGGCGGCAAAACACCTAACTCCATAGCACCTTTGACGTTCTATGGAGTTAGACATGACCGACTACCCTCGCCCACCCTTCGCGCCTCAAGCCCAGTCCGTACCGGGCACCCAGAAGAAAATGGACCCGTACCCCGACTGCGGCGAGAAGAGCTACAAAGGCTCCGGCCGGTTGGCCAACAAGATCGCCCTGATCACCGGCGCCGACAGCGGTATCGGCCGCGCGGTGGCGATCGCCTTTGCCCGTGAGGGCGCCGACGTAGCCATCGCGTACCTGGATGAGCATGAAGACGCCCAGGAAACCGCACGCTGGGTCGAAGAAGCGGGCCGTCAATGCCTGTTGTTGCCGGGCGATATCGCGCAAAAAACCAACTGCCAGGCGCTGGTGGACAAGACCGTCGAGCAGTTTGGCCGCATCGATGTGCTGGTCAACAACGCCGCGTTCCAGATGACCCACGAAACCCTCGAAGAGATCGAGGATGAAGAATGGGTCAAGACCTTCGATATCAACATCACCGCGATGTTTAGGATCTGCAAGGCGGCCCTGCCGCATATGAAAGCCGGCAGCTCGATCATCAACACCAGTTCGGTTAATTCCGATATGCCCAAGCCAACCCTGTTGGCCTACGCCGCCACCAAAGGCGCGATTGCCAACTTCACCGGTGGCCTGGCGCAGTTGCTGGGTGACAAGGGTATTCGCGTCAACAGTGTGGCACCAGGGCCGATCTGGACGCCGCTGATTGTAGCGACCATGCCCGACAAGGATGTGCAGAGCTTTGGCAGCGAAACACCGCTCGGGCGGCCAGGCCAGCCTGTGGAGGTGGCACCGATCTATGTGCTGCTGGCCTCGGACGAAGCCAGCTACATCTCCGGCTCGCGGTACGCGGTCACTGGCGGCAAACCGATTCTCTAACTCATTGCGACTGTGTGGCAACGGCATTCTTGTGGCGAGCAGGCTTGCCCTGCGTTGGGATGCGAAGCAGCCCCAAACTCAGAGACTGAGTTCTTTCAGGAGAAATTCAGTACCTTTACTGGGACTGCTTCGCAGTCCAACGCAGGGCAAGCCTGCTCGCCACAGAGGGGCTCCAAAATCTTTGCTGTGTTAAGAACTACAAATCAAACCTGTCCACCGCCCGGCGCCGCTCATTGTCATCGCGCACGTCATAACTGGCGGTGGTCTGGATATTGGTGTGATGCGCCAGTTTCTGCGCAATCGACAGGTCGTGTTCTTCAATCACCCGCGTGATGAACGAGCGTCGGAAGTCATGGGGCATGATCTTCACGCCCACCTGCTCACCGCGTTGACGGGCGATGTAGTAAATCGCGTGCTTGGTGATGCGTTCACGGGTGATATGGCTGCCACGGCGAATACGATTGAACAGGAAGCTATCGTCCTGCTCGCCTTCCTTGAGCTGCTCGCGACGAAACGCCAGCCAGGCCTGCAACTTGTCAAACGCCCAGGCTGGGGCGTACTTGATCAGTTCTTTGTTGCCTTTGCCAATCACACGCAAGCTGCGTTCATCGAAGTTGATCTGCGCCAGGTCCAGGTTGACCGACTCCGACTTGCGCATGCCTGAACCATACAAAATGCCGATCACGGCGGCATCCCGCAGGCCTTGAGGGCGTGGGTCGGCGGCACAGACTTCCATCATTTCGCGGATCAGGGTGCGGCGCAGGTTACGGCCCTGGCTGAGGCGTGTGCCTGGCGTGGCCTTGACCGAGCGCATCTTCAACAGGTGGTCCTGGCTGATCAGGCTCATTCGCCAGGCCTCGTTCATCACCCCGCGTACCGCATTCACATACAGCGAAGAAGTGTTCGGCGCGCAGCCGTCCTCGCGCAATGCGCCGACCAGCGCAATCACCTGTTCGGGTTGCAGCAGGTGCCAGTCGATCTCTTCCAGGTTGATATCTTCATAGCCCAGGCGGTCGGCGGCATCTTGCAGCACGTAGCGCATGGTCAGTTGGCTGGAGGGCGCCAAGCGGGTGAGGTAAAGGGTCAGTGGGTTGCGGATAGACTCAGTCAAGGTAGATCAGCCTTTGGATTAAATACCTCATTCAAGCCTTTGTTTAATCAAGGTATTTAGTGAATTGGCGAAGGTCGAGTCTAACTCAGGACCGGGCTTGGCACCAAATCACGGCACAACATCACGGCGCCGATTCGTCGTCCTCGGTCGGGTTTTCAGCCTGAGGTTGCGCCTGGGATTGGCTCCAGTCGGCATCCTGTTTGTGCATCAGTGCAAACCAGTGCTGACGCATGAACGCCAGGTAGCTTTCCGGCGCTTTCGCAAAGTCGCTTTCATCGCCATAACAGCCCGGCAGCGGCAACTCGGTGCCCTGCTCCTTGTACTGGCTGACCAGTGCCTGCTGTGCGGCAACGCTGCAGTCAGTAGGCAGCGGCATACCTCGCAGGGCACCGGCATCCTCGTCCCACCAGCTTGCACCGACGCGATCGACACCGCGCAGGCGGTACTTCTGGGACTTGCCGACATGCATGATCAGCTTGAACTCACGCGGGCTGACATCGCTGGTGCAGGTGCGCGAGTAACCCACCGTGGCCTGGGTAATGCCATCGCCGGCAAGGTCAGTGACCTTGGTTGCCGCCCTGTCAAAACGCAGCCCTGCATCGAATTCGCAATGCTGCACATCGTCATAGAGCATCCAGACACGCTTGGGGCGGTCGCCGCCGAGCAAATACTGGGCCGCGTAGACAAATGCCGACTGGGTACCGTCGTCATCACGCTCGCTGACTTGCTCGGCGAGTACCAGCAAGTTCTTGCCTTGGTGGTCGTCCCAGGTATAGGCCGCGACCTGTTTGCCGCGCACTTCCACGCCGTCCGGCACCTGCTCGATGCTGGTAAGCGCCACGCCATCGTCGGCTCGAACGGTGGTGACACAGGCCACCACCATCAACAAGCCCATCAATGCAGGCCGCAACTGGCCGTGCAAAATCCGCACACTATTCATCCGAGTACCCTGGCAAGAGATGGCTTACTTTACCGGCACTTGAGGGCCATTGCAGAGAAGTTTGTTGAATTACCTTACGCGCCTGCGCAGTGGTGCAGAATCCGTCGCGGTTTTGCCTGCAGAACCAATCCCCAGGCGCTTCAGCGGTTTAGCTGAACCCTACCTGTCTACCTGTCAAATAAACGAGTTTTTCATCCGCCTTTCATATTCGTTCAACAATTTTCCGCTTAATCTTGACCGCAGGACTTGAGAACGAACCGCGTCTTCCCCGACTAACCTGTTGATTACGCTTTACCTTTCATAGTTTTCGTCTTTACTCTGCTAGCCCATGGAAGAAACCGTTGCCCGTCCTCAGGAAAGTCGAACGAATGCCGCACACCCACGCTACATTTAATCGGCCGGCGTTGTTGCCGACTGATTACTGCTGTTTTCACGCTCCAATTGTTCTAGCCCCGAGGTCATGAATCTTTGAAACCCTACCCTATTCATTGCGTGTCGATCGTTATCCCGGTCTACAACGAACAAGAGAGCCTGCCTGAATTGCTGCGTCGCACGACTGCAGCTTGCAAGCAATTGGCTTACGAATACGAAATCATCCTGGTGGATGACGGTAGCCGCGACAACTCGGCCCAATTGCTGGAAGACGCTGCCGCAGAAGACGGCAGCAACGTGGTGGCGGTGATTCTCAACCGCAACTATGGCCAGCATGCCGCGATCATGGCCGGCTTCGAGCAGTGCCGTGGCGAGGTGGTCATCACTCTTGACGCCGACCTGCAGAACCCGCCCGAAGAAATCCCGCGGCTGGTCGAGCAAGCCGCCCTGGGCTACGACGTCGTCGCCACTGTGCGTAACAACCGTCAGGATTCGGCCTTCCGCCGCTGGCCTTCGCGCCTGATCAACCTGGCCGTGCAACGCTCCACCGGCGTGGCCATGACCGATTACGGCTGCATGTTGCGTGCTTACCGACGCACCATCGTCGACGCCATGCTCGCCTGCCGTGAGCGCAGCACCTTTATTCCGATTCTGGCCAACGGCTTTGCCCGGCACACCACCGAGATCCTGGTGCACCACGCCGAGCGTGAGCATGGCGAGTCCAAATACAGCGCCATGCGCCTGATCAGCCTGATGTTCGACCTGCTGACCTGCATGACCACCACCCCGCTGCGTCTGCTGAGCATCGTCGGCTTCAGCCTGGCGGCACTGGGCATGCTGTTTGCCTTTGCGCTGGTGTTCCTGCGCTTGGTCTTCGGCGCCGAATGGGCCGGTTCAGGCATGTTCGTGCTGTTCGCGGTGCTGTTTGTGTTCACCGGCGGCCAATTCATCGGCATGGGCCTCTTGGGTGAATACCTGGGCCGCATGTACAGTGACGTGCGTGCCCGTCCACGGTTCTTTATTGAAAAGGTGCTGCGTAACCAACCCGCAGAGCCGGCTCCGGTCGTCGTGGTCGACGGCCTTACAACTTCCCACTCTCCTACTTCTCCTTCCGATCAGGTTTCGTCATGAATTCAAAAGCTGTTGTCTTCGCTTACCACGATATTGGCTGTGCAGGTATTGAAGCCCTGCTGACCGCCGGCTACGACATTGCTGCCGTGTTCACCCATGCCGACGACCCCAAGGAAAACAATTTCTACGGCTCCGTCGCCCAACTCTGCGCACGCAACGGCATCCCGGTACATGCTCCGGAAGACGCCAACCACCCGCTGTGGATCGAGCGTATTGCCAAGCTGAACCCGGATTTCATCTTCTCGTTCTACTACCGCAACCTGCTGAGCGAAGCCCTGCTGGCCACTGCCAAAAAAGGCGCGTTCAACCTGCACGGTTCCTTGCTGCCTAAATACCGTGGCCGCGCTCCGGCCAACTGGGTGCTGGTCAACGGCGAAACCGAAACCGGCGTGACCCTGCACCGCATGGTCAAGCGTGCCGATGCCGGCGCGATCCTGGCCCAGCAAAAAGTCATTATCGACCGCACCGACACCGGCCTGACCCTGCACGCCAAACTGCGTGATGCGGCCACCAACTTGCTGCGTGATGCCCTGCCACACCTGGCCCAAGGCAAATTGGCCGAAACGGCCCAGAACGAAAGCCAGGCCACCTACTTCGGTCGCCGCACTGCCGCTGACGGCAAGCTGGACTGGAAAAAACCGGCTGAAGAGCTGTTCAACCTGGTTCGTGCCGTGACCCAACCGTACCCAGGCGCATTCTGCGCTGTCGGCGAGCACAAACTCATCGTTTGGCAAGCTGAAGTGGTCAAGGGCAACGAAGGCCTGGCGCCAGGCCGTGTGATCAGCGTCAACCCGCTGCGCATCGCCTGCGGTGAAGATTCCCTGGTGGTCAAGTTCGGCCAGCGCAACGAAAACGGCCTGTACCTGGCCGGCCCTTCCCTGGCTGACGAACTGGGCCTGGTCGACGGTTCCGTGCTGCGCGGCGCCGAGTCCGGCCGCAAGCCACGTCGCACTCGTGTACTGATCCTGGGTGTGAACGGCTTTATCGGTAACCACCTGTCCGAGCGCCTGCTGCGTGACGACCGTTATGAAATCTACGGCCTGGACATCGGCTCCGACGCCATTGAGCGCCTGCGCAGCCACCCGAACTTCCACTACGTGGAAGGCGACATCAGCATCCACTCCGAGTGGATCGAGTACCACATCAAGAAGTGCGACGTGGTCCTGCCGCTGGTGGCCATCGCTACGCCAATCGAATACACCCGTAACCCGCTGCGCGTATTCGAACTCGACTTCGAAGAGAACCTGAAACTGGTTCGCTACTGCGTCAAGTACAACAAGCGCGTGATCTTCCCGTCGACCTCCGAAGTCTATGGCATGTGCCAGGACCAGTACTTCGACGAAGACACCTCCAATCTGGTGGTTGGCCCGGTCAACAAGCAGCGCTGGATCTACTCGGTCTCCAAGCAACTGCTGGACCGCGTGATCTGGGCTTACGGCGACAAGGGCCTGAACTTCACCCTGTTCCGTCCGTTCAACTGGATGGGCCCGCGCCTTGACCGTCTGGACTCGGCACGTATCGGCAGCTCCCGTGCCATCACCCAGTTGATCCTGAACCTGGTGGAAGGTACCCCGATCCGCCTGTTCGACGGTGGTGAGCAGAAGCGTTGCTTCACCGACATCGCCGACGGCATCGAAGCCCTGGCACGCATCATTGATAACGACAACGATATCTGCAACGGTCAGATCATCAACATCGGCAACCCGGAAAACGAAGCCAGCATCCGTCAGCTGGGCGAAGAACTGCTGCGTCAGTTCGAAGCTCACCCGCTGCGCAGCAACTTCCCTCCGTTCGCCGGTTTCCGCGACGTAGAAAGCAAGGCGTTCTACGGTACCGGTTACCAGGACGTGGCGCACCGCAAGCCAAGCATCGAAAACGCCAAGCGCCTATTGAACTGGGAGCCAACCGTTGAGATGAGCGAGACCATTGGCAACACGTTGGACTTCTTCCTCAAAGAAGCCATGCTCGAAATCGCGGACAAGAAGTAATGCAGGCAGGCTTGCGAATCGACGTCGACACCTACCGTGGCACCCGTGAAGGTGTGCCGCGGTTGCTCGAATCCCTGGATGAAGCCGGGGTAAAAGCGACGTTCTTCTTCAGCGTCGGGCCGGACAACATGGGGCGCCACTTGTGGCGCCTTATCCGCCCGCAATTTCTGTGGAAGATGCTGCGTTCCAATGCTGCCGGCCTGTATGGCTGGGACATCTTACTGGCCGGCACCGCCTGGCCAGGCAAGCCGATCGGCCGTGACCTGGGGCACTTGATGCGCCAGGCCAAGGCCGCCGGCCATGAAGTCGGCCTGCACGCATGGGACCATCACGGTTGGCAAGCCAACACCGGGCGCTGGAGCGACGCACAGCTGGTCGAGCAGATCCGTCGTGGCGTGGACACCCTGAGCGACATCCTGGGTGAACGCATCGACTGTTCCGCAGCCGCCGGCTGGCGTGCCGATGAGCGCGTGGTGCAAGCCAAGCAAGGTTTCAACTTTCGCTACAACAGTGATTGCCGGGGCACCAGCCTGTTTCGACCAACCCTGGCCGATGGCAGTGCGGGCACCCCACAAATTCCGGTAGACCTGCCGACCTTCGACGAAGTCGTCGGGCCGGTGGTGGCTGCCAAAGATTTCAACGGCTTCATTCTTGACCGGTTCGCCGAGTCGAAGCTGAACGTCTATACGATCCACGCAGAAGTAGAAGGGATTCTGATGGCTGAAGATTTTCGCCAACTGCTCGCCCAGGCCGGGCAGCGCGGCATTGACTTCAAACCCTTGGGCGACCTGTTGCCCGCGGATGTGACCACCCTGCCCCAGCAACAGCTGGTACGCGGCGCGCTCAGCGGCCGCGAGGGTTGGCTCGGAGTACAGCAGGCATGATCCGGCGCTGGGCATTGCCCCTGCTCCTGTTGGCGTTTGCTGTGTTCTACCTGTTGCCACTGGCCAGCCATGGCCTGTGGATCCCGGATGAAACCCGTTACGCGCAGATCAGCCAGGAAATGCTGCTGACCGGCAAATGGGCCTCGCCGCACTTCATGGGTATCCGTTACTTCGAAAAACCCGCTGCCGGCTACTGGATGATCGCGCTGGGCCAGGCGATTTTCGGGCAGAACCTGTTCGGCGTGCGCTTTGCGTCGGCCTTGAGCACCGGGCTGAGTATCCTGCTGGTCTATCTGGTCTCGCGCCGGCTGTGGAACAACCCGCAAAAAAGCCTGGTCAGCAGCGTGCTGTACATGAGCTTTGTCAGCGTGGCGCTGCTTGGTGGTTACGCCAACCTGGACCCGCAGTTCACCTTCTGGGTCAACCTCACCGGCGTTGCGCTGTGGTTCTGCTTCGACAGCACCACGCGCAACGGCCGCTTGGGGTCTTGGGCCTTGCTCGGCTTTGCCTGCGGCATGGGCTTCATGACCAAAGGGTTTCTTGCCTGGCTGCTGCCAGTGTTGATCGCCCTGCCCTACGCTATTTGGCAGAAACGCTTTCGTGAATTGCTTGGCTATGGTGTGGTCGCTGTGGCCGTCGCAATTATCGTCAGCCTGCCGTGGGCACTCGCCGTGCACCTGCAAGAGCCGGACTACTGGAACTTCTTCTTCTGGCATGAGCACATCCAACGCTTTGCCGGCGATGACGCCCAGCATGCCGAGCCGTTCTGGTTCTACCTGCCGCTGATGGTTGCGTTCTCGTTGCCATGGATCGCCCTGCTGCCGTCCACGGTCAAACAGGCCTGGCTGGAAAAGCGCCTGCCCAAGACCGCGTTCCTGCTGCTGTGGCTGTTGATGCCTCTGGCGTTCTTCAGTTTGGCCAAAGGCAAGCTGCCGTCCTATGTCATGCCGTGCCTGCTGCCCTTGGCCCTGCTGATGGGGTCGACGCTCAGCGACAAGTTGGCCAAGGGCCATGGCCGCGCCTTGCGCATCAACGGCTGGTTGAACCTGGCTATCGGAATCGTGGCGTTGCTGGCCATCAGTTGGTTCCAATTGAAAAAACCGGTGTATGAGCCGGGTCAGGAGACTTTCAGCCTGGTGCTGGTGTTTACGTTCCTGTTCGGCTGGATCGTGGTCAACCTGCTGCAAGCTGCACGCCCATTGAAGCTATGGGCTGCGCCGGCCATCGGCAGTTGGTTGCTGGTGGCCCTGGTGCCGGCTGCGCTTCCGCATTCGGTGGTTTATAACAAGACCCCGGACCAGTTCATCATCGACCATTTGCCCGAACTGCAACCCACCGCGGCACTGCTCAGCAATGACCTTGGCGCTGCCTCGGCGCTGTCGTGGCGCCTGGGCCGCCCAGACGTTGCGCTGTACAACACGGTCGGTGAAGTGAAGTACGGCATTGCCTATCCAGACACTGCGTATCGCAAGATCGGCACCGCCGACGTCCAGCAATGGATGAGCGAGGCGCGTAAAAAAGGCTCGGTTGGCGTCGTCATGCGGGTCAAGGGCGACGATGAAGTGGCCGAAGTGAACCTGCTGCCCCAAGACGGCAAGCGCTATGAGCAAGGCAATATCGTCATCCTGATCTTCCCACAGGCTGCGCAATGATCACCTTGCTTCTCCTGTTGAGCGCCTGTCTGCTCACCTGCATGGGCCAGGTTTCGCAAAAGTTTGCGGTAGAAAGCTGGCGTGACCAGCCCGACGGTTGGGCGCCGAAACTGCGCTCGCCGTGGCTGTGGTCGGCGCTGGTGTGCCTGGGCCTTGGCCTGCTGGTATGGCTGCTGGTGTTGCAGCGCCTGGAAGTGGGCATCGCCTACCCCATGCTCAGCCTCAATTTTGTGCTGGTGACACTGATGGCGCGGTTTGTCTTCCATGAGCAGATCGATGGCCGTCATTGGCTGGGTGTCGCGCTGGTGATTGGCGGCGTTGTGCTGCTAGGGCGTCACGTATGAGCCGCACACAAGGGTTTGCCCTGGCCTTGGGCAGTGTTGGCCTGGTCAGTGCTGCTCAATTGGGCATGCGCTGGAGCATGACGCGCCTGCCGTTGCCCACTGAGTGGCTCAATGCGTTTAACAGTCAATCGATTGATCTTGGCGCCCTGGGCGTGGTGATCCTGGCGATCATCGCCTATGCGCTGTCGATGCTGTGCTGGCTCGGCGCGCTCAAGCACTTGCCCCTGGGCCGCGCCTATTCGCTGCTAAGCATCAGCTACGCGCTGGTGTACCTGCTGGCGGCCAGCCTGCCGGTGTTCAACGAACATTTTTCGCTTTCAAAAACCCTGGGGGTGGCCTTGGTCATTCTCGGTGTTCTGGTTATTAACTCTCGTCGTGCTAGCGTTGCAAGCCCCAGGAATGCCCCATGAAAATCAGTGTATTTGGTAGCGGTTACGTCGGTCTGGTACAGGCCACCGTATTGGCCGAAGTCGGTCACGATGTGATCTGCATGGACGTGGACAAGAGCAAAGTCGAGTCGCTGCAAAAAGGCCACGTGACCATCTTCGAGCCAGGCCTGGCGGCCATGGTCAAGGAAAACCTGGAAAGCGGGCGCCTGCACTTTACCTATGATGAAAAACTCGCCGTAGAACACGGTGAGGTGCTGTTTATCGCCGTGGGCACGCCGTCGGACGAAGACGGCTCGGCCGACCTCAAGTACGTGCTTTCGGTGGGCGATGCCGTATCCCGCCATCGCGTGGAACCGGTGATCCTGGTGGAAAAATCCACCGTGCCGGTCGGTACGGGCGACACCCTGCGTGCCCATATCGAAAAAAACCTGCACATTGCCGGTCGCCACCTGGAGTTCGATATCGTCTCCAACCCCGAATTCCTAAAGGAAGGCTCGGCCGTTGCCGACTGCCGCCGCCCGGACCGCATCATCATCGGCTGTGAACGCGAAGAAGTGCGCGAAGTGATGCGTGATTTGTACGCGCCGTTCAACCGCAACCATGACCGCATCATCTTCATGGACCTGCGCAGCGCCGAACTGACCAAGTACGCCGCCAACTGCATGCTGGCCACCAAGATCAGCTTCATCAACCAGATCGCCGAGTTGGCCGAACACTTGGGCGCCGACATCGAAGCCGTGCGTTTGGGCATTGGCGCCGACTCACGCATCGGCTACCACTTCATCTACCCGGGCTGCGGCTACGGCGGTTCGTGCTTCCCCAAAGACATGCGCGCCCTGATCCACAGCGCCAAGGAAGCCAACTGCTCCAGCGACCTGCTCGAAGCGGTCGAAGCGATCAACCAGCGCCAGAAGAGCAAGCTGTTCGAGCGTATCAATGCGTATTTCAAAGGCGAACTGCAAGGCAAGACCTTCGCCTTGTGGGGCCTGGCCTTCAAGCCCAACACCGATGACATGCGCGATGCCCCAAGCCGCGTGCTGATGGAAGCCCTGTGGGCGGCCGGCGCCAATGTCCGTGCGTTCGACCCCGAAGCCATGCAGGAAACCCAGCGCATCTACGGTGACGAGTCGCGTCTGACCCTGCTGGGCACGCCGGAATCAGCCTTGAGCGGCGCCGATGCGTTGATCGTGTGCACCGAGTGGCAGCAATTCAAGGCGCCGGATTTCGAACTGATCCACGCCCGCCTGAAAAACCCGGTGATCTTCGACGGTCGCAACCTGTACGACGGCGAGCGCCTGGCGCGCAAGGGCTTCAAATATTTCCCGATGGGCCGTGGCGACTCCTGCGAGCTGCCGATTCCACAGCAAAACTGGGTAGCGCCAGCCAAGGAAGACTAAAGACGTGAACAAAGCTCAATCGCCGCTGCTTACAGCAACGATCCGCAATCAGTCGCTGGGGCTCGGGCTCCTGGCGCTGGTGCTGTTTATTGTCGGCAACTGGCACCAGGCAATCATCGGCTTTGACTCGCGTTTCGTGGTGTTTGCCCAGGAAATGCTGCGCCATGGACCGAGTTTTTTCCCCACCACCTATGGCCAGCCTTACGCGGACTACCTGGCGACCTCGACCCTGCTGACCTGGCTGTTGTCCCTGCCGTTTGGCGAGGTCAGCAGCCTCACCGCGTGGTTGCCTACCTCCATCGCCTCGGCGGTGATCGTGGTGCTGGTGTATCGCCTTACGGCGCCCTACTCCACGCGCTGGGGTTTGCTCAGCATCGCGATGCTGCTGCTCAGCAGCACCTTCATCAGCGAAACCCGCGCGGTGTCGCTGGACCAGATGCTCGCGGCCATCGCCTTGACCGTGTTCTATCTGGGCTATGCCCATGACCACTTCGGGGCAGCCAAACGCTTGCATTGGCTGTTTTTGCTGCTGATCCTGGGCTTTGCGGTGCGTGGGCCAATCGGCCTGGTGATCCCCACTGGCGTGCTGTGCAGCTATTACCTGATCAACCGCCAATGGCGCCAACTGTTCACCTTCGGCTTTATCGCGCTGGCAGTGCTGTCGGCGTGTGTCGGCCTGTTGTTGCTGCTGGCCAAGCTCAGTGGTGGCGAGGACTTCATGCAGGACGTGATCCGCATGCAGTTCCTGGGGCGTATGGACGGCACCGAAGGTTCCAGCGGCGTGCTGTATTACTTCACCAGTTCCATGGGCAACTACGCGCTGGCTTATCCGCTGGCGTTGCTGGTGCTCCTGGCAATCGCCATCGGCGGTCGTCGGTCACCCGACCCGGCACTGAAACTGGTGCTGTATTGCGCGGCGGCAGGTTTGCTGGTGATGCTCGGCCTGTCGGTCCCTCAGGCCAAGAAGGCACGTTACATCCTGCCGATGCTGCCCATGGCGGCGATCATTGCAGCCTACCCGTTCCAGGTCAGCCAAGGGCGGCTGTTCGCCTGGCTGCGCGGCTTGATGCTGGGCATCTGGACACTGCTGCCGGCGCTGCTGATAGTCGGGCTGGTGGTGGCGCGCAAGCGTTACCCGGCACAGCTGGACAACCTGGGCGTGGTCTTCGGCGTGCTTGGCGTGCTTCAGGTCGTGTCGCTGCTGTCACTGCTCAAGGCGCGTCTACGCCCGCTGGGGTCGGCACTCGCGGCGGTGCTGGCGCTGTGGTCGACCTACATTGTGGTGGTCGAGCCATTGGAGCGTACGCTTTACGACACCCGCACATTCAGCCTTGGCGTCAAAGAACAGATCATGCAGCAACCGGCCCCCGTGGTGCTGCATGGTTTGGGCAAAGATGCAAAAGCCATCAAGTTCATGGTCAACTTCAACTGCGATAAGGTGCCGCTGTTTACCCAGTCGGCTGCAGACCTGGCGCCACTGCAAGGTCCGGCATGGCTGGTAATGAGCACGAAAGACTTCGAAAATCTGCAGGATCCGCGCTTGCGTTCGATCACCCCGACACTCACCGGGGAGTTCGACAAAGACCCGTATGTGTTGCTCCATCTAGAGAAAGTCAGCGCGCCGTAATTACGCTGACAGTGGTCTGACGGAAACAGCGCCCACTCCTTCAAGAGTGGGCGTTTTTCGTTATGACTGCCCGGAAAGCCCCTACATGGCTATGCGTAAACGCTGGCGCACTTTGCCTTTCGATGCCCGGAACCCAAATGTAGACTCCTTTGTCATGTGCGTTAACTATCTACTACCGGGCGCCGTCAGCCTTCCACGCACACAGACCTGCTTGATCAAAAGGGCAATGCCGTGCCAGAAGACCTGTTGCTTATCCCTGCGCCGAGGCTGGATCGATTGATGGCATTGCGCGATGCCTTGGTGGCATTGAAGGGGCCTTTGGCCGACGACCCTGCCTTGCGGGAGAACCTGCAAAGGCAGCTGTTCAACGAAGAGGCTGATAGCCGCGTGCTCGGACGCATCAGCACGCCGCTGCCGCAACCGACGCATCGCATCACCTATGACGAGGGACACTAACTGCATTATTTTTGCATTTAACCCTCATTAATATGCATTGGCGCCATAGCATCAAGCTCGGCACACTGCACAGGTTCCTCCCCCAAATGTTGGAACGTTCAAAGGGCTTATCCGGGCAACCAGGCGAGCCTTTTTTTTCGTCTGCTGCTTTATGGATCGTGTCGATGCTCGCTCGCTGGTTACCCGCTGCAATCAGTACCCGCCCCGCCGAATGGAGCCGCGCCGCCATTGGCATGGCCTTGGGCACGCTATTGAGTGTCTGGGTGTGTGCCCAGGTATTCGGTATGGAAGTCGCCTTGCACCTGCTCGGCCCGCTGGGGGCATCGGCGGTTTTGCTGTTTGCCGTGTCCTCCGGTGCGTTGGCACAGCCCTGGTCGATTATCGGCAGCTACTTGTGCGCTGCCATTGTGGCTCTGCTGGTGGCGCGGGTGCTTGGCCGCACGCTGGGCAGCGCATGCCTGGCTGCGGGCATGACCGTCGTGTTGATTTGCTGGCTGCGCTGCCTGCACCCGCCCGCCGGTGGCTTGGCCATGACGCTGGTGCTCGCCGATCCGGCCTCTATCGCCCTCGGTTGGCAGGAAGTGGGGCCGGTGATGCTCGGGGCTGGCGCGCTGCTGGCCGGTGCGCTGGCCTATAACAACGTGACACGCACGCGTTACCCCAAAGGCGCGATCGAATCGCCCGCCGTGGTCCTGGGCAGCACAGCGCCGGTGACAGATGCCGCCATCACGGCAGCCGATCTGAAACTGGCCCTGGCCGAGATGGAGCGGTTCTTTGATGTGGAGCCGACGGAGTTGGAGCAACTGATACACGCGGCTGAAGGGCATGCCCGGCGCCGCAGCATCGGTGAAGTGCTGGGTGGCCGCAGCGCTGCATAAATGCAAAAACGACCTGCATGATTCCGGGTTGTACTGGGCAAATTTGCACTGGTACGATCGCGAGATAGTTCGTGCGCGAACATCTTGATAAAGAACAATAAAAGCAGGGAGTTAGTGATGACTGCTCAGGTTTCATCCGAAGCAAGCCACACCAGGATTCTTCAGGGCGAGGTGCTGGCCGAAGTCCGTAACCATATTGGCCACCTCACCCTCAACCGCCCCGCTGGCTTGAATGCCATCACTCTGGAGATGGTCCGCAGCCTGACCACACAACTGCTGGCTTGGGAGAGCGATCCGCAGGTGTATGCCGTGGTCCTGCGCGGTGCCGGTGAAAAAGCGTTCTGCGCCGGTGGCGACATTCGCTCTCTCTACGACAGCTTCAAGCAGGGCGACAGCCTGCACCAGGACTTCTTCGTCGAGGAATACGCCCTCGACCTGGCGATTCACCATTACCACAAGCCCGTGCTGGCCCTGATGGACGGCTTTGTCCTCGGCGGTGGCATGGGCCTGGTGCAAGGCGCCGACTTGCGTGTGGTGACCGAGCGCAGCCGCCTGGCGATGCCGGAAGTGGCCATTGGTTATTTCCCGGACGTAGGTGGCAGCTATTTCCTCTCGCGCATCCCTGGCGAGCTGGGGGTTTACCTGGGTGTCACCGGCGTGCAGATTCGCGCCGCCGATGCGCTGTACTGCGGGCTGGCGGACTGGTGTATCGACAGCGCGAAACTCGCCGAACTCGACCAGAAGCTCGACCACCTGCAATGGCAGGATTCGCCGCTCAAGGACCTGCAGGGCGTATTGGCAAAGCTCGCGGTACAACAATTGCCCGACGCCCCGCTGGCCGCGCTGCGCCCGGCGATCGACCACTTCTTTGCGTTGCCGGATGTGCCGAGCATGGTCGAGCAACTGCAGCAAGTCACTGTCGCCGACAGCCACGAATGGGCGCTCAGCACCGCCAGCCTGATGCAGACCCGCTCGCCGCTGGCAATGGCCGTGACCCTGCAGATGCTGCGCCGTGGCCGGCGCTTGTCGCTGGAGCAGTGCTTCGCGCTGGAATTGCACCTGGATCGCCAGTGGTTCGAACGCGGCGACCTGATCGAAGGCGTTCGCGCGTTGATTATCGACAAGGATAAAACCCCGCATTGGAACCCCGCGACGATCCATGAGTTGGACGCCAGCCATGTCGAGAGCTTCTTCAGTGACTTCAAGCAGAGTGGGAAATAAGCCATGCAAGATATTGAATACACTGAAGAACAAGTGATGATTCGCGACATGGCGCGCGACTTTGCCCGTGGCGAAATCGCCCCGCATGCGCAAGCCTGGGAAAAAGCCGGCTGGATCGATGACGCCCTGGTCGCGAAGATGGGCGAACTCGGCTTGCTGGGCATGGTGGTGCCGGAAGAATGGGGCGGCACCTATGTCGACTACGTGGCGTATGCCCTGGCCGTCGAGGAGATTTCCGCCGGTGATGGCGCCACCGGCGCACTCATGAGTATCCATAATTCAGTCGGTTGCGGGCCAATCCTCAACTACGGCACCGATGCGCAGAAACACACCTGGCTGGCTGACCTGGCCAGCGGCCAGGCCATTGGTTGCTTCTGCCTCACCGAGCCTCAGGCCGGTTCCGAAGCCCATAACCTGCGCACCCGCGCCGAGCTGCGCGACGGCCAGTGGGTGATCACCGGTGCCAAGCAGTTCGTCAGCAATGGCAAGCGCGCCAAGTTGGCCATTGTGTTTGCGGTGACGGACCCGGAACTGGGCAAGAAAGGTATTTCTGCCTTCCTGGTGCCCACTGACACACCAGGCTTTGTGGTCGACCGTACCGAACACAAGATGGGCATTCGTGCCTCGGACACCTGCGCCGTCACGCTGAACCAGTGCACAGTACCCGAAGCCAACCTGTTGGGTGAACGCGGCAAGGGCCTGGCCATCGCCCTGTCCAACCTCGAGGGTGGACGCATCGGCATTGCCGCCCAAGCGTTGGGCATCGCCCGTGCAGCCTTTGAGGCGGCGCTGGCGTATGCGCGTGATCGGGTGCAATTCAACAAGGCGATTATCGAGCACCAAAGCATTGCCAACCTGCTGGCCGACATGCAGACCCAGCTCAATGCCGCCCGCCTGCTGATCCTGCACGCCGCACGCCTGCGCAGCGCCGGCAAGCCGTGCCTGTCGGAAGCCTCCCAGGCCAAGCTGTTTGCTTCGGAGATGGCCGAAAAGGTCTGCTCCTCGGCGATGCAGGTCCATGGCGGGTATGGGTATCTTGAGGACTACCCGGTGGAGCGCTACTACCGGGATGCGCGGATTACGCAGATTTACGAAGGCACCAGCGAGATTCAGCGGATGGTGATTGCCAGGGAGCTGAAGAACTACCAGCTCTAAAAGCCACACAAGACCAATGTGGGAGCTGGCTTGTCGAATCGTCGCACCGCTGCGATAGCATCACCTCGGTCTAACCGATAAACCGAGGTGTCTGCATCGCAGGCAAGCCAGCTCCCACATTTTGATCTTCAGTGTTTACAGCCGGGTTACTGGTCCTTGAACTCCGGCGCGCGCTTGGCCACAAACGCCGCCATGCCTTCCTTCTGGTCCTGGGTGGCAAACGCGGCATGGAACACCCGCCGCTCAAAGCGCACGCCTTCAGACAGGCTCACCTCAAACGCACGGTTCACGCTTTCCTTGACCATCATGCTGATCGGCACGGACTTGCCGGCAATCAAGGTCGCGGTTTTCAGCGCTTCTTCAAGCAGGTCATCGGCCGGCACAATGCGCGCCACAATCCCGCAGCGCTCAGCTTCAACGGCATCAATAAAGCGCCCGGTCAGGCACATTTCCATGGCCTTGGCCTTGCCCACGGCGCGGGTCAGCCGTTGGGTGCCGCCCATGCCCGGCAGTACGCCGAGGTTGATTTCCGGCTGGCCGAACCTGGCGCCGTCACCGGCCAGGATAAAGTCGCACATCAAGGCCAGTTCACAGCCGCCGCCCAGGGCGAAACCGTTGACCGCAGCAATGATCGGCTTGCGGCGGTTGGCGACGCGGTCGCTGTCGCTGAACAGGTCGTCGAGGTAGATCTGCGGGTAGGTCAGCTCGGCCATCTCTTTGATGTCGGCGCCGGCGGCGAAGGCTTTTTTCGAGCCGGTCAGCACGATGCAGCCGATCTGCGGGTCGGCTTCCAGGCCGTCCAGTGCCTGGTTCAACTCGCTCACCAACTGGGCGTTCAAGGCGTTCAGGGCTTGCGGGCGATTGAGGGTAATCAGCCCGACGCGGCCCTGGACTTCGAGCAAAAGGGTTTCGTAACTCATGTATCGGCTCCTTAAAGGTTGCGTGAGATGACCATGCGCTGAATATCGCTGGTGCCTTCGTAAATCTGGCAGACCCGCACATCGCGGTAGATCCGCTCCAATGGGAAGTCGCTCAGGTAACCGTAACCGCCCAGGGTTTGCAAGGCGGCCGAGCAGACTTTTTCGGCCATTTCCGAAGCAAACAGCTTGGCCATCGACGCCTCGACCAAGGCCGGCTTGCCGCTGTCACGCAGGGCTGCGGCGTAATGCACCATCTGCCTGGCCACCGCGATTTGCGTGGCCATGTCGGCCAGACGGAAGGCCACCGCCTGGTGTTCGATCAACGCCTTGCCAAAGCTTTCGCGCTCACGGGCATAGTCACGCGCGGCTTCGAAGGCGGCGCGGGCCATGCCCACCGATTGCGAGGCGATGCCGACGCGGCCGCCTTCGAGGTTGGCCAGGGCGATCCTGTAGCCTTCGCCCTCCTCGCCCAAACGGTTGGCGACTGGCACTTTTACGTCTTCGAAGAGGATCTGGCAGGTGTCGGACGCATGTTGGCCGAGTTTGTCTTCAACCCGCGCCACCGTGTAGCCCGGCGAGTCGGTCGGCACGATAAACGCGCTGATCCCACGCTTGCCTGCGGCCGGGTCGGTGACGGCAAACACAATCACGATCCCGGCGTTCTGCCCGGAGGTAATGAACTGTTTGCAGCCATTGAGCACGTAATGGTCGCCCTCAAGGCGTGCGCGGGTTTTCAGGCTGCTGGCATCGGAGCCTGCCTGCGGCTCGGTCAACGCAAAGGCACCGAGCATGGCGCCACTGGCCAGCGGCGTGAGGAACTGCTGTTTCTGCTGCTCGTTACCGAATTTGAGGATCGGCACGCAACCCACCGAGTTGTGCACACTCATGATGGTCGAGCACGCGCCATCGCCGGCGGCAATTTCTTCCAGGGCCATGGCGTAGGCCAGGTAGCCCGTGTCGCAACCACCCCACTGTTCCGGTACCAGCATGCCGAAAAAGCCCAGCTCGGCCATTTCGCCAATGGCTTCCTTGGGGAAACGGTGCTCGCGGTCCCACTCGGCGGCGAAGGGTTTCAGGCGTTCCTGGGCAAATTGCCGGGCCGCTTCGCTGATTTGCAGTTGTTCGTCATTGGGCAGCATGTTGAGTCCTTAATACAGGCATTCGACGGCCATGGCCGTGGCTTCACCGCCGCCGATACAAATGGCGGCAACCCCGCGCTTGAGGCCTTTCTGGCGCAGGGCCGAGAGCAACGTCACCAGGATGCGCGCACCGGAAGCACCAATTGGATGCCCCAAGGCACAGGCGCCGCCGTGAATATTGACCTTGCTGTGGGGGATTTCCAGCTTGCTCATGGTCACCAGGCTGACCACCGCGAAAGCTTCGTTGATTTCAAACAGGTCAACGTCGCCCAGGTTCCAGCCGGTCTTGCTCATGAGCTTGCGAATCGCACCCACGGGCGCCACCGGGAACAGCCCCGGCTCGTCGGCAAAGGCCGCATGCCCGTGGATCACCGCCAAGGGCTTGAGGCCACGCTGTTGCGCCTCGGACTGGCGCATCAACAGCAACGCCGCCGCACCATCGGAAATCGAGCTGGAGTTGGCCGCCGTCACCGTACCGCCCTCGCGGAACGCCGGTTTCAGGCTGGCGATCTTGTCCAGCTTGGCCTTGGGCGGTTGCTCGTCATGCAGGATGGTCTTTTGCTCTTTGCCGACGGTGACCTGCACCGGGACGATCTCAGCAGCAAAGCTGCCATGGGTGATGGCCTCTTGCGCGCGGGTCAGCGAGGCAATGGCGAAGGCGTCCTGGGCTTCACGGGTGAAGCCATTGTGCTCGGCGCAGTCTTCGGCAAAGGTGCCCATCAGGCGGCCCTTGTCGTAGGCGTCTTCGAGGCCGTCGAGGAACATATGGTCAAGCACCTTGCCGTGGCCCATGCGGTAGCCGCTGCGCGCGCGGTCGAGCAGGTACGGCGCGTTGGACATGCTTTCCATGCCGCCGGCGACCACCACGTCGACACTGCCGGCCAGCAGCGAGTCGTGGGCGAGGATGGTCGCTTCCATGCCCGAGCCGCACATCTTGTTCAAGGTGGTGCAGCGCGTGGCCTTGTCCAGCCCGGCGCCCAGCGCCGCTTGACGCGCAGGCGCCTGGCCCAGGCCCGCGGGCAGCACGCAGCCGAACAGCACTTCGTCCACGGCATCCGGGGCAATCCCGGCGCGTTCGACGGCGGCGCGGATCGCGGCAGCGCCCAGTTGCGGCGCGGTCAGGCCCTTGAGGTCGCCCTGGAAGCCGCCCATGGGTGTGCGCACGGCGCTGACAATAACAATCGGATCGTTCATGGGGTGTTCTCCTTACTTGGCTGCCATACGCAAGGCGCCGTCGAGACGGATCACCTCGCCATTGAGCATGCTGTTTTCAATGATGTGGCGTACCAGCGCGGCGTACTCGGACGGTTTGCCCAGGCGTGGCGGGAATGGCACACCCGCGGCCAGGGAATCGCGCACTTCGGGGGTCATGCCGGCCATCATCGGCGTTTCGAAAATGCCCGGGGCAATAGTCATCACGCGGATGCCAAAGCGCGCCAGTTCGCGGGCAGCGGGCAAGGTCAGGCTGGCGATGGCGCCTTTGGAGGCGGCATACGCCGCCTGGCCTATCTGCCCGTCAAAGGCGGCTACCGACGCGGTGTTGATGATCACGCCGCGCTCACCGTCGGCGTTCGCCGCGGTTTCAGCGATGGCGGCAGCCGCCAGGCGCAACAGGTTGAAGCTGCCGATCAGGTTGACGTTGATCACCTGGGCAAAGCTGGCCAAGGCGTGTGGGCCATTTTTGCCGAGGATTTTTTCGCCGCGTACCACCCCGGCGCAGTTCACCAGGCCGTGCAGGCCGCCAAAGGCTGCAACGGCGGCGTGTACGGCCGCTTCGGCGGCGGCTTCCTGGCTGATATCGGCCACAGCGCTGCGGGCGTTATCGCCCAGTTGCTTGGCTTTGGCCGCCACAGCGTCGGCGTTCAGGTCGACCAGCATCACCTTGGCACCAGCGGCAATCAACATCTCAGCGGTGGCCGCGCCGAGGCCCGAAGCACCGCCGCTGACCAGGAATACCTTGTTTTCAATCTGCATCATTGTTTCCTTAAAAGTGGATCAGGCGATGGCCTGTGCCTTCGCAATTTCCTGATTACGCAAAATAAAACGTTGCAGCTTGCCGCTAGGGGTCTTGGGCAAGTCGCTGACAAATTCGATTTCCCGTGGGTAGGCGTGGGCCGCCAAACGCTTGCGCACGTGCAGACGCAGCTCCTCGGCCAGCTCGGGCGTAGCGCGGTACTGTTCGTTGATCACCACAAAGGCTTTGACCAGCTCGGTGCGCTCCGGGCAGGGTTTGCCGACCACAGCGGCTTCGATCACGGCCGGGTGCTCGACCAGTGCGCTTTCGACATCGAATGGCCCTACGCGGTAGCCGGATGTGGTGATCACATCGTCACTGCGCCCGACAAAGCTGATGCTGCCGTCCGGGTTGAGCTCCACGGTGTCGCCACTGAGGTAGTACTTGCCGACAAACGCCTTGGTCTTTACGCCGTCGTAGCCGGCGAACCAGCACATCGGCGACTGTTCACGGTCGATGGCGAGAATACCGGGCTGGCCTGCCGGCAATTCCTGGTTCTGATCATCGAGCACCACAATGCGGTGGCCCGGTGAGGCAAAGCCTGCCGAGCCGACGTGCACGGGGTGTTCCAGGCCGTGGTGGTTGCACAGCACCATGCCCAGTTCGGTCTGGCCGTAATGGTCATGAATGGTCACGCCCAGGTTGTCGGCAAACCAGCGGATCACTTCCGGGTTCAGCGGCTCGCCGGCGCTGCTGACGATACGCAGCTTGCCCTTGATAGCGCGCGCGAACTGTTCGCCACCGGCAATCAGCAGGCGGTAAGCGGTGGGCGAACCGGTGAGGTTGGTAATCCCATATTTATTGATCACCCGGCAGGTGCTTTCCAGGGTGAACGGCCCATCGTAGAACGTAATCGGGTGGCCCATGGACAACGGCCCGGTCACGCCAAAATAGATGCCATAGGCCCAGCCCGGGTCGGCGACATTCCAAAACGCGTCTTCGGGGCGCAAATCCACCGCGTCGCGGGTGTAGCTCTGGAAGGCGACAATGGCCTTGAGCGGCACCGACAGGGCTTTTGACGGGCCGGTGGTGCCCGAGGTGAACATCAGCAGGAACGGGGCTTCTGCGCCCAGCAGCACCGGTTCGCAGGTATTCGAATAGTTCGGCAGTTCAGCCCAGAAGCTGTAGTCGCCGCGCACGATGCCTTCGCCCTTGTCCCCGGCCACCGTGACGATGGTCGGGCAGCCTTCGACTTCAGCCAGCTTGGGGCGGTTGACCGCATCCGTGACCACCAGTACGGCGCCGGAGCTGTTCAGCCGATGCTCGATGGCCTTGGGTCCGAAGGCGGTAAACAGCGGCTGATACACCGCGCCGATACGCCAGGTGGCGAACACCACCACCAATAACTCTGCCGTGCGTGGCAGCAGCCCCGCCACCTTGTCACCCTGTTGCACGCCTTGGGCCAGGAGGAAATTGGCAAAGCGCGCCGCCTGGTCCTGCAATTGGGTGAAGGTCACACTGGCGCTGCGCCCATCCTTACCTTCCCAAAACAACGCAATGCGCCCCGGCAGCGCGTGGCGATCGCAACACTCCACACAGGCATTCAGGGCTTGCAGGTTGCCGGACAGGGCGGCGTTGACGGTGTGCTGGTAGTCGAAGGCAGTGGTGGCAGCCAAATACTCACGCATGGTTCCAAATCCTTGTGTGTTTTTATTTTCAGGACATTTTTCACGACGAGAATCGCTGAAATAGTCGCTCTAGAGCGCTTTGGCGGCAATGGTCAAAGCCTTCAACTTGGCTGACTGGTTTGGCCAATCATTGATCCGGCTTATCAGCCGGTCAGCCGCAGTGATTGGACGCTCTGGGCGCAAACTCCTAATCTCCAGGCCTGCGCCGCCAAAGAAGCCGTGTCCCGATGATCGTCCGCCCCAAACCCAACCTAATGGGTATCCTGTTTTCCCTTAAAGGTTCGATTGCCAAGCGCATTGCCTTGCGCAGCCTGATGGTCACGTTGCTGGCTTCAGTGATCGTGCTGGTGGAGACCCTGCACCCGGCCTACTTCTCCAAGGTCAATGCCACGCCGTTCACCTTGCTCGGGTTGTCGTTGTCGATCTTCATGAGCTTTCGCAACAACGCCTGCTACGACCGTTGGTGGGAAGGCCGCAAGCAGCTGGGGCAGATGATCATTGAGGTGCGCTCGCTGATCCGCGAAACCCAAGTGCTGGGCAACTCACCCGAGCGCGCCAGCCTGCTGCGTGGGGTGTGCGGGTTTGCCCACGGCCTGGTCGCGCACCTGCGCCATGAAGACGAGGCCCGCGTTATCACACCCTGGATAACTGTTGACCGGGCGCATCCCAATCTTCCCGACAACGTGCTGCAACAACTGGGCGCGCGCTTTTCGCGGCTGGCCGAACAGGGTGTGATCAGTGAATGGCGCTACACCCAGCTGGAAACCCGGCTGGTCAGCCTCAGCCTGGTGCAGGCCGCCTGCGAGCGGATCAAAAGCACGCCACTGCCCTTCCCTTACACGCTGCTATTGCACCGCACCATCTACCTGTTCTGCATTTTGCTGCCGTTCGCCATGGCCGAACCGCTGGGCTGGTTGACGCCGGTGTTCACCGCCATCGTCAGCTACACGTTCTTCGGTTTGGATGAAATCGGTGATGATCTGGAAGACCCGTTCGGTTTCGATGAAAACGATCTGCCCTGCAATGCGATAGTGCGCACCCTGGAGCGCGAGATTCTCGCCGCCCTGGGCGAGATCAATCTGCCTCCTGCCCTGGAACCAGTGGAATACGTGCTCGGCTGATACGGGTTTGACACTCGTCGTGGTCTGACCGAAGCTTGAGGCTTTGCGATTAGCTGCCCCCAGCTTTTGGACGCCTGCATGTCAAAGTCACGCCGTTACTCCATCGTCGGCCTGTGCGCCCTGTTGTTGCTTGTCCTGGTCACCTGGTTTTTCTCCCGCTCCACTCCGGTGGCCGTGCCGCCGGCGATCGCCCATGGTTACGCCAAGGCGTTGAAGCAAGCACGTAACGGCGAACCCGGCGCCGCCCGTGTGCTGTATCAACAGCTGGGCCGCCCGGACTTGTCGCCTGAACGTCGCGCCGCATTGCACGCCGAACTGCCCAATTACCCAAGCCCTCAGGCGTTGAAGCTGGCGGATAAAGACCTGGCTGATGAGTCGCCGTTGGTTCGTGAAGCGGCGATTCACAGTATTGTTGGCCTGGTGCCCAGCGGCCAACGCACCTTACTGCTTGGCCCGGCACTGGACGATCCTGAACAAGCCGTGCGTTTTGCCGCCGCCAACGCCCTGCTCGGCCTGTCGCCGGATACCCTGGGCCTGTATTTCGGGCCTTTGCAGCAAGTGCTCGATGAGTTTGTGAAAAAGCTCAAGGCTGAGCCCGAAACCGCCGAAGGCTGGATTCAGCTCGCGCGCTTGTACATCCACAGCGCCCTGCTGCCGGACGCGCAACATGCACTGGAGCAGGCCATGCGCCTGCAACCGGACAACCTGCAAGCTGTGGTCGCACAAATCGAATTGCTCGATAAGCAGGGCAAGACCGATGAGTCCCGCCAGTTGCTGGCGCGGCAATTGGCGGCACATCCGGAGTCGGCCTACCTGCAACACGCCCTGGGCATGTGGCTGTTGCACCATGGGGAGCGGCCATACGCGTTGCTTGGCCTGTCCAAAGCCGTGGAGCTTGAGCCTGACAATCAGGATTACCGCTTCGACCTCGCCACCACGCTGCACGACCAGGAAGAGGTGGACGCCGCCCAGCGTCAGCTGGAAGAAATCGTCCAGCGCCACCCCGCCAATCGCAAGGCGCGTGTGTTGCTGGTCAGCTATTGGAAGGAAACCGGGCAGTTGCAGAATGTGCAGGTGCTACTGGCGCAGCTGGAGCAGCAGAATCCGGATGATCCGGCATTGCAGCAAGGGCTTTAGTTTCGCGCGCTATGTGGGAGCTGGCTTGCCTGCGATGCAGACACCTCGGTCTGACAGATAAACCGAGGTGATGCTATCGCAGGCAAGCCAGCTCCCACACAAAAGCAGCGCTTTGGCGCAGGTCACAAATCCACCACGATTTATACGACAGGTTGAACCGCCACAACCCGCTACGGTCAAGTAAATATGGCGCGTCCAAGCCGACGCGCCTCCCTTTACTTGTACGTGACCCGAGGGCACTTCTTGTCTACATCCAAAGAGCTGTTCAGTGAAAAGGCGGCCACCGGCATCGAAGGTCTTGATGACATTCTTTCCGGGGGGCTATCACGCAGCCACCTGTTCCTGCTGGAAGGCGAACCCGGCACCGGGAAAACCACCGTAGCGCTGCACTTTCTGCAAGCCGGCGCGAAAAACGGTGAGCGATCCTTGTACATCACCCTGTCAGAAACCGAACGCGAGTTGCGTCAGGGCGCCAAGTCCCACGGCTGGGACCTGGACGACAACATTCACATCTTCGAGCTAACCCCGCCAGAAAGCCTGCTCAACGCCGAGCACCAGCAAAGCCTGCTGTATTCCTCCGACCTGGAGCTGGGTGAGGCAACCCGGCAGATTTTTGAAGTGGTGGAACGGATCAAGCCCACTCGCGTGGTGGTCGACAGCCTTTCGGAAATCCGCCTGCTGGCGCAAAGCTCGCTGCGCTATCGCCGCCAGATCCTGGCGATCAAACACTACTTTGTGCGCTACGACGCCACCGTACTGCTGCTTGACGACCTGACCACCGAATCCCTGGATAAAACCGTGCACAGCGTGGCCCACGGCGTGATTCGCCTGGAAGAGTTGACGCCCACCTACGGCGCTGAACGCCGCCGCATCCGCGTGGTGAAGTACCGTGGCCAGAAATACCGTGGTGGCTTTCACGACTTCACCATCATGCAAGACGGCATCCACGTGTTCCCGCGCCTGGTGGCCGCCGAGCATCGTGGTGGTTACGTGCGTCAGACTTTGAGCAGTGGCATCCGTGAAATGGACGCCTTGATGGGCGGCGGCGTAGAAACCGGCTCCAGCACGCTTATCCTCGGCCCGGCCGGAACCGGCAAATCCTTGATCTCGATGATATTTGCCGCCGCCGCAGTGTCGCGTGGCGAAAAAGCTGCGCTGTTTATTTTCGATGAAGAGCTGGGCCTGTTGTTCGAACGCATGAAAAATATGGGTATCGACCTCGCTGCGCTGCAAGACACCGGCAACCTGCTGATCGAGCAGGTGGATGCGGCAGAGCTGTCACCTGGCGAATTCTCCCACCGAGTCAGGCGTTGCGTCGATGAACGCGGGATCAAAACCGTGGTCATCGACAGTATCAACGGCTACCAGGCGGCGATGCCTGAGGAAAACTCTCTGATCCTGCATATGCATGAGTTGCTGCTGTACCTGAACCGTCGCGGCGCGGCGACGTTCATGACGGTGGCCCAACATGGGTTGGTAGGCGACATGCAGGCCCCCGTCGATATTACTTACCTGGCTGATACCGTGATCCTGTTGCGTTATTTCGAAGCACTCGGCAAGGTTCGCCGGGCCATTTCGATCATCAAGAAACGTACCGGCAGCCACGAGTCCACCATTCGTGAATACCGTATCGGCGGCAGTGGTTTGACAGTGGGCGAGCCGCTCGACAACTTCCAGGGCGTACTGCGCGGTATCCCGACTTATATGGGCGCCGGTTCCCCACTGCTCAAGGAAGAGGGCGTGTGACCGGCCTTTCTCCCCTCTCCGAGCGCGCAATTATTCTCGCGCCACTGGGCCGTGACGGCTCCCTGGCGCTGATGATGCTCAAGGAAGCCGGCTACACCGGCATGGTTGCCGGGAACCTGACTGAACTCTGCGAAGCACTTGGGCAAGGCGTCGGTATGTTGGTGATTGCCGCTGAAGCCCTGCGCGGTGTCGATCTGGAGCCCCTGCTGCATTACCTGCATGAGCAGCCGGCCTGGTCCGATTTGCCCATCGTGCTGATGACCCACCATGGCGGCCGTGAACAGAACGGCTCATCCCACCTGAGTGGCCTGCTGGGCAACGTGACCTTCCTGGAGCGCCCTTTCCATCCAGTAACCCTGATCAGTCTGGTGAGCGCGGCCCTGCGCGGCCGGCGCCGGCAATACGAAGCGCGTGACCGCCTGATCGACTTGAGCGAGAGCGAGTTGCGCCTGCAACGCACCCTGGAAACCCTTGAGCAGCAGGTTGAAGAGCGCACGGCGCAACTGCGCAACAACGAAGATGCGCTGCGCCAGTCACAGAAAATGGAGGCCGTCGGCCAGTTGACCGGCGGTATCGCCCATGACTTCAACAACATGCTCACCGGCATTATCGGCAGCCTGGAGCTGCTGCGCAGGCGGGTGGCCCGCGGCAAGTTGGACGACCTGGACAGCTTGATCGACTTGGGCGTGACCTCGGCCAACCGCGCTGCCGGCCTGACCCACCGCTTGCTGGCGTTTTCACGGCGCCAGTCGCTGGACCCCAAACCCGTAGAGATCAACCAGTTGGTCAGTTCCATGGGTGAACTGCTGCAACGCAGTATCAATGAAAGCATCGCCTTGGACATGCGTCTGACCGATGAACTCTGGACCGCCGAGGCCGACCCCAATCAGCTGGAAAGCGCCCTGCTCAACCTGGTGATCAATGCGCGCGATGCCATGCCCAGCGGCGGTAGCCTGACCGTTGAGACCACCAACCGCCACCTCGACAATGTGTTCACGGCCGCCTATGGCACCTTGCTGCCAGGCGATTACGTGGAACTGAGCGTCAGCGACACCGGCTGTGGTATTCCCGAAAGTCTGTTGGGTCGCGTCTTCGACCCGTTCTTCACGACCAAGCCAATCGGCCAGGGCACCGGCCTCGGCTTGTCGATGATCTACGGCTTTGCCCGCCAATCCCATGGCCATGTCACCATCCATAGTGAAGTCGGCAAGGGCACGACAGTCAGCCTGTTCCTGCCGCGTTTTATCGGTGAGCGCGTCGCGGACGCCGTCACCAACCCGGCACTGCTGCCATTCGCCAATGCCGGTGAGACAGTATTGATCGTCGAAGACGACGCCGCCGTACGCGTGCTGGTCAGCGCAGTGCTCAAGGAATTGGGCTATGCCTTTGTCGAGGCTGGCGATGCCAATACCGCCGTGCCGATCATCGAATCCGACCAACGCATTGACCTGTTGATCAGTGATGTGGGCTTGCCCGGCATGAACGGGCGACAGCTGGCAGAAATCGGGCGGCAATTGCGCCCGGAGCTCAAGGTATTGTTTATCACTGGCTACGCCGAGCATGCGGCGGTGCGCGGCGGGTTCCTGGACCCAGGGATGCAACTGATCACCAAGCCGTTCACCTTCGACCTGCTGACGGCCAAGGTGCGTGAGATGATCAAGCAATAGGGCTGCTGCGAGGCAGCCCTATTGCTTCAGGCCAGCAGGCGCTGGATATGCTCTTGCAAGGTGTCCAGATCAAACGGCTTGGCCAGGATTGGCGCGTTGCGCGTGATCGGGCTGTTGCAGTCGAGTATTTCTTGCGGGTAACCGCTGATAAAGATCACTTTCAATTCAGGTCGCAGCTTGATCGCAGGCTCAGCGATCTGCACCCCGGAAATCCCGCCCGGCAGGCGGTAATCCGTGACCATCAGGTCCAGGTGCGGCTTGGTCGCCAGAATCTCGAAGGCCTGCTCCCCATCGATCGCCTTCAGCACCCGGTAGCCCAGGCCTGCCAGGTATTCACCCAGCACAAACATAATGGATTCGTCGTCTTCGACGATCAGTACGACATCTTGTGCATCTTCACTCATGGGAAGCCTTTGTCCGGTCAGTTGCTGCAAGTACGACCATGGGGTCACGCAGAGGTTGCGTCGAGGCGACGATTGATTTCATTGCGGCTCGCCAAGTGGCAGGCACACCCTGAACAACGCGCCCTCGCCTATCTGGCTTTCCACCTCGATGGTGCCGCCATGGGCCGTCACGATCTGCTCGGAAATAAACAGCCCCAAGCCCAGGCCTGCCGCTACATGGCTGGCCGAAACGCGTTCGAATTGCTGGAAAATGCGCTTCTGGTTGTCTGCGCTGATGCCGATGCCACGGTCACGCACCTCGACGCGCGCCTCACCGTGCTCGGTGTACACACGCACATCCACTGGGCTTTTGGCACCGTAACGCAAAGCGTTGGTGAGCAGGTTGGTGACCACTTGCTCAATACGGAACTCATCCCAATTGCCCTCCACAGGTTCATCGGCAACCAGGTGCATCGAAGAACCGGCGGATGCCACTTGCGGGGCGAAGTTTTTCACCAGGTTGCGCACCAGTTGCGCCAGGTCGAAGCGCGCCGGACGAATCGACAATTTGCCGGTGCGGATGCGCGACACGTCGAGCATGTCCTCGATCAGACGGATAAGGCTCTGGATCTGACGCTCGTCGCGGTCAACCATGGCGTGCATCTTGTCCAGGGTAAACGCGGCGGCGTTATCCCGAGCCAGGTGCATCTTGCGCAGCTGCGTTTCCAGAATCAGCCCGTTAAGCGGTGTGCGCACTTCGTGAGCGACGATCGACATGAAGTCGTCACGCATGCGCACGGCCTGTTCAAGCTCTGCCTGGGTGGCCTGCAGGCGCGTCAGCAGCAGCTCCTGCTCGCGGCGGCTGCGCTCCAGGGCTTCGACCTGCTGTTTCATGGCCTTGCTCTGGCGGTACAGGTCGACGAACACATTGACCTTGCTTTTCACCGCATGGATATCCAGCGGCTTGTGCAAAAAATCCACCGCACCGCTTTCATAGCCTTTGAAGGCATAGTTGAGTTCGCGGCCGGCGGCGCTGACGAACACAATCGGGATGTTCTTGGTCTTTTCGGTGCCGCGCATCAGTTCGGCCAGCTCGAAACCGTTCATGCCGGGCATCTGCACATCGAGAATCGCCATGGCGAACTCATGCTCCAGCAACAGTGACAAGGCCTCGTCAGCGCTCAAGGCCTTGAAAACCTGCCGATCTTCGCGCTTGATCAGCGCCTCAAGGGCCAGCAGGTTTTCCGGCAGATCGTCGACGATCAGCAGTTTGGCCTGGACAGTACTTAACATGGGGAAGATTCCAGGGAAGCCAGCAGTGAGCCAATCCGGCTCAAGGTGAGAATATGATCAGGTGTGTGCAAGGCCAGCGCCGCCAAGGGCATCACGGCGATACGTGCTTCTGTGGGCTCTTGGACGATGGTGGTGCCACCCGAGTCTTTGACGTGGGCAAGGCCACGCGCGCCATCCTGGTTGGCGCCGGTCAGCAGAATCGCCAGCAGGCTGTTGCCGTAGGTGTCGGCAGCCGAGGCGAAGAGGTAATCGATGGCCGGCCGCGAATGGTGCACGCGGTCTTCCTGGCTCATCGACAGGCTACGGTCGCTTTCTACCGACAGGTGATAGCCGGGGCCGGCGAAATACAGGGTGCCTGGCGTAATCGTTTCCTTGTCGCGTGCTTCTTGCACCGGAATGCTCAGGCGCCGCGCAAAGACTTCGGCCAGCTGGCTGCGGCGCTCATCCGGCAGGTGCAACACGGCAATAATCGGCAAACTGAAGGTGTCAGGCAACGTACCAAAAATCGTCAGCAACGCCTCAACACCGCCGGCGGAGGCGCCGACGACGATGGCTTCAATCCCGCGTGGCGGGTTAGTTGCGGCCTCGCTCATGATTTTCGGTAGATCCGTTCCTGTTTGACCAAGGGTTCGAATTGCTTGCTGTAGGCGGAGAAATCCAGGGTTTCCTTACTGCCCAGCACCAGGAAGCCGCGATGGCACAGCGATTCATGAAACAACCCAAACGCTCGATCCTGAAGCTTTTTATTGAAATAAATCAGTACGTTGCGACATGAAATTAACTGAGTTTCTGAGAAGACGCTATCGGTTGCCAGGCTGTGATCGGCAAAGGTCACGTTCTCGCGCAGCGTCTTGTCGAAGATCGCGTAATCGTAAGCCGCTGTGTAGTAGTCGGCAAATGAACGTTGGCCGCCCGCCTGCTGATAATTGGCAGTGTACGCACGCACGTTCTCCAGGGAGAAAATCCCTTGCTTGGCTTTGTCCAGGGACGCCGGGTTGATGTCCGTGGCGTAAATGATGGTGCGCTCCAGCAAACCCTCTTCGCGCAGCAGGATCGCCATGGAGTACACCTCCTCGCCCGTGCTGCACCCGGCGATCCAGATTTTGATCGAGGGGTAGGTCTTGAGCAGCGGCACCACTTCCCGGCGAATCGCCAGAAAGTGCGACGGGTCGCGAAACATCTCGCTCACCGGGATCGTCAGAAACTGCAGCAACTGCATGAACGCCGTCGGATCATGCAACACCCGCTCCTGCAGCGCAGAAATGGTCGCGCAATCGAACTGGCGCAGTGCGTGGGCCACGCGGCGCTTGACGGACGCGCCGGAATAGTCGCGAAAGTCGTAGCTGTACTTGAGGTAAATCGCCTCAATCAGCAGGCGCAGCTCAATGTCGCTGCTTTTTTCCAAGAAAACTTGCTCCACTTAAATGCGTTCCATCTTTGGCAGCCATACGCGAATCAGCGAGAACAGCCGGTCCAGGTCAATCGGCTTGGCCAGGTAATCGTTGGAGCCCGCCGCGAGGCAGCGTTCCTGATCGTCCTTCATGGCTTTGGCCGTCACTGCAATAATCGGCAGTTTCTTCCAGCGTGGGTCCTGGCGGATCAAGGCAGTCGCCTCGTAACCGTCCATCTCCGGCATCATTACGTCCATCAGCACCAGGTCGATGTCCTCGACTTCATTGAGTTTGTCGATGGCTTCATGACCGTTACGCCCGATCACCACCACCGCGCCTTTGTGCTCCAGGGCACTGGTCAGGGCGAAGATGTTGCGCACATCGTCGTCGACCAGCAGGATCTTGCGCCCCTCGAAGACCTTGTCGCGGCTGCGGGCGGTCTTGAGCATCTTCTGGCGGTCATGGGACAGCTGGGATTCGACTTTGTGCAGAAACAGTGTCACTTCGTCCAGCAAGCGTTCAGGTGAGCGCGCGCCTTTGATGATGATCGAGCGCGAATACTTGCGCAGCTCGGCTTCTTCATCGCGGGTCAGGTTACGCCCGGTGTACACGATCACCGGCGGGAACGAGCAGATATCCTCGGTGGCCATGCGCTTGAGCAGCTCATTGCCGAGCATGTCCGGCAGCTTGAGGTCGATGATCATACAGTCGTAGACGTTAGTGCGCAGCAGGTCCAAGGCGGCCTGCGCGTAGCCGACGTCGGTGATTTCGATGTCATCGTCGCCGATCAGGCGGGCAATGCTGTCGCGCTGCAGGTCATCGTCCTCCACCAGCAACACGCGCTTGACCTTCTGGGTCAGCTTGGCTTCCAGGCGCGCAAACACGTCCTTGAGCTCTTCGCGGGTGGTCGGCTTCACCGCATAACCGATGGCGCCCATGTGCATGGCGGCTTCGACGCGGTCTTCAACGGAGATCACATGCACGGGAATGTGGCGGGTATTGGCGTGCTCCTTGAGGCGTTGCAACACGGTCAGCCCGGAATGGTCGGGCAGGCGCATGTCCAGCAGAATCGCGTCCGGGATGTACTCCTCGGCCAGACTGTAGCCTTCGTCTGCGCCGTGGGCGACCAGGCAGTTGTAGCCCAGTTCGTGGGCCAGGTCGTAAAGGATGCGGGCGAAATTGGGTTCATCTTCCACCACCAGGATGCAGCGGGTAGCGAACGGTGCCTTGTCGCGGTCGTCGGCAAAGCGCGGAATCTGCTTGGCATCGGCCACCGGCAGCGGCGAGATCGCGATGGGCTTGGGTGCAGGTGCCGCCACCACTTGGCGCGGCGGCTCGATCGGCGCGGCACCTTCCTCGCGCTCTACATATTGCTCCGGCAGTACCAGGGTGAATACGCTGCCCTTGCCCGGTTCGCTGGTCACGCTGATATAGCCGCCGAGCAAGGTCGCCAGATCACGGGAGATCGACAGGCCCAGCCCGGTGCCGCCGTAACGGCGGTTGGTGGTGCCATCGGCCTGGCGGAAGGCTTCGAAGATACTTTCCTGCTGGTCTGGCGCGATGCCAATGCCCGAGTCGCGCACGGTAAAGGCTACGCCCTCCCCTAGTGCACGGGATACCGACAGGCTGACATCACCCTGCTCGGTAAACTTGACCGCGTTGGACAGCAGGTTCTTGAGGATCTGCTCCAGGCGCTGGCGGTCGGTGAACAGCATCGGCGGCGCATCCGCTTGAATGTCCACCTGGAAGCCCAGCTTGCGGTCAGCCGCCAGCGGCTCGAACATCCCGCGCAGGCCATCGACCAGGCGCGCCACGCTGGAGTTTTCCGGGCGCATTTCCAGCTTGCCGGCTTCGACCTTGGAAATATCCAGAATATCGTTGATCAGGTTCAACAGGTCGTTGCCCGCCGAATAGATCGACTCGGCAAACTTGACCTGCTCGGTGCTGAGGTTTTCCTGCGGGTTCTCGGCGAGCAATTTGGCCAGAATCAACGAGCTGTTGAGCGGCGTGCGCAGCTCGTGGGACATGTTGGCGAGGAATTCGGACTTGTACTTGCTGGAGCGCTGCAGCTCGTCGGCACGGTCTTCCAGTTCCAGTTGAGCCTTGTTCAACTCGACGTTCTTGCGATCCATGGCGTCGCGCTGTTCGGCCAGGGTCTGGGTCTGTTCGGCCAGTTGCTCGTTGGTCTGCTCAAGCTCAGCCTGCTGGGTTTCCAGATGGGCCTGGGACTCCTTGAGGATACGTGACTGTTCTTCGAGCTCTTCGTTGGCGGTTTTGAGTTCTTCCTGCTGCACTTGCAGCTCTTCGTTGAGCTGCTGGGTTTCGGCGAGCACTTCCTGCAGGCGTTGGCGATAGCGCGCCGCTTCGATGGAGGTGCCGATATTGCCGGCAATCAGCTCCAGCAGCTCGACGTCACGATCATCCAACGGGCGCAGGAAGCCGAGTTCGATCACGCCGTTGACGCGATCATCGTCGCTGGTCGGTACCACCAGTACGCTGCGGGTCGAACCTTCGCCCAGGCCGGAACTGACCTTGAAGTAATCCACCGGCACATCATCCAGGCGAATCAGGCGATCAAGCTGGGCGGCCTGCCCGACGATGCCCTCGTCGCTGTAGATCGCCTGCTCTTTTTGCTCCTGCTCACGGGAGAAGCCGTAGGTGGCCACGCGCTTGAGGCCGCCGTGCTCTTCGCGCACATACAGCGCCGCTACCGCCGAGCCCATGTATTGGGCGAAAAACTGCAGGATATTGCGCCCAAGCATGTTCAGCGTCAGTTGGCCGAGCACCTGTTCGGCCAGTTCGGTCTGGCCGTTACGCAGCCAGGCTTGTTGCTCCAGGCGCCGGGCGATCTTCTGTTGTGACGCGAGGTTTGCGCTGTAACTCTCTGATAATGCAATTAAATTCTTTCTACCGATGTAGGCCAGAAAACCGCTCAGTCCAAGCACGAAGGCCAGGTACAAGGTCACGCTGATGATCGTGGTGCGGGTGACATCGGCATTGCGCGTGACACGGAACGCTTGCTCCATCGCCACCGCATCCGTGTATTCGTTGCGAATCGCGTCGGTCAGGCTCTTGCCGCGGCCGGCCTGCACCGCCCCGCGGTAATCGCCACTGCTGCGCTGCAAGTCGATCATCGATTGGGCGTACTTGTTCCACTCGTATTGCATGGACTCCAGACGCTTGAGGCGGTCGACCTGCTGTGGGTTGTCCGCCACCAGCTCCTGCAGGTTGCGCAGGTCACCAATGATGCGGGGCTTGGCCACTTCGTAAGGGTCGAGGAAATGCTCGTCGCCAGTGATCAGAAAGCCACGCAGGCCGGTTTCCAGGTCCACCGTCAGCTTGGATGACTCATTGAGGTTATTGATAACCCGGTCGGTGTGCTCCACCCACTGGATAACCGACAGCAAATAAGTGATCAGGCAGACGAAAAACACCGCGCTGAGCACGCCGACGCCCAAGGGTAACGCGACGTTTCGGCTCAACAGGGTACGGAAGCTCTTTTCATCGACGGACGACGCGGGAGTCATGGGCATGCCTTGGCCAAGTGCGGAAAAAGGGGGAGTTTGCCCGAATATCAGGGGGCAAGGCTATGTTTGTGCGTTGTTTTGAAGCGCTGGCCTACAGGCTGCGAGTGAGTTACACGCCAATTCGGGCCGGTTTCATCAGACCCCTTACATACGTGCATACAGATGCGGCGGAACGTAGGTGAAGGGTTGCGGCACTCAGGACAGCGCCTCACGAACACGGAAGATCTTTTGGAAGGCGTCTTTTTTGCCCCCCAAGGTACCCCCAATGAGCATAACCGCCCCTACCCGCACACTGGCAGACAACCCCAGCGCCTTTGTCGTCGAAGCTCCCGCGCCGGTTGCGCAAGACGCTTCACACACGTTCACTACGACCGCCTCAGATTCCCCACGCGCGGGTCAAACACCTGCCCCCGCCACCTTGCGCACACAACTGGCAGACCAGCAGAACCTGCGCAACCTGGCCGAGCAACTGCGCGGCATTGATACCCGGACGTATGGCAAGCCCGTTACCCCGGACAATGTCTCATTCGGGTTGAGCAATAGTCGTCTGACGCCCCATAAAGACTCGGCGTACGCCCACGTGCAGCCGGCAGCGCAAACCCTGGCGACAGTGATCACGCACTTGGGTTTTGAACTGCCGCGCACGGTCGATGAGATGGCGGCACTCGCGCAGAAACTGGAGCAAAAGGCCTTACAGCACCCCCTGGGTGATTTCGGTGGCGCTCTCACCTGGCCAATTCCCATGGCGAAGGCGGACCAGCACAGCATTCGCGCCTTCCTCAAATCCGACACAACAGGTTTGCCAGGTTTGCCGTTGCCACCCCATGGCAATGGCGTACTGACCTATCTGCTGAGCGGCAGTTCGGTCAGCCAAAGCGACTTGCAAGACCCGACCGTGACGATGCAAAAGCTGCTCGACTCGCCTAAGGCCCGAGCACTCGGCCTGGCTTTGCAGGCCCACCTGCAGGGCGCGGCCACGGACAACAGCCTCTACGACTACGTATTAGCGGCGATTCACCTGGGGCTCGACCCGGAGTCACTCAGGGCACCTGAGCGCAACAAAATCGCCGAATGGCCTTTGCATGCCCCTGATCACTGGGGGCAGCGACCCTCAGAGGTTACGGCGTGTTTGAGCCGCCATCTTGAGAAAAATGGCCGCGCCAATTCCAGCACGGTCAAACTCGCTACCCATCTGTTGCTGTCCAGGGTAGCGCCGCAGTTTCTGATTAAAGATATTCCCGACAGTGTAAAAATCGGCAGCGTGGCGTGGTTCAACCTGACGGTTGCGGCCGCGGCTATCGAAGCCGAGCGGCCAGGTACCGTCGCCAATATGACCTTTGCCGAGGTCATGTGCGATGCACAAAAATGTGCACCATCGGCTGCGAATGCGCACGCTCAGACCCGCGCACTGGTGGATTGGGGAGTCGCCAACGGTGTATTCGTTGCAAATGCAGAGGACAGCTATAGCCCCGAACGACTCAATACCCTCAAGGATGCATTCAACAGACAAGTCAGCAAGCGGTTGGTTGCCAGCCAGACATTGGACAAAGCACTACCCACGCGAGAAGGTATTGCGCGGACCAAGCTCATCGAGCGATTTGGCGACCTCGGAGCGCTTTTCGACTTGAAGGTGCTCGGTACAGACCCGTATCGCGGGGAGCCTGGTCAAGTCGGGCTGGGCGGCATGCATTCGCTATTGGACATCGCCATGATGGACATGCCGAATCTGCGCCCCTTTATGTCAACTGACCCGCGTATCCCATTGGAAGCCTTGAACAGTAACCCAAGGTTTGGCGTCCAGGAGGCGTTCGATCAGCAATTTGCACGCGCAATCGCTGATAAAAAGGACGCGGTCGCTACGACCGTTCAGCACATGATCTCCCAACTTCTCGTAGAGGACCGAGAAAAATTCGATTTCGGGAAGCTCGAGTTTTTTTATGAGCGCACATCCAGGCTGTCGACCGGCTTCTGGGGCAGCACGCCAGATAAAAATCAACCGGAACTGTTGGTCAAGGTTGAGCTGGAGGGGCAGATAACTACCTACGAAATCGACCTGAACCGCGGCACGATTGAAGAGGTGCCGCTGTCCAGGATCACGCAACCCAAGCCAATGATTGCCAACAGGGTATTTACCGTCAATCAGGTCAAGCTCGAGGGGGCAGACAGTCGTCTGAGCACGGAGCAACCGGTAAAGGACGGCCCCTTGGATAGCTTCAATAGCGAGCGCTCCCATCGCATAGGCACAGTATTTGCCGAACACCTTGAACTTGACGACCCCGCGATAAAAGAACAGGCGCGCGGCCAGACCACCCTGGATACATTGCAGGGCGGGCCAAAACCACTGAGTAATTTCCTGTTAAATCTGATTCCTTTCAGATCAGCTGTCATCAACTTCCAGAACGGCAACTATGGCGATGGAATATTCGACCTGACACTGGATATCTTCGGGTTCCTGAGTGCCGGTGCCGCCACCGCAGGAAAATTGATCAAGATAGGCGGCTCGGCTCTTTCCACGGGCGCCAAGGGGTTAAAGGCCGTCCAGATTATCGGCGCCTCCACGCTCGGCCTGCTCAACCCCGTGAGTGGTTTGGGTGATTTGGCGGTTGGAGGCCTCAAGCTATTGGGTAAAGGCGGCAATTACCTGTTGTCCAAAGGTGCCGATGCTATCAGCGCGCTCAAGGCAGCCAGTAATACCCACGGCATAGTGGCGACGGGGACCTTCAAACGTACAGGGCGGGTTGTTGAAGAGGCGGCGGTGTTTCAAAAGGGCAAGTGGTATAGCTATAACCCTGGCACGCAACAACCGTATGGTACCGGGCTCACCGATTTCAAACCTGTAACCGTCGCGGCCAATGGTGAAATAAACAACAACTTCATAGATTGGCTGGCCACTTATGTGGCTCCCGTACCACAGGCAACCGGAGATCAGTTCAGGCAAGCCTTACAGGCAGCGCAACAAAGCAACCCAGTTGCTTACGCTCGAGGTCTTTCCGGGGTTGTCGACGATATCCCGGGCTATCACTCGAGCATGAGGGTCTCGCAGATAAAAAGCTTGGCCGTCAGCAAGGCCGGGAATCCCGAAGCCATCGGCACATTGGCCAAAGAGATAGAAAAGCGCATGGCGATCCAGAGTCTTGAGAGCTTCAAGACGTTTGAAGCGGAAGTACTGGCCGAAGGTGGCAAGGCCTACATCATGCCGCAGAACTTCTATCTCAGCCAAACTGACCTGGCGTCCAATGGTGAGTGTGCAGCCCTGGTGAATACGATGGCGCTGGCCATTCTTAACAACCGCAGGGACGCCTTCATCAATAACTTTTTCAAAGCCGCCAGGAATGCTAACGACACCAAGGTTCGGGCCTTTCGCAAAGAGCTGAACGAAATGCATCAGGTGCTCCGCGAACAGTTTCACGGTATTCAACGCGTCAGCCAAGTGCCGTATACCGACGTTGCTGCGCGTTTAAGTACCGCAAGCCCTCCCACGCTCCTGAAGATCAGCACCCAGAACCATGGGCTTCTGGCGGGCGTCACGCTCGATAAAAACAACCAGAAGGAATGGTTTTTCTTTAATCCAAACTTCGGTCTTGCAACTTTTCCAAATGAAGCCTCAATGCGAAAAGGCTTGGAAGTCTCCTTGAACAGCGGGAAGACGGCGGGCACCCTTGATCCAGTGGCTGTGACCAAAGGTGTGCCGGAGTACCACATCAGCGAATTCAGTGATGGAGACTTTGTTATGACGGTGCCCTACAACAAACCGTATGCCCTGTTTAACACCACACTTTGACTTTCGCTTGCCCCCCTGGTGTCAATGGCCCGCTTGTAGCGTGTCATTGACGCATTGCCCGCTCAGCACACCGCCTCCATGCCACGCGACATTTGCCCCCTTTCCCTTCACAATGCCCCACCAATGGAACTTGCCGAGATGGCCGTGACTCAGTAGAGAACGGTCTTACAACCGACAGACACCTGCCCTTCCATTTTTCAGGAATTCCCCCTATGTGCGCTGCCCCCTCCACCATCCTTGTAGTCGAAGACGACGCCATCGTGCGCATGCTGATCGTCGATGTACTCGAAGAGTTGGAGTTCTCGGTGTTTGAGGCTGCAGACGCCGAAGAGGCCCTCAAGTTGGCTGAAGATGCCGACAAGCATATCGACCTGATGATGACCGATATGGGCCTGCCAGGCATGAGCGGCAAGGATCTGGCCACCCAAGTACGCGTGCTTCGCCCTAGCCTGCCGATCCTGTTCGCCAGCGGCTATGCCGAAAACATCGACGTACCCGCAGGTATGCAGGTAATTGCCAAGCCGTTCTCCATTGATCAACTGCGTGACAAGGTCAAATCGATGTTGCCTGCCGCTTGAGGGCACTGCCTCACAGGCAATGCCCACAACTGCGGCGCTCAAAACCGTGAACACCCCCACATCCACTGCATTCCCATCGACTGGGCACGGGCACGGCCTGGAAAGCCGGCAGTCATATCCTTGGCGCTTTTGACGAACCGCCATGGACAGTGGCACGCAAGGCCGACGGAGTCACTCAGTTCACGTTGTTTGCAGGGATTAACGTGACGTTCGGCCAATAAAACAGGAAACTCTGGGCTTTGATCCCACGCCCTCTAAAAAGCACTCAGGAAGGACGCAACAACATGATTGGAAAACCGACGCGTCTGCTGTTGGCGAGCCTCTCGATACTCATGAGCACCGGCGCCTGGGCCGATTTCACGGCGACCCCGACTGAAGCCCGGGCCATTGCCAAGGAAGCCTACCTGTATGGCTACCCGGTAGTGGAGATGTACAAGACGCTCTACACCCAGGCCGTTGATAAAGGCGGTGCCAACTACAAGGCACCGTTCAATCATATCGGCAACACCGCCCAGGTGTTCACACCCAGGGACACCGCATTCGTCACCCCGAACTCGGACACACCCTACTCTTTCGTGTGGATGGACCTGCGCAAAGAGCCGTTGGTGCTGACCCTGCCCAAGATTGAAGACAACCGTTACTACTCGGTGCAGTTGATCGATCTATACACCCAGAACATCGCCTACCTGGGCACCCGCAGCACCGGCAACAATGGTGGCCACTACATGATCGCCGGGCCGGACTGGAAAGGTCAGCAACCTGTCGACGTCGATCGCGTGATCTACAGCGAAAGCAACATTGCCTATGCGCTGTACCGCACGCAGCTGTTTGATGAAAAGGACTTGAACAAGGTCAAGCAGATCCAGAATGGCTACAAAGTGCAGCCGCTGAGTGCCTACGTGAAACAGCCTGCGCCGGCCAAAGTAGCGAAGATCGAATGGCCCAAACCCATGGCAACCATGACCGAAGGCCCGCAGCTGTTTCGCTACCTCAACTTCATGCTGGCCTTTGCCGCGCCTCAGGACAGCGAGAAAGACCTGATGACGCGCTTTGCCAGGATCGGTATCGCCCCCGGCGCGCCCTTCAAGGTCAAGGACCTGACCGCTGAACAGCGCAAAGCCCTGGAAGACGGGATTGCCGATGGCCGCGCTGAGTTCGCCGCGTTCAAGAAAGACAAAATCGACACTCACCAAGTCACCAGCAGCGACCTGTTCGGCAGCCGTGACCGCCTGAAAAACAACTACCTGTACCGCTATGCCGGCGCAAACATGGGGATTTTCGGCAACTCCACCGACGAAGCCATCTACATGAGCTACTTCGTCGACAGCGAAGGCAAACCGGCCAACGGCGCACGCCACAGCTACACCGTGCACTTTGCCAAGGACCAACTGCCACCGGCCGAAGCGTTCTGGTCGCTGACCATGTACGACGCCAAAACCAAGCTGCTGGCGCCCAACCTCAAGAAGCGCTACCTGATCAACTCAGCGATGCTGCCCAACCTCAAGCTGGACGCCGACGGTGGCCTGACCTTGGCCTTGCAGCATCACGAGCCGCCAAAGGCCGAACAGAGCAACTGGTTGCCGGCCCCGCCCGGTCCGTTTTACGCCGTACTGCGGATTTACCTGCCCAAGCCTGAGGTGGGGAATGGCCAATGGAAGCTGCCGCCACTGACCCCGCTTAAATAACGCTCGGGTGAAAGCAGCGTGCCCGTACGCAAGGGCGGGCACGCGCCTGAAGACATCAGGCCAACAAGGGTGCTTGCGCCCTTGCCACAGTTAGTAGTCAGGGCTTTTTGAGCTTCACAAAGGACTGATGCAAGTCCGACGCCCAGCCGTCAATCACGCTTTTTACGTCATCGGCCTTCATCACCTGCGAGTCGTTGGACAACGGCTTGCCGGTGCCTTTGCGCACCACCTGGGCAATTACTTTGCCGCTGCCACCGTCGAGGAACTGCGCTTCAGTGCCCAGGGTGGTTTCCTGGTCACGAATGCCGGTGCCGGTGCTCACTGCAGCAGCCACCAGCGCCACAGGGACATACTCGTAGGGCTTGAGACTTTCGGTCTTGCTGCTGACGGCGGTAATGGCCGCGCGCACCACGATCACACCTGGGCCTGGCGCGTTGGCCAGCGGCAGCGATTTGGCCAGCTCACGCTTGAGCGCCTGGTTGTAATAGGTGTTGATGCCGTTGAGGGTGCTGTCGGGAATTTTCGCGGTAGCTTGGGGCTTGGGGTAAAACTGCGTCGGTTCGATGAACACCGCCGTGAAGTTATTCAGACTCAGCTCGGGATCAACCCAACGCATCACCTCGGCCCCTGAAGGCGACTTCGCCTCTTTGAGGTGGCTGTAGTCCGCGAGAAAACCTGAATATTCGTCCGGTTGCGTTACCTTGCTGGCACAGCCGAGCATTGCGATTGCAACGCACAGCGTGCTGATCATTAGCCTTGATTTCATCATTGAACTCCCTGGCAGTCATCGTCGATGGTCCTGAACTGTAGGTATAGCCCACTTATCCATTGATCGAAGGCGACCTGGTTGCCGATTACGAGGGTAAATTGTGGGAGCGGGTTTGCTCGCGAATGCGGTGGGTCAGTCTACACGCCCTTCTCTAGATACTCCGCTTTCGCGAGCAAGCCCGCGCCCACAAGGGTTATGTGTAGGTCTGGGGATCTAAGGGTCCAGCACACCGCCGCTGTAGCTGTCCGACAACCGTGTGCCAGTGAATTTGGCCACCACCGCCCCCTGGGCCACCCGGCGCTCACGGTGGCGTGTCACCATGCGGCCGGTTTGCGCTGCCTGCAAAAACACTTCCGAAGACGGGTCGCCAGGGCAGCCTATAATGCGCGCGAAACGCTCGCCCTCTTCAACCAGGTCACCCAGGCTTTTTTCAAACACCAGCACGCCGGCACAGGGCGCGAGGACGGTTTCCATGCAGCCCATGTCCACCACTTCGCCCTGCCATTCGCTGATCGTGGCGACTTCATCAATCACGCCATTGATGCACAGCCACGCCCACAGCCCGTCGGCGTCTTGTTGCGCGAGCGCATCGCTGACATCGGCCTGCCCGCGCAATTCGACAGTCGCGGCCAAGCGCGGCGTGCCATGGTTGATGATGGTTTCTTCAAAAGAGCCGTCACCGCCTTCATCCCAGACAATCACCACCTCGACCTGCAACGCGGCCGCCAGTGCCAGGCCTTGTTCAGGCCAGAAACTGCGATGAATGTAAAGGTACGGCAAGGCCTCATCGTCGGTATGCAGGTCCAGCACCAGGTCGGCGTCGGACGCCAACTGCACTAAACTTTTTTGCCAGTGCGCCAGGTTGCTCGCCGGGCGTTCCATGGCCAGGGAATGATCGAAAGCACGGTTGAAATTCTGCCCGGTGGCCTCATGAAAACGCCCGAGCAATTTGCCCTGGCGAAACTGGCCAATGCCAAAGGGGTTGGCCTGGGGCACCACGGTCACACTGCCGCGCAGGCGGCCCTGGGCCTGGCATGCCTGCAAGCGCGGCAGCAGTTGGTGCAGCACCAGCATTCCGGCGATTTCATCGGCGTGTACACCCGCTTGCAGGTGCACCTTGGGGCCACTGCCGTCGCCTTCAAAGCGCCAGGCGCCGATGTGCAGTGTGTTGCCGGCATCGCCTGGCACCTGCCACGAAAGGTCTTTTGCCATGCCTTGCCCTCCTCTGATCATTTAATCGCTAGAGATTGAACACACGTTCAATTAACCTGAGCACCCTGGTCTTTTATCAAAGGCATGCCCGTGACCATCGACCCTCCCAAACTGCGCCGCGCCGACCCCGATGAACGCCGCGACTTATTGGTTGCCGCGACCCTTACCTGCCTGGCCCGTGACGGCCACGCCGGGATTTCCGTGCGCCGCATTGCCGCCGAAGCCGGCGTTTCGGTGGGTTTGCTCAACCACCATTTCGGCAGCATCGACGCATTGATCGCCGAGACTTACCACAAGCTCGCCAATGAGCTGACCAGCGCGTTATGGGCGCAAGTCGAGCTGGCCGAAGGCGCCGCTGCGCGCCTGGACGCGTTTCTTAGCGCGTCGTTTTCGCCACGGGTGATGGACCCCGACCTGCTCGGCGTGTGGGTGGTGTTCTGGAGCCTGATCCGCCACTCGCCCCACGTAAACCAGTCCCACGAAAACAGCTACCGCGCCTACCTGGCGCTGATCCAACAGCTGCTGGACGACCTGGCCCGCAGCGAAAACCTGCTGATCCACGACAGCCACCTGGCCGCCATTGGCCTATCGGCGATGCTCGACGGGCTCTGGCTCGAGGGGTGTCTGAACCCCGGTACTTTCAGCCCCGCCAACGGGCTGCACATCTGTCGTTGCTGGGTACAGGGGTTGCGTTACGGAGCATTCGGCGCCGACCACATCTTGTGATTCCGAGTGGCGGGCGCTGAGCATGGCCAGGGTGCCGCTGACCGCGATCAACACGGCGCCGATGATCAGCGACACATCCATTGACGTGCCCCAGATCAGGCTCGAAAGCAAAAACGCCCAGATCAACCCGGTGTATTCGAACGGCGCCAGCAAGGTCGCCGTGGCCCGGCGGAAACTCGCAAACAACAGGAACTGACCTATGCCGCCGACCAGACCTGCGGCCAGCATCCCCAACCAGGCGGGGGTCGGCGCTGGCGTGTGGGTCCAGGGCAAGGTCAGCGCCATACAACCCACGAACACCACATTGGTGATCAGCATCTGCTCCAGCACCGAGGTTGCCGGGTCGACCTGGCGCAGCTGGATATAGGTGAACGCCCAGCACAACGCGGCCGCCAGGGTCAGCGCGATAGGCATTGGATCGAGCATGTTGCTGGGGCGACAGGCGATCACCACACCCACAAACCCGATGATCAGCGCCACCCATTGCCCACGGCTGGCGCGCTCCTTGAGGATCAGCGCAGCCAGCAGCGTGACCATGACCGGCGCGGAGAAATACAAGGTGGTCATTTCCGCCAGGGTCAGGTCCTTGGCGGCGGTGTAATACAGCAACCACGCCAGCAGCGAGAGCAGCCCACGAATGATCAGCAGCTTGCGGCTCACCGAGCTCCACGCCCGACGCAACAAGCCCATGCGCCCGGCGATCACGCACGCACCGACCACCACCAGGCTGCGCCAGAACAGAATGCTGAACACCGAATAATCGGCCACCAGCCATTTGATCACCGCGTCCTGCAACGCCAGAAACGCGTAGGCCAATGAGCACAGGGCTATCCCTTGCAGCGCGCGGTCCTGTTTCATCCCGCCGACCTGCGCAGCGGCGTGCCGCGCCGTTCGGCGATGGCGTAGACGCCCTCGATGAGGAAGGTCAGGCACAGGTAAACACCGGCCACCAACAATAAGGGTTGATAGATCTGCAAGGTCTGCGCACGTACGACGTTAGCCGCGCCCAGCAGGTCGACCACGGCGATGGTCGATGCCAGCGCGGTGGATTTGAGCAGCATCACCGTCTCACCGGCCAAGGTCGGCAACAGCAGACGCATCGCCCGTGGCAAGCGCACCCGCAGCAGGGCCTGGCGCGGGGTCATGCCAAATGCCGAAGCGGCTTCCATCTCGCCCTTGGGCACCGCCAGCAGGCCACCGCGAATCACTTCACCGACGTAGGCGCCCACCGACAACACCAGGGCGAACACGATGTACCAGTAGCCGTCACGCAGGAACGGCCACAAAAAACTGCCCCGGATCATCGGGAACTGGGCAAACAGGCTGCCCAGGCCGTAGTAGAAAATGTAGATCTGGATCAGCAGCGGTGTACCGCGCAGCACACTGGTGTAGGCCAGCGCACCGCGCGCCAGCCATTTGCGCCGTGATAACCGCGCCAGGGCCACCAGCACCGCGAGGGCAAAACCGAGCACGGCGCTGATCAACAGCAATGACAAGGTGGTCTGCAAGCCCTTGGCGATCAGCCCGGCGTAGTAACTTATCCACTCAGGCATGCGCGCCTCACTCGACAACCGGCATCCAGCGACGAATACGTCGTTCCAGGCGTCCGGACAGGTAGTTGGAAGCCAGCGTCACCAGGTAATACAAGGCGGCGGCCGTGAGGTAGAACAGCAAGTAATGACGGGTGGAACCCGCCGCCTGCTTGGCGGTGTACAGCAGCTCATTGGTACCGACCACGCTGATCAAGGCACTGTCCTTGATCAAGTTGATCCACAGGTTGGACATCCCCGCCAGCGCATACGGCGCCATGATCGGCAAGGTCACCCGGCGAAACAGGCCAAAGCCGCTCAAGCCAAAGGCCCGCGCCGCTTCGATCTGGCCGTGGGGAATCGCCAGGATCGCCGCGCGGAAAATCTCTGACGCATAGGCGCCCTGTACCAGCCCTAATACCAGGATCGCCACCAACGGCCCGCTGATGTTGACCTGGGCAAAACCCAGCCACAGCATCAACGCGTTGAGGCCCATGGCGCCTGCGTAATACAGCAGCAGGATCAGCAGCAGTTCCGGCACCGCGCGAAACACCGTGGTGTACCCGCGCATCAACAGCGCAATCGGGCGCGGCGCACTGAGCTTGGCGCAGGCCACCACCAGGCCGATCAGCAAGCCCACGGCAAACGCGCCAACGGAGATTTGCAGGGTCATCCATAACCCTTTGAGCAGTGCGTTGCCCCATCCTTGGTCACCAAAGCTGAGGAGATCGAGCATTATTCGGTCTTCTGGGCGATTTGCTGATAGGGGCTGTCACAGGTCTTGCTCACAAAGGCCGGCGTGTCACCGCGCTTGCACGGGCTGACCGACAGGCCGAAATAGTGCTGGGACAAGTCGTCATAGTCCTTGCTCACCAGCAGTTCGCCGATGGCTTTGTCCAGGCGTGTCTTGAGCGCTGTGTCTTCCTTGCGCAAACCAGCGCCGACGCCACGCCCGATGATCGGGTCGTAGGGCACGCTGGCGATATGCGCCAGGCCGCTGGCTTCCGGGGTCTTGACCATCATGGCGATGGCGGTGTCGTCGGCCATCATGTAGTCGATACGCCCGGCGATCAGGTCGGCATTCGCCGATTCCTGGGTGTCGTAGTACTTGAGGTCAGCAATGTTCTCGTAGTACTTCTTCAGGTAGTTGGCGCTGACCGTGGAGATCTGCACGCCGATCAACTTGCCCTTGAGGCCTTCGGGGGTGATGTCCACCGTAGCGCCTTTGGGGCCTGCCACGCCCAGCAGTGAATCGTAATAGGCGCGGCTGAAGGCGATTTGTTTTTCACGTTCATCGGTGACCGACATCGAGGAGAAAATCACGTCGATTTTCTTCGCCAGCAACGACGGAATGATGCCGTCCCACGCCACTTCCTTGATCTGACATTCGGCTTTCATGCCTTCACACAGCTTGTGGATCAGGTCCACTTCAAAGCCCGACCACTGGCCGTTACCGCCTTTTACGGTGAACGGCGGATAGGGTTCGGCCGCCACCGCGAACACGATGGGTTTTTCTGCCGCCAGGGTAAAACCTGCGGTCAACATCAACACTGCACTGCCCAACCACGTTGCCATGCGTTTGCATTTCATGATTTGCCCCGTCTTTTTCTGGAGTTAGCGAGTTTGATGCGCGTTGACGAACTGTCGGCAACGCTCACTGCGTGGGTCGAGGAACACCGCGTCCGGCGTGCCGGTTTCTTCGATCAAGCCTTGGTGCAGAAAAGCCACTTTGGAGGACACATCCCGGGCGAAGGCCATTTCATGGGTGACCAGGATCATGGTGCGGCCTTCTTCGGCCAGGGAGCGGATCACACGCAGCACTTCGCCCACCAGTTCGGGGTCGAGGGCTGAGGTGGGTTCGTCGAACAGCATGACTTTGGGGCGCATGGCCAACGCGCGGGCAATCGCCACACGCTGCTGTTGGCCGCCGGACAGGAACGCCGGGAATTCATTGCGTTTGGCGGCCAGGCCAACGCGGTCGAGCAAGGCTTCGGCGCGCTCGATGGCCTCGGCACGGCTTTCGCGCAGCACCTGGGTGGGCGCTTCGATAAGGTTTTCGAGGACGGTGCGGTGCGGCCACAGGTTGAAGTTCTGGAACACCATGCCCAGGGTCGAGCGGATGCGTACCAATTGCTTGGCATCGGCCACCAGCGGCGCGCCGGGCATGCCGTAGTTGAGCTTGATGCTTTCACCGTCGACATGGATGCTGCCCTGGTCGGGCACTTCAAGCATGTTGATGCAGCGCAGCAAGGTGCTTTTGCCTGAGCCGCTGGCGCCGATCAGCGAAATCACCTCACCTTCGTTGGCCGTGAGCGAGATGCCTTTGAGCACTTCGATATTGCCGAAGCGCTTGTGCAGGTCGATCACCTCAATCATCTTGCGCGCTTCGACAGGCGGCAGCACGTCGATCTCAGGCGTCGGCGCCACACGCGGCTCGCCCGCAAGCTTGGCGACGAACCTGGCGATACGCTGGCAGGCTTCGGCCAGGCGTGCTTCGCCCAAGGTGAACGACAGCCGCACAAACCCTTGCGCCGGCTCGCCAAACGCCGCGGCATCCAGCACCGAAACACCCGCCTCGCGGAACAGGCGCCAGGCAAAATCCAATGAGCCCAAACCCGTGCCGCGCACGTCCACCAGCACAAACATCCCGGCTTGCGGCGCTTGTACCTTGATGCCGGGGCACGCACTCAGGCCGGCCACGACCAGGTCACGGCGGCGCCGGTAGATGTCGCGCATGCCCACCGTCACTTCGTCATGGGCCAGCACGGCTGCTGTGGCGGCTTCCATCACAAAACCCGGCAGGCCGTAGAGCATGCTCAGCACCAGGGTTTCGGCGTGGGCGATCATTTCCGGCGAGGCGATCAACCAGCCGGTTCGCCAGCCGGTCATGGCGTGGGATTTGGACAGGCTGCCAATCACGATGCAGCGCTCGGCCATGCCGGGTAACGCGGCGAGGCTGTGGTATTGGCCGTCAAACACCAGGCTTTCGTAGACCTCATCCACCACCACCCACAGGTCGTGGGCGGTGGCCAGGTCGGCTATCGCTTGCAGTTCCTGCGGGTTGAGCACCACGCCGGTGGGGTTATTGGGGTTGGAGAAGAAGATGGCACGGCTGCGCGGGGTGATGGCGGCAGCCAGGCGTTGTGCATCCAGGCGAAACCCGGACTCCGGCGAGCACGGTACGCGCACCAGGGTGGCGCCGCTGGCTTTGAGCGTGGCTTCGTAGGTGACGTACATCGGGTCGAGCACCAGCACTTCATCACCGGCTTGCAGCAGGCACAGGGAACTGATGAACAACGCGTTCTGTGCGCCGGGCACGATGATCACGTTGTCGGCGTTTAGTGAGCGTGCCAGGGTCTTGCTGTAGCGCGCCGCCACAGCCTCGCGCAGGGCGGCGCGGCCGGGGATTTCGGTGTAGTGCGTGTCACCGCTGTGCAATGCGCTGACTGCGGCTTCGGTGATGAAGGCCGGCGTGGCGAAATCGGGGTCGCCGACGCTGAGGATGATGATGTCTTCGCCCTGGCTGGCAGCCTGGAACGCGGCGTGGTGGATGTCCCAGGCGGCGACGCCCTGCCCTGCAATTCGTTCGACGAAGGGGGAAAACCGCATGCCAGAGCCTCTCGTTCAAGAAGAAAAAGCGCGAACCCGGTTGTGTGAAAACGGGTGGATGCGGTCAACATAGTGCAAACTGAACAGTCGTTCAATGGGTATGTTTGAGGGGGTGTCGTTTATCGAGTGAACAGGTCGTGAATAACATTTGCGGGGGGAGTTTGAGTGTGGCGGATGAGTGCATACCCGTTATTGGGGTAACGGCGGCTAAGGGTTGCGCCCTGACGGCGGTTCACCTTGGCAACAGCAGAGCTGCACGCGATCAAATGTGGGGGCTGGCTTGTCGAGCCAGCTCCCACACTTGGAGCAGCAGGCAGATCAGATCAGATCAGGATAAAAATCAGCGCCAACCCAGCGAAAATCGCCCATTTTTCCAGGTAATACCGCGCACGATTACGCTTTTTCAGTTCCTTGCCACGCAAACGAATCTTGTACAACCGCGTAAACGCGCGGTTCAAACCACCGGTCTTGTCACCCTCATCATTAGGCGAACCCGCAGCCGCCATTACATTACGACTGAACCAACGGTTAAACGCCGCCGCCCAGCGGTACTTCATCGGGCGCTCAATGTCACAGAACAGAATGATGCGGTTCTGCTGCGTAGTGTTTTCCGCGTAGTGAATGTAAGTCTCGTCAAACATCACCGGCTCACCGTCCCGCCAGTAGTAACTCTCGCCATCCACATTGATGTAGCAACCCGGATCGTTCGGCGTGTCCAAGCCCAGGTGGTAACGATAAGAGCCTGCATACGGGTCACGGTGGCGCACCAGCTTGGAGCCCGGCGGCAGCTCGGCAAACATCGCCGCCTTGATCGAGCCAATGCCTTGCACCAGCTCAGTGGTACGCGGGCACAGCTTCATCGCCGAAGGGTGACTGTCGCCGTACCACTTAAGGTAAAAGCGCTTCCAGCCCGACTTGAAAAACGAGTTGAAACCCACGTCATTGTATTGGTCCGAGCGCTTGATCTCGCCCGCGCGCATCAGGTTCTGACCTTCCTGGCGGATTTCCTCCCAGTGCTCCTGCAGCGGGCTCAGGTCCGGAAAGTCGCTGGGCGACAGAAACGGACGGCTTGGCTGCCTGGAAAACAAGTAGAGGAAACAGTTGATCGGCGCAAGGAACGTCGAGTGATCGCTAAGCTGGCGACCCAGCTTGTGTCGCACTCTGCCACGCAGGTGAACATACGCAATGGAGGCAACGTAGAGAACAACAATGATGAGTTTCAAGGGATTCGTCACAAGTTAGAAGAGAACAGGCTGCTCCTGCATGCCCACAACGGCCGAGGATAAATAAGCAGCACCTGAAATCACGATTACATAGTGGCGGCTGGCCGGACGAGTCACTTCCTAAACCACGCCTTAGACCTTTATTTAGCCACAGTTTGTAACCAAAGGTTAACTAAGAATTGTGAAAAGCTGTCTACGCAACGCGTAGGACTCACGTGCGCCTGCCTGGATGCAAGCCCAGAGTGAGGCTATTTACAGCGCAGGCGGTTGCGCTGGCAACCCACAAAAAACTCGGCACCCAACCAGGTTCAATCCCCTTTCAGTTATCATCGCGCCAATCAATCTCCAGCAAAAGGAACTTGCATGAAACTTCAACCAGACCCGGACTTCACCGCGCTTCAGGGCGCCTGGGAGCAGACTTCCCTGGAAGACAGCGGCGTACTCAACCCTGCGGACGCACACAGCGCGCCAGGCGCCATTACCACGATTGAGGGTGATCAGTTCGAAGTCCGAACCGTCGCTGGCAACGTATTGCTGGCTGGCCGGTTTTCCCTGGACAGCAGCACCACGCCCAAACGTATTACCTGGGTAGATTCCATGGGCGATGACGCCGGCAAAGCGTTACCCGCCAGTTATCGCCTCGAAGGCGATAATTTTGTGTTTATCGCAGCGGATGAAGGCATGCCCCGCCCAACGGTCTTCAGCACCGGGCCAGGGCAAACCATGCGCGCCTTCGTGCGCCGCACCTGAAAACCGCATGCCATCCGAAACGCCGACATGCTTTTCACACGGTGTTTACTTCCTGGCCTTTAGCGTAAGGCCACCTACTCCAGTGAATCACTTGGCCCGCCTCTTCTCTCGCGGGCCTTTTTTTGTGCGCGAAAAACCCGCTCAAACAGCGCGCTTGATGGCCGTCAGGGTGAAACACAACGGCAATTGGGCCGACTGGTGCTCGTACTGGTCATACAGCTCCTCGCGGTTGGAGTGCGGATACTCCTGCAGATGCTCGATCTGCAAGTGCGCCGCAATCGCCGCGGTGACGACGCTGCCCAGGGTATGCACATACCAGTAGGACGTCGGCCCAGGCACCTCTGTCAGCCCTTCATACACAATTGACGCCTGCAACACGAACGGATCGCGTTGAAAATACGAGCTGTCGGGCAAAAACGGGTTGCTGGCCTGAGGGTCGAAGACTTCCAGGAAAGGGTGAGTCTCGTAGATCACCAGGGTGCCGCCGGGCTTGAGGGTACTGGCCACGTGCTGCATGAACAGCGCCACATCCGGCATCCAGCCGAGTACGCCAATCGTCACCAAGGCAATATCGAACCGGCCAAGCAAACGCTCAGGCAGGTGATGGATATCGGCTTCGATGAATTGCGGGTTATGCGGGGAAATATCAGCCAACTCCCGAGCTTGCGCCAGAAAGGCTGTCGATTGATCGACACCCACCACCTCGCGCGCGCCCAGGCCAAACAGCGACAGGCTTTCACGCCCGTTGTTACAGCCGACTTGCACCACCGACTTGCCGGCAACGCCGACAGTTTGCAACAACGCGGTGATGGTGGGATCGAGGCAGGAAAAAGCCGGCTCAACGACTGATTGCAGCAAGGTATTCCAGGTCGCAGTATCTTTGTGCAGCGCGGCAGAGGCGTCCCAGGCGGCCTTATTATCGGCGATTGCCTGTTGGGCTGAGGGCATGTCCATTGCGTCTCCAGGGAGTCATTTCAGCGGGCTACGGAAAATAATCCAAACGCCCGTCAGATGAAACCCTCAGCGGCAGCGAAACTTCTGTTCAGGCCCACGGGTCACTAGCCCAATGAGTGTCCAGCCCCTGAACACCCTTTGCGAAGACAACGCCGTGGCCAATCACTCTGACTTGCGTAATACCTTGTCCCTGGACAGCCTCAATTTTTTCCTGGCCGATGTGCGCGACGGCCTCGGGCCTTACCTGGCGATTTACCTGCTGGCCGTGCACAAATGGGACCCGGCCAGCATCGGCGTGGTCATGACCCTGGCGGGCATCGCCGCACTGGTCACCCAAGGCCCGGCGGGCGCGCTGATCGACCGCACACGCAGCAAGCGCGCGGTGATTGCGGCGGCTGCCATCCTGGTGACCATCAGTTGCCTGATGCTGCCATTTGTCAGCGCCTTCAGTTGGGTGGCCTTGACCCAGGCCGCCAGTGCCGTGGCCGCCTCGGTGTTTGCACCGGCCATATCGGCCATTTCCCTCGGAATTACCGGGCCACGCGCCTTCACCCGCCGAACGGGGCGCAACGAAACCTTCAACCACGCCGGCAATGCTGTGGCAGCGCTGCTGGCCGGCGGCCTGGCGTACCTGTACGGCCCGGTGGTGGTGTTTTACTTGATGGCCTTTATGGCGCTGGCCAGTATCGTGGCCGTGAGCTGTGTGTCGGCCGAGGCGATTGACCATGAAGTCGCCAGGGGCTTTGACCCGGCCCACCAAAGCGATCACGAACAACCGTCCGGTGTGAAAGTCCTGCTGGCCAACCGGCCGCTGCTGGTATTCGCCATCTGCTGCGCCCTCTTCCACCTGGCCAATGCGGCGATGCTGCCGTTGGTCAGCCAGAAGCTTGCGCAGATCAACTTGCAAATGGCTACGCCGCTGACCTCGGCGTGCATCGTCGCCGCGCAGTTGGTGATGGTGCCGATGGCCTGGCTGGTGGGGCTCAAGGCCGATGTGTGGGGGCGCAAACCGTTGCTGCTCGCAGGTTTCCTGATCCTGCCACTGCGCGGCGTGCTCTACACCTTGTCCAGTGATCCTTACTGGCTGGTGGCGGTACAGATGCTCGACGGCATCGGCGCGGGGATCTTTGGCGCGCTGTTCCCGGTGATCGTCAAGGACCTGACCCAGGGCACCGGGCGTTTTAATGTGAGCCTTGGCGCGCTGTCCACGGTGTTTGGCCTGGGTGCGGCGTTGAGTAGCAGCCTGGCCGGTTTCGTGGTGCAACAGGCCGGCTACAACGCGGCATTCCTGACCCTGGCAGGCGTGGCGGCCGTGGCCTTGGCGCTGTTATGGCTGGCGATGCCGGAGACCTTGGAGAAACCATCGTTCGCCTGCCATACAACTGTCGCCTGACATATGCGACAATGCGCGCCAAATTCCAACACACAGCCAAAATTTTCTGCTCAGCGACCGGGTTTCGCGCCTTGATGTCGCTGTTGACGCATGCCTGAAGGCTCCTGCCGCCACGCTCGCAACTCATTGATAGGTAAAGTAATTGATCTCCACAGCTAACATCACCATGCAGTTCGGCGCCAAGCCGCTCTTCGAGAACGTCTCGGTCAAATTCGGCGCCGGCAACCGTTATGGTTTGATCGGTGCCAACGGTTGCGGCAAGTCGACCTTCATGAAAATCCTCGGCGGCGACCTCGAGCCGTCCGGCGGCCAGGTCATGCTGGAGCCAAACGTGCGCCTGGGTAAACTGCGCCAGGACCAGTTCGCCTACGAAGAATTCACCGTACTCGACACCGTGATCATGGGCCACGAAGAGCTGTGGCGGGTCAAGGCTGAGCGTGACCGCATCTACTCGCTGCCGGAAATGAGCGAAGAAGACGGCATGGCCGTTGCCGAGCTCGAAACCGAATTCGCCGAAATGGACGGCTACACCGCCGAATCCCGCGCCGGTGAACTGCTGCTGGGCCTGGGTATTCCGCTGGAGCAGCACTTTGGCCCGATGAGCGAAGTCTCGCCAGGCTGGAAACTGCGCGTATTGCTGGCCCAGGCGCTGTTCTCCGATCCTGAAGTGCTGTTGCTCGACGAACCGACCAACCACTTGGACATCAACACCATCCGCTGGCTGGAAAACATCCTGACCCAGCGTTCCAGCCTGATGATCATCATCTCTCACGACCGTCACTTCCTGAACAGCGTGTGCACCCACATGGCTGACCTGGACTACGGCGAGCTGCGCCTGTTCCCGGGCAACTACGACGAGTACATGACCGTGGCGACCCAGTCCCGCGAGCAGCTGCTGTCGGACAACGCCAAGAAGAAGGCGCAGATCTCCGAACTGCAATCCTTCGTCAGCCGCTTCTCGGCCAACGCCTCGAAAGCCAAGCAAGCCACGTCCCGCGCCAAGGCGATCGACAAGATCCAGCTGGCCGAGGTCAAGCCGTCGAGCCGTGTGAGCCCGTTCATCCGTTTCGAGCAGAACAAGAAGCTGCACCGCCAGGCTGTGATGGTCGAAAAAATGGCCAAGGGCTTCGACGGCAAGCCGCTGTTCAAGGACTTCAGCTTCCAGGTTGAAGCCGGCGAGCGCGTGGCGATCATCGGCCCGAACGGTATCGGCAAGACCACCCTGCTGCGCACCCTGGTCAACGAACTGACCCCGGACGCCGGCAGCATCAAGTGGACCGACGCCGCAGAGCTGGGCTACTACGCCCAGGACCACGCCCATGACTTCGAAGACGACGTGACCCTGTTCGACTGGATGGGCCAGTGGACCCAAGGCGAGCAGATGATCCGTGGCACCCTGGGCCGCATGCTGTTCTCCAACGACGAGATCCAGAAGTCGGTGAAGGTGATTTCCGGTGGTGAGCAAGGCCGCATGCTGTTCGGCAAGCTGATCCTGCAAAAGCCGAACGTGCTGATCATGGACGAACCCACCAACCACTTGGACATGGAATCCATTGAAGCGCTGAACCTGGCGCTGGAAAACTACCCGGGCACGCTGATCTTCGTCAGCCACGACCGTGAGTTCGTATCGTCCCTGGCCACCCGCATCATCGAGTTGAGCGCCACCGGCGTGATCGACTTCAGCGGCACCTATGACGACTACCTGCGCAGCCAAGGCGTGGTGTTCTAAGCACCCGCGGCTAGCCGGCTTGCTGTGGCGAACCCGCTTGCTGTGGCGAGCAGGCTTGCCCTGCGCTGGGCTGCGAAGCAGCCCCAATAAAAAACACCGCGTTCTGCCAGGCAAAACGCGGTGTTTGGTTTTAGGGCCGCTGCGCAGCCCAGCGCAGGGCAAGCCTGCTCGCCACATCGAGCCTGTTCACCACAATAGAGCGGCTTATGATGACGGGCCTCTTCAGCAAAACCCGTTAGCCAGCTTCCTTTTCCCCCACGCCCTTGCCATCATGCCCTCACCGCCCGCCCGCGAATGAGTGACCATGCCTGCCGCCGCCCCCAGCTCCCTGTCGATCACCCTGCAGATCGTCTCCATTGTCTTCTACACCTTTATCGCGTTTATCTGCATCGGCCTGCCGATTGCGGTGATCCCAGGCTATGTGCATGAACAACTGGGCTTCAGCGCCGTAGTCGCCGGGGTCACCATCGGCTCGCAATACCTGGCCACCCTGCTCAGCCGCCCGATGGCTGGGCGCATGTCGGATAACGTCGGCACCAAACGCGCCATTGTGTTGGGTTTGGCCGGCATCCTGGTCAGTGGCGTGCTGACACTTATCGCAACCTTGCTTGAAAGCATCCCCGCCGTGAGCCTTGGGGTGTTGATCGTCGGCAGGTTGTTGCTCGGCGTGGCCCAAGGCCTGATCGGCGTTGGCACCATCAGCTGGTGCATGGGCGCGGTCGGTGCCGAACACACGGCGCGCTCGATCTCCTGGAATGGCATCGCGTCCTACGGCGCCATCGCGATTGGCGCGCCGCTGGGCGTGGTGATGGTGGCCGATTATGGCTACACCAGCCTGGGCATCGCGCTGTCCGTGTTGGCCGCCTTGGGCCTGGTGTTGATCCGCAATAAACCGTCGGTGCCGGTGGTGCGTGGCGAGCGGCTGCCGTTCTGGTCGGTGTTCGGGCGCATCGCGCCGTTTGGCGCCAGCCTGTGCCTGGCGTCTATCGGCTACGGCACGCTGACCACCTTTATCACCCTGTATTACCTCAACCGTGGCTGGGTCGGTGCGGCGTACTGCCTGACGGTGTTTGGCGTGTGTTTTATCTTGTCGCGCCTGGTGTTTATCTCCGCCATCAGCCGCTTCGGCGGGTTCAGCGCGGCGATTGCCTGCATGACCATCGAGACCGTCGGCCTGACCCTGTTGTGGCTGGCGCCCTCCACCGGTGTGGCGCTGATCGGCGCCGGGCTGACCGGCTTCGGTTTGTCGCTGGTGTACCCGGCGCTCGGCGTGGAGGCCATCAAGCAAGTGCCCAACAGCAGCCGGGGGGCGGGGCTGAGTGCGTATGCGGTGTTTTTTGATCTGGCCCTGGCGATTGCCGGGCCATTGATGGGCGCCGTGGCACTGAACCTCGGCTATGGCTGGATCTTCTTCTGCGCCGCGCTGCTGTCGGTCACGGCCCTGTGCCTGACCGTGCAGCTCAAGCGCCGCGCTTACTGATCAGCGGTCTGCAAACCGGCGCGGGTCGACTGACCCAGGGTATGCACGAAGAAGCGCCCCGCCTCCGAGATCAGGTCGCGGTGGATGCCTTCGCGGTCGACACCGTCGGCATCCGTGCAAATCGCCGGCATGGCCAGCAGTTGGTCGCTGTCACACGGCGCCATGAACACAAAGTGCCCGGCCCCGGCCAATAGTTTGAAATCCGGCGGCTGCGGCAGTTTGCGCGCCAGGGCAGCGGCGTTCTTGTCCACGGCCACCAGCTTGTCGCCGTCGCCACTGTAGAGCAGCACCGGCACGTGCACATCGGCCAACGTGTGGCGGCCAAACATCAGGCTCAACGGCGCCATCAGCATCAAGGCGTGAATACGCGGGTCGGCTTGCGGCTGCAGGTCTTCACGGTCGACCACCAGCTCACCTTTGGTGGTGCAGGCGTCGCGGTCTTCCGGGCGCTCCTGGCAATAGCGGCGCAGGCGGTCGAAATCCGGCTTGGCACCGGCCAGGATCAGCGCGGTTTCGCCGCCGGCGGAATAACCGATAACCCCCACTTGGTCGACATTGACGAACGGCGACAGCATCGTGTCGCCCAGGGTCGCGGTAATGGCTGCGGAAATCTGAATCGGCCGCCCGTACAAGTTGCTCACCGTGCCCAGGCGGCTGTGATCCTTGTAGTTGTCGCCGGGATGCAGCACGGCTACCACTACAAACCCCTTGCGCGCCAGGGAAGTGGCCAGGTCGTGCAGCGCCAGCGGTGTACCGGTGTTGCCGTGGGACAACATCAGCATCGGGAAACGCCCGATGGCCACTTTGGAATCCTGGGTGGCAGCCACGTGGTAGGGCCCCAACTGCGTGGAATGCTCGTCATCGGTGGACGGATAGAACGCGATGGCGTTCATCGGCTGCTGATCCAGCGGGTCGAGAAAACTCATGCGATGAAAGCCCACACTCCAATGCGGGTGCGGCGCCGGGGCGGCGTGCACTGAAATCAGGCCACCGAGCAGGGAAAGAACCAAAACAGCACAAAGACGCATCATGGGGATGTCCACCTTTGCTGCGCGACCACGTTCAACACCCGCGGCATGTCGGTTTGAAAAGTCCATGGGCCAAGGCACTCGCTCCGGGTGATAAACCCATGCGTGCATAACCTGGGCCAAAGTAATGACAGCGGGTAAACGAAAAAACTCCGTACTCCGGTCGCGTTCAGGCGATCAGAATACAGAGTTTAGGCGCCCCGGTTCAGATTGGAACCGAACAGAGGCGAACTTTACACAAGCCTTACGCGGCGGCGAACAATTGTTCGTTGATCACTACGTTGGCGTCGCTCAAGGCCTTGCTGCGAACTTCTTCACCGTACGCCAGGCCTTGGGCGCGGACAAATTCGATATCAGTGATGCCGAGGAAGCCAAACACCAGTTTCAAGTAATCCTCGTGCCCCACATTGCTCGCCTGGCCCGCATGCAGACCGCCAGCGGTGGAAACAATGATCAGCTTCTTGCCGCCGCACAGGCCTTCAGGGCCGGCTTCGGTGTAACGGAAGGTTTGGCCGGCCACGGCAATACGGTCGATCCAGGCCTTGAGCTGGGACGGCACCGAGAAGTTGTACATCGGCGCACCGATGACTACAGCGTCGGCGGCGATGAATTCAGCCAGGGACGTAGCGCTCAGTTCGGCCTCGTGTTTTTGTACGGCGTCGCGCAATTCGGCAGCGGTGCCCAGGGCGCCCAGGGTCAGGCCGGAAAAGTGGCTGATGCCTTCGGCAGCCAAGTCACGATAGGTCACTTCCACACCTGGCTCAGCCGCTTGCCAGGCCTTGACCACACCAGCGCTGAGCTGACGCGAAGCCGAGTTGTCGCCGAGGATGCTGGAATCGATATGCAACAGTTTCATGCGGGTTCTCCAAGTGAGGATCGCGGCTGGGCGATCGAATGAAGTTAATCCTACACATGAACCCAATAGTCGATTAGACGGCACAAATGTGATTGTTCGTCCTGCCAGCAGGACAATCAGCTCGCCAACTCAGTGCGACGACACATAAATAGACGTCGACGAGGGCGCCGGCAGCGCATAGGTGCGTTTCATCCACTGAATCTCCTCCTGGGGCGTACGCCCGAACAAGCGCTTGAACTCTCGGCTGAACTGCGAGGCGCTTTCATAGCCCACCTGAGCACACGCCGTGGCGGCAGTGATGTCGTTGCGCAGCATCAGCAAACGCGCCTGGTGCAGGCGCGTGGACTTGAGGTATTGCATCGGCGAGGTGTCGGTGACCGTGCGAAAGTGCGCATGAAAACTCGGCACGCTCATCATCGCCTCGCGCGCCAACGCTTCCACGTCCAGGTGCTGGTGGTAGTCCCCATGAATCTTGCGGATTGCGCGTGCCACCTTGCCGAACTGGCCTTGGCGGTTAAGCGCGGCGCGCATCGAACCGCCCTGCTCGCCTGTAAGGATGCGGTAGTAGATCTCGCGCATCAGCGCGGGGCCGAGAACCTGTGCCTCCATCGGCGCACTCATGGCTTCGAGAAACCGCAGCAGCGACTCACTGAGTTTGTCGTCCATGGGCGAGGAATACATGCCGCGCGGCTTGGCTTCGAGCAATTCGGGAAACGCATCCAGCGCCAACATCAATTCGGCGGCGAGGGTGAAATCCAGGCGCAAGTACACCGCCAGCATCGGCTCTGCTTCGCTGGCCTCGGTTTCCATGGTGAACGGCACCGGCACCGACACCACCAGGTAATGCTGGGCGTCGTACAGGTAAATCTCTTCACCCAGGTAACCGCGCTTGCGCCCCTGGCAGACGATCACGATGCCGGGGTCGTACAGCACCGACACCCGGTGCAGCGGCCGATTTGAGCGCAGGAAACGCACATCCTCCAGAGCGCTCAGGTTATAGCCTTCGACAGGCGCCAAGCGCCCCATCAGCTCGATGATTTTTTGGGTGCGGCCCATGGCGCATGGCTCCTGGCGAAAACAGCACGGTACTGCGCAAACACCGGTATGGCTATGCACTCATAGGAATAGGCAATCAGCACATTGGAATGGATATTCGCTCAAACCGCAGTGTTCCGTAGCCTGAAACAGCACTTTCAGCCTTCGGAGTTTGCCCATGCTTATCGTCTACAACCCTGCCACTGGCGAAGAAATCGGCCGTGTGACCAAGCACACCTCAGCCCAGGTCAAGGCCGCCGTTGACCGCACCTGCGCCGCCTTCCCCGAATGGTCCGGCAAACTCGCCAAGGAGCGCAGCGACATTCTGCGCCGCTGGCACGACAGCGTTAAGGCGGACAAGGAGGCCTTCGCCGAACTGCTGTGCCGCGAAAACGGCAAGTGCCTGAGCGAAGCCCGAGGTGAAATCGACTACGGTTTGGGCTTTATCGAGTGGTACGCCGAAGAGGCCAAACGCGTCTACGGCGACACCATTCCCACCCACGACCGCAATGCCAATGTCATGGTGACCAAAGAAGCCATCGGCCCCGTAGCGGCCATTACGCCGTGGAACTTCCCGTTCATGATGATCACCCGCAAAGTCGCCACGGCCCTGGCCGCCGGCTGCACCATGGTGATAAAGCCCGCCGAAGACACACCGCTCACCGCCCTCAAGCTGCTGGACTACGCACGCAAGGCCGGTATCGAAGCCGGTGTGCTTGAAGTGGTGGTGGGTGATCCCAAGGAGATCGGCCTGATCCTCACTGGCGACCCACGTATCCGCAAGATCTCGTTCACCGGCTCCACCGGTGTGGGCAAATTGCTCGCAGCGCAGTGCGCAGCGACTATCAAGAAGATGACCCTGGAGCTGGGCGGCAATGCGCCGTTTATTGTGTTTGAGGACGCCAACCTGGATGAAGCGGTAAAAGGACTGGTCGGCGCCAAACTGCGCAACTCGGGCCAGGTGTGCATCTCGCCGAACCGGATCTTTGTGCAGCACAGCATTCTCGAAGACTTTATCGAACGCATGAAGGCTGCCGTCGCCAACATCGAAGTGGACCAGGGCCTGCGCGAAGGCTTTGTGGTCGGGCCGCTGGTCAATCAACTGGGTTTTGACAAAGTCGTGCGTCTGGTCGAGGACGCCAAGGCGGCGGGCGCCAAGGTGCTGATGGGCGGCAAACCCCACGCCAAGGGCGGGCTGTTCTATGAACCGACCGTATTGACCGGCTTGCAGGACGATTCACCGCTGGCGACCGAGGAGATCTTCGGCCCCGTGTTCGCCGTCTACTCGTTCAAGGACGAAGAAGAAGTCATCGCCCGCGCTAACCAGACCGAGTTCGGCCTGGTGGCCTATGCCTACACCAGCGCGCTGGGCCGGTCGTTGCGCCTGTCACGTCAACTGGAGGCCGGCATGGTGATCCTCAACTCGGGTTCTGTGGGCACGGCGTCGGTCCCGTTTGGTGGCATCAAGCAGTCCGGCTATGGGCGTGAAGGCAGCTATTACGGGATCGAGGAGTACGTGCACGTGAAGTATGTGTTGATGGCGGGGGCGCAGTTCTAAGCCCTCTCACCCTCCAAAAGCCAGTGCCTGCAAGGTGCTGGCTTTTTTTAGGCTGGATTTGCGCACGCCACACGCGGATAGTTCGTCCCACTGACAGGACAATAGGTTGACCATGCAAGACCTCAACGACCTCTACTACTTCGCCAAAGTCGTCGAAGCCGGCGGCTTTGCGGCGGCCGGCCGGCTGCTGGGGATTCCCAAGTCACGGCTGTCGCGGCGCATCGCTGAACTGGAAGAACGCCTTGGCGCCCGCCTGTTGCAACGCACCACGCGGCAATTGACCCTCACTGCCGTCGGCGAGCGCTACCTGCGCCATTGCCAGGCGATGCTGCTGGAAGCGGAAATGGCCGACGAGGCCGTGGCCAGCATGTCCAGCGAACCCCGCGGGCGCCTGCGCGTGAGTTGTCCGGTGGGCATGGCGCAGCACATGTTGCCAGGCATCGTTGCCGGCTTTCTCGCCGCTCACCCACTGGTGCAGCTGGAGATGACCCTGGTCAACCGACGCGTCGACCTGGTGGCCGAAGGTATCGATGTGGCCCTGCGCGTGCGCGAGTTGGGCGATGAAGACCCGTTGCTGGTGACCAAGCGCCTGCGCCAGGCCCAGACAGTCTTGGTGGCCAGCCCGCAGTTCCTGCAAGGCCGCCAAATCAACACCCCGGACGATCTCAAGCAATTGCCGGTACTCGCTGCGCTTGAGGCCGATCGCCTGGTGCACTTGCGGTTGATCGACCCGCAGGGCAATACCGAAAACCTATCCATGGAAGCGCGCCTGGGCATCGACGACTTTATCGTGCGCAAAGCCTGCGCCTTGCAGGGCCTGGGCTTTACCCTGCTGCCAATGATGTATTGCGAAGAGGAGCTGGCCAGCGGCCAATTGGTGCAGTTGCTGCCGCAATGGTCTTCGCCGGGCGGCTGGTTGCAGGCGGTCTACCCGCACCGCCGTGGCGTGTTACCGGCGATTCGGGCCTGGATCGACTATCTGGAAGAAGCCTTCAAGGGTTGCGGAGACCGTTTGCTATGAAGATGAGCGAAGCACAAGTCGCGGCATTCTGCCTGGGCCTGCCCGGCGCGCGGGAAGACTACAAATGGGGCGGCGTGCGCGTGTTCTCGATTGCCGGCAACAAGATGTTCGCCCTGCAGAACCTGCGCGGTGACTCGCTGGCGTTCAAGGTCGACAAGGAGCTGTTCCTCGGCCATGTGGACCGCCCTGGCATCCACCCCGCGCCGTACCTGGCGCGGGCGCAGTGGGTGATCATGAACACGCCCTACCCGCTGGGCGCCGAGGAACTGCGTGGCCTGTTGCAGCGCTCGCACCAGTTGGTGGTAAGCAAATTGCCCAAGCGCGCGCAGGTGGGACTGAAGCTGGATTGATGGTTCAACGCGCAAACGGCAGTGCGCGCTCAATGGCCATCGCCGCCCCCAGCGCCAAATGCTCGTGCCAGGGCCGTGCAACGATCTGTACACCCACCGGCAAACCCGAGTCAGCAGTACCGGCGCGCACCACCACACAGGGCCAGCCGGCCAGGCTGTATGGCAGCGTATGGCTGAACAACCCTGGCCGGGCGGTGCCCAGCAGCGGCGCCGAGGCCGCGTCAACCGGGCACAGGATAATGTCGTAGTCCGCCATGAACCCCAGCATGGCACTGCGAAACTGATCCCAATCCGAGAGCAACTGTATCGCCTGTGCCCCGGAGCCTTTGCCCATTGCCCAGTAGCGCTCGGTAATATCGCGAGCATTACGTAATGCCGAAGGGAACGCCTGACGGACCACGGCGCCCGCACCTGCCAGCAAGTCGGCAGCCACCTGCAGCGTGACCTGGGTACATGTGTCTACCGGTTCGATGCCGCCCTCGCTGTACCAGGCGACGCGCAAACCATTCAGTGCCTGTGGAGGCATATCCGGCAGCGGCATTGGAATCACCCCACAATCGTGCCCATCCTCACCGGCGATCACCCGGAACACCAGGTCCAGGTCTTCGACATGCCGGGCCATCGGGCCGATCTGGCTGCGGCTATCACTCAACCCACCCGGGTGATCGAAAACCCCGGTGTTGGGCACCCGGCCCGTGGTGGGCTTCAAGGTACTGACCCCGCAAAAATGCGCCGGTATGCGCAGGCTGCCACCCGAATCGCTGCCCAGCCCCAGCGGCGAAAGGCCGGCAGCCACCGCAGCAGCTTCGCCACCGCTGCTGCCGCCGGGGCCATGGGACAGCGCATGCGGGTTACGGGTAGCGCCGTAGACCGGGTTATCGGTCACTCCACCGCCACCGCCCGGCGGGCAGTTGCTTTTACCCAAAAGAATGGCGCCGGCCGCTTTCATGCGCGTCACTGCAACAGCATCGTGCTGAGGACAATAATGAGCCCGATCAACCAGACCCGCTGCCGACACCACCCCACGGGTATCGAAAACATCTTTGACCGTGAAGGGAACGCCCTGCAACACGCCGCCATACTCGCCTTGGGCGATAGCGCGATCAACCGCCCAGGCATCGGCCAACGCCGTATCGGCACAGACCTGCACCAGCGCGTTGACCGAGGGGTTGAGCGCCTCGATACGCGCAAGGTAAAAGCTGACGATAGCGGTGGAAGTAAACTTGCGCTGTTGAATCAGCGCTGCAAGCTCAGTTGCCGAATGATGGAGCAATGAATCTGAAAAAGACATTCGTGTGGGCCCCGTGCGCTCAAGTGCCCGAAGCATAACGCGAGCCTGTTGCCGGTTTACAGGGCCGTCTGGGTAAGTTGCCTCCCGCAATCGCGTAGGAAATATCCCAGACGCCTCAACACTATAAAACCGAGAGCAGCGTGCCGCCCAGGAGCAACTGGTCCAGCCAGAACACTTGGTGCAGCAACACAATCACCCAGAACAGCACCTGATACGACACCTTGCGCGTCTTGTGGCGAAACACCTGCTGGGCAATCAGCGCCCCCGGCCAACCGCCCGCCAGCTCCACGGCATGCAGGATATTTTCGCGCACGCGCGGGCCTTCGGCTTGGGCCTTGCGTTTGTCGCCCCAGTACAGGAAAAACGCCACCACGCTGACCACGCCATAGGCGGCCAGCGGGATCAGCGTCTCGCCGCGATGCCACAACAGTGCCGCGCCAGTCAGCGGCGCGGCGCATAGCAAAACAAAGATGAACGCCTTCAAGCGCGGGTGTTGAATGCTCATGGCTTGACCGCCGTCCAGTCGATCCAGCCAAACTGCCAGGTCGCCAGGATCACCAGGCCAAACGCAATCCGATACCAGGCAAACGCCGCGTAACTGTGGCTGGCGATGAACTTGAGCAACGCCTTGACCGCAATCATCGCGAAGATGAACGAGGTGACAAAGCCGATGGCAAACACCGGCACGTCATCGGGCTGGAACAGGTGACGGTACTTGTAGCCCGAATACACCGCCGCGCCGACCATGGTCGGCATGGCCAGGAAGAACGAGAACTCGGTGGCGGTCTTGCGCGACAGGCCGAACAACAGGCCGCCGATAATGGTCGCGCCGGAGCGCGAAGTGCCTGGAATCATTGCCAGGCACTGGGCCACACCGACCTTGAGCGCGTCTTTCCAGGTGATCTCATCCACCGTTTCAGCGTGCACTGCATGTTGGCGGCGCTCGGCCCACAGCATGATCACCCCGCCCACCACCAGCGCGGTGGCCACCGTGATCGGGTTAAACAGGTAATGCTTGATCAGGTCGGCAAAAATCACCCCCAACACCACCGCCGGCAGCACTGCGATGATCAGGTTGACGGTAAAGCGCTGGGCGTTGCTCTGGGTCGGCAAGCCGATCACCACGTCGAGGATCTTGCGCCGAAACTCCCAGACCACCGCGAGGATCGCGCCCAGTTGAATAATGATGTTGAACGCTTCAAAGCGTTCTCCGCCGAAGCCGATCAAGTCGGCGACGATAATCTGGTGCCCGGTGCTGGAGATCGGCAGGAACTCGGTCAGCCCCTCCACCACGCCAAGAATCAATGCCTGTATGGCGGTCCAAAAATCCATGTATCCCCCAAAGGTCATGCGCTGCGGCATGCCTTGTCTGTCTTTTTAATGTTCACTGACCACGTGCAATCGTGATGCGCTGCGGATTTTCACCAGCCGTGCGCAAAAATTTCGTGAAAAATCAGGGAGTACTCAGGTTTTTCGATTACAGGCCGAAAGCCTATCAGACAAGCTGGAATTGTCGATGCAGCACACAATTATAAAAAGCACGGAGTGACAGGACGATGAACAGTTTGCGCAGCATGTCGATCAGCCGCCGTCTTTGGCTGATCCTGATAGTCGCCGTGTTGATGCTGCTAACCTTGGGGCTGTTGATGCTAAAGCAGATCCATGGCGACCTCTACCAGGCCAAACGCCAGCAGACCCAGCACGTGGTGCAAACCGCCAGCGGCGTGCTGGCTTACTACCAGAACCTTGAAAAAACCGGCGTTCTCACCCGCGAGGCCGCGCAACAGCAAGCCCTCAGCGCAGTCCGTGGCTTGCGCTACGACCACGATGATTACTTCTGGATCAACGACCTGACGCCCGTGATGATCATGCACGCGGCCAACCCCAAGCTCGACGGCCAGAACCTCTCGGCCATCCGCGACCCGGACGGTTTTGCGGTGTTCAATGAATTTGTGATCCTGGCCAAGGCCAAGGGCGCCGGCATCGTCAACTATCGCTGGCCCAAACCGGGCGCCGACGCGCCGGTGGAGAAGACCTCGTATATCCAACTGTTCGAGCCGTGGGGCTGGATTATCGGCTCGGGCGTGTACGTGGACGATGTGCAGGCCGAATTCACCGGCCAGGTGTGGAAAGCCTCGTTGATCGGCCTGGGCATTGCGCTGCTGATGGCGCTGTTGGTGATCCTGATCGCGCGCAGCATTGTGCATCCATTGCAGGCGGCAGTGAATGCCATGGGCAATATTGCCAGCGGCGAAAGCGACCTGACCCGCACCCTCGACACCCACGGGCGCGACGAGGTCACTCAATTGTCGCAGCACTTCAATAGCTTTACCGCCAAGCTGCGCCAGGTGGTCGGCCAGTTACAGGAGTGTGCCAACGCGCTGGGCCAATCTTCCACGGAACTGGGCACCAATGCCAGCCAGGCCCACGACCGTAGCCAGCAACAATCCCAGCAGATGGAGCTGGTGGCTACCGCGATCAACGAAGTGACCTATGGCGTGCAGGACGTGGCAAAAAATGCCGAGCATGCCGCCAGCGAAATGCGCGACGCCCAGGCCCAGGCGCAGCAGGGCCAGGTGAATATCGACGGCAGCCTGCAACAGATCGACCAGCTCTCCAGCACCATCAGCCAGGCCGTGGAGGTGATCCGCACGCTGTCCAGTGAAAGCACACAGATTGGTGGTGTGCTGGAAGTGATCCGTTCGATTGCCGACCAGACCAACTTGTTGGCCCTCAACGCCGCCATCGAGGCGGCGCGTGCCGGTGAACAGGGTCGCGGGTTTGCCGTGGTCGCCGATGAAGTGCGGCTGTTGGCCCAGCGCACGCAGAAATCCACCGCCGAAATCCAGGTGATGATTGAGCGCCTGCAAGGGCATTCGGAAGCGGCGGTCAAAGTGATCAGCGACAGCCACAGTGCCTCGCAACTGACCATTGAACAAGCTGGCCAGGCAGGTGCGAGCCTCACCGCCATTGGCCAGGCGTTGCGCAACCTCAATGGGCTGAATGCCTCGATCGCCAGCGCGACCTTGCAACAGGCGCACGTGGTGGAGGATATCAACCAGAACGTCACCCAGGCGGCGGGTTTGTCCCACAGCACGGCGCTGGCGGCGGAGCAGTCCAGTGTGGCGAGCGCGCATTTGCGTGGGTTGAGTGAGCAGCTTGGAGGGTTGTTGCGCCAGTTCAAGATCTAGCACTCATGCTCGTTCCCACGCTCCGCGTGGGAACGCCGCCACGGACGCTCTGCGTCCAGGCCTGACGCGGAGCGTCTGGGGATGCATTCCCACGCAGAGCGTGGGAACGAGCATTCCTCCGTCCCACCATCTTGGTTACAATCACCGCCCTCACCCACTCTCCCAAGGAACCGCCATGTCCGGGCTTGAATTGTTCGCCGCCGCCCTGGGGGTGATCGCTGTCTGGCTGACGGTCAAGCAAAACCCCTGGTGCTGGCCCATCGGCCTGGTGATGGTGCTGCTCTACACCTGGGTGTTCTTCGACGTAAAACTCTATTCCGACATGCTCCTGCAAGTGGTCTACGCCGCCCTGCAACTCTACGGCTGGTGGCAGTGGACCCGCGCCGGTGAGGTCGCGCAGGGTCGCCAGGTCACCAGCCTGGGCTGGTCCGCGATCATGGTCAGCCTCACCGTCGGTGCCGTGTTCAGTGGCCTGCTCGGCGCCGCCATGGCCCACTGGACCGATGCCGCGCAACCCTGGCTCGACGCCGCACTCACCGGTTTCAGCCTGGTGGCGCAAATGTGGATGGCGCAAAAACGCGTGCAATGCTGGCCGCTGTGGATCGCCGTGGACGTGATCTTCGTCGGCCTGTTCCTCTACAAAGGCCTCTACCTTACCGCCGCGCTGTATGCACTGTTCACCGCGATCGCCGTACAAGGCTGGCGTGAATGGCGCGCCGACCCGGCGTTGCACGCATGAAAGTGGTGGTACTGGCCGGCCCCGAATCCAGCGGCAAAAGCTGGCTGGCCGCGCAACTGCACGCCCGTTTCGGTGGGTTGATGGTGGGTGAATACGTGCGCTACTTCATCGACCATTACCAGCGCGACACTACCCTGGCGGACATCCCGGCCATCGCCCGTGGCCAACTGGCCTGGGAAGACGCTGCGCGCGCCGAGCAGCCTCGCCTGCTGATCCTCGACACCCACCTGCTGACCAACAAACTCTGGAGCCAGACCCTGTTCGGTGATTACCCGGCGTGGCTGGATGATGAGTTGCTGGCCCGCCATTACGACCTGCACCTGTTGCTGTCCCCCGAGGACGTGGAATGGAGCGCCGACGGCCAGCGCTGCCAGCCGGAACTGGCGGATCGCCGGGTGTTTTTCCAGGGCAGCCTGGACTGGATCGAACAGCATCAGCAACCCGCCCTGGTGATTCGTGGCGACTGGGAAGCACGCCGCGCCATAGCCTTTGAGGCGGTCGAGCAACTGCTCGCCTAGCCGTGCCAGGCACCACCTGTATAAATACCTCCCGCCTCAGTAACCGAGCGACAATCCGGTATTGCGGCGTGGGTCGTTAGCCCCGTAGAAACGGTTGTTGCCCACCGGCTTGCCGCCCAGCGAAGGCGCGCCCACCAGGATCGCCGCCAAGTGGTTGGCATCCTGGGGGCCGGCAAACTTGTGGCCCCAGCTTTCCAGAATCTTCTGGGTGTCAGGGCTTACCGCGAAGGTTTCCAGGTTGGTGGTTTCAGGCATCCACTGCTGGTGGAAGCGTGGCGCGTCCACGGCTTCCTGGATGTTCATCTTGTAGTCGATGACATTGAGGATGGTCAGCAAGGTCGCGGTGATGATCCGGCTGCCGCCCGGCGTACCGACCACCATCACCGCCTTGCCATCCTTGGTGACGATGGTCGGGCTCATCGACGACAGCGGCGCCTTGCCCGGTGCGATGGCGTTGGCTTCGCCCTGCACCAGCCCGTACATGTTCGGCACACCGACCTTGACGGTGAAGTCGTCCATTTCATCGTTGAGGATCACCCCGGTCTTGCTCGCCATCACGCCGGCACCGAACCAGTCGTTGAGGGTGTAGGTCACGGACACCGCGTTACCCCACTTGTCGACGATCGAATAGTGCGTGGTGTTGTTGCCTTCATGGGGCGACACACCCGGCTTGATCGCCTGGGAATCACCCGCCTTCTGCGGCTCAATGGCGGCACGCAGCTTGGCGGCGTAGTCCTTGTCCAACAGGTGCGCGATAGGGTTCTTGACGAAATCCGGGTCACCCAGGTAGCTGTTACGGTCCACGTAAGCGTGACGCATCGCTTCGATCTGGTAGTGCAGGCCTTGGGCCGAGTGATAGCCGAGGTCGGCCATCGGGTAACCTTCGAGGATGTTCATGATCTGGCAGATCACCACACCGCCGGAGCTTGGCGGCGGTGCCGAGACCACGTGGTAGCCACGGTAATCGCACTCGATGGGCGCCAGTTCGCGGGTCTTGTATTTGTCGAGGTCGGCCTGGGTGATGATGCCCTTGCCGGCCTGGCTGGAATCCACCAGCGCCTTGGCCACCCAGCCTTTATAAAAGCCGTCGGTGCCCTTGGCGGAGATTTCCTTGAGGGTCTTGGCCAGGTCTTTCTGCACCAGTTTCTGGCCGACCTGCATCGGTTGGCCGTTGTGCAGGAAGATCCCGCGCAGGTCTTTGTCTTTTTCGAACTCGCCGGTGGCGGTGTGCAGCAGGTCGATATCGCCCTGCTCCAGTTCAAAGCCGTTTTCGGCCAGTTTGATCGCCGGCGCAATCACCTGGGCGCGCTTGAGGGTGCCGTATTTGTTCAGCGCGGTTTCCATGCCGGACACGGTGCCGGGTACGCCGACGGCCAAGTGGCCCTTGGCGCTGAGGCCGTCGATCACCTTGCCGTCTTTGTCCAGGTACATGTCGGCAGTGGCCGCCAGCGGGGCTTTTTCACGGAAGTCCAGGAAAGTCTTGCGCCCATCTGCCAGCTGCACGGTCATAAAGCCGCCGCCACCGAGGTTGCCCGCTGCCGGGTACACCACGGCCAGCGCATAGCCCACGGCAACCGCCGCATCCACCGCGTTGCCGCCGGCCTTGAGTACATCCACGCCAACATGAGTGGCCAAATGCTGGGCGGTCACCACCATGCCGTTTTCACCGGCCACCGGGGCCTGTGAGGCGGCTTGCACGCCGTTGACCGTCAACACCAGCGCAGTGGCAATCAGGGTACGGCTGAAGGGTTGGTATTTCATCCATGGCTACTCTATTTATTGAGGTGCACCAAAATAGCCCGACTAGGATCCAATCCCCAGCGCAATGGCGTTTTTATTACAGAACTTGTCGGTCATAGAACGGGCACGAAAAAGCCCATGCTATATTTCGCGCCCAGACTGGCGGCAAGGCGCTTTGTGATGGCGATCAAGAAGACCGGAATTCGAGCGCAACAGGCCGACCAGACACGTGCGCGTATCTTGCAGGCGGCAGTCAAGGTGTTCACTCGCGACGGCTATTCCGGTGGGCGCGTCGACACTATTTCCAAGGCCGCCGACTCCAACGACCGCATGCTTTATTACTATTTCGGCAGCAAGGAACACCTGTTCGTCTGTGTGCTGGAACATGTCTATGAACAGTTCAATAAAGCCGAAAGCAAACTCAAGCTGGACCTGGGAGACCCCGTGCAAGCCTTGCGTGAACGGGTGGCATTTATCTGGAGCTACTACGTCAAGCACCCCGAGTTCGTGGCGATCCTGAGCATCGAGAATCTGCACCAGGGCAAGCATGCCCAGCAGTCCGGCGAAATGCGCAGGCTGTCGGGCGAAGCGGTTGGCGTGTTGCGCCCGATCATCGAAGCCGGCCAGGCCCAAGGTGTGTTTCGCCAGGACCTCGACCTCAAGCACGTGTATTTGATGATTGCCTCGCTCTGCTACTTCTACAACTCCAACCGCCACACGCTCAGTTCGTTCCTGGGTGAAGACTTGGGGGATAAGGAGCATCAGCAGGATTGGCTGGGGTTTATCAGTGACTTGGTGCTGCGTGGTGTAACGCCGATTCCACTGTAGCAACCGGCTCATCCTGTGGGAGCTGGCTTGCCTGCGATGGCCATAGGTATCTACACAACTTTTGAAGGCAGCCAATTTCTCCTGTGGCGAGCAGGCTTGTCGAATCGTCGCACCGCCTGCGTTGGGCTGCGAAGCAGCCCCAAACCCAGTCGCTGAGTTCTTTCAGGAAAATTGCAGTGCCTTTACTGGGGCCGCTTCGCAGCCCAACGCAGGGCAAGCCTGCTCGCCACAACAGCCCACTTACAACAGACTTCGTGTTAACCGGTTGTGTAGATGCCTACGCTGCGATGGCGGTCTTTTGGTGTACATATCCGTCACCGCAGCAACGGATATACACCCATAGCCCCTCTCAAAAGCACCACCGAAACAAATAAAACAATCCCATGCTCAACAGCACCGTAATCAACACGCTACGCGTCCAAAACATCAAGGCCACCGCGCAGACTCCCGCCAGCAAGTAAGGATTCGTCGGGCTCAAATTCAGCGTGTGATCAGCGAGAAAAATAATCGGCCCGCAGATCGCCGTCAGCATGCCCGGCACCGCAAACCCCAGGAACTCCCGCGCCCCCCGATTAAGCCGTACCGGCAGGCGCGGCTCGATAAACAGGTATCGGTTAAGGAAAACCACCAGCCCCATGGCCACAATCATGATGTAGATCACTTCTGCCCTACCCCCAGCCGCTTGCAGGCAAACCCCGCACTCATGCCCAACACCCCGGACACCACCACCGCCGACTCCCAGTGCAAAAAGCTCAACCACACCGAAAACAGCAACGACACCGCCACGCACACAACCGTCGGCACATCACGCACCACGGGTGTGATCAACGCGATAAAGGTGGCGGCAATCGAAAACTCCAACCCCAACTGGTCAAGCCCGGGAATGCTTTTGCCAAGCACGATGCCAGCCAGGGTGAAGAGGTTCCAGGCGATGTAGAACGTCAGGCCCACCCCCAGCGCATACCAGCGATTGAACGTCTCGCGGTCATAGTGGTTGACCAGCGCGAAGAACTCATCGGTCAGCAGAAAGCCCAGGCTCATGCGCCAGCGGGCGTTGAGTGACGAGAGTGTCGGGCGCATGTGCATGCCGTAGAGCAAATGTTGGGAAGTCAGCAGCAGCGTGGTCAGCACGATCGAGATCAGGCTGGCGCCGCTCTTGACCATGCCGATGGCCACCAGCTGCGCGGCACCGGCAAACACGATGGCGGACAAGCCCTGGGCCTGCAGCGGGGTAAACTGCGCATCAATGGCCATGGAGCCGGCGAGCAGCCCCCACGGCGCACAGGCCAGGGATAACGGGATAACGGCGATAGCGCCGCGGGCGAAGGCGTAATGCGGTAAGGCAGTGGGCATGGAGACGGCTCATCGACAGACAGTCGACAAGCATGCCAGCGTTTAAAGCGGGTTGTCTTGAACGATCTTGCTCACTCAGGCGAGCTTGACCGATACCTGCTCCACCGAGTCGCGCGCCTCACGCAATTCATGGGCGTCCTGATTGAGCCGGTGAATGGTGTTGAGCAGGCGTTGGCGCAGCACTTCATCGCCGAGCTTTTCGACGGCGCGCATCAGGTCAAACGCCGCGGTTTCGTTATTGTCCGCGACGGAATCGAGGGTCTTGCGCAGGTTGCGAGTGGCACGGGTCACGCGGGTTCATCCTTCATCAGCAATGGGCAGGCACTTTAGGACATTCGTGTTTCATTTTAATTTCAGTCACTTGTGGTGGATTGAGCGGGGTTTGATCCACATCAATCGAATTCAGGAATTGACCTACATATATGTATATTCGTATATTCGGATAACCATACACAAAGAAGACCCTGATCATGTCGGCCCCCTTCTCACCGCCCACCCTGTTCAAATGCCTGGCTGACGCGACTCGCGCCCGCTTGACGTTATTGATCCTGCGCGAAGGCGAACTTTGCGTGTGCGAACTGATCCATGCTCTGGACGACAGCCAGCCAAAGATCTCCCGGCACCTGGCGCAACTGCGCAGTTGCGGGCTGCTGCTGGATCGTCGTCAGGGCCAATGGATCTACTACCGCATCAACCCGGCACTGCCCGCCTGGGTCACGCAAGTGCTGGACACTACCTTGCAAGCCAACCAACCCTGGTTGCACCACGACGCGCAGCGTCTTGATGCCATGGGTGACCGACCACAACGGGCCAGCACCTGCTGCTGAGCCATCGGAGCGTTTATTCATGCTTGTCGCAATTGGCATTTTTATCTTCACCATCGTTCTGGTCATCTGGCAGCCCAAAGGCCTTGGGGTCGGCTGGAGTGCAAGCATGGGCGCCATTCTGGCCCTGGCCTGCGGGGTGATCAGCCTGGCGGATATTCCGGTGGTGTGGCACATCATCTGGAACGCCACCGGCACCTTCGTTGCGCTGATCATCATCAGCCTGTTGCTCGACGAGGCCGGCTTCTTTGCCTGGACCGCTCTGCACGTGGCGCGCTGGGGCCGTGGGCGTGGCCGGCGGCTGTTTGCCTATATGGTGTTGCTGGGCGCGCTGGTCTCGGCGCTGTTTGCCAACGACGGCGCCGCGTTGATCCTCACGCCCATCGTCATGTCGATGCTGCTGGCCTTGCGCTTTTCCCCGGCGGCCACCCTGGCGTTTGTCATGGGCGCTGGGTTTATCGCGGATACCGCGAGCTTGCCGCTGGTGGTGTCGAACCTGGTGAATATCGTCTCGGCGGATTACTTCAAGATCGGCTTCAACGAGTACGCAGCAGTAATGGTGCCGGTGAACTTCGTCAGTGTCGCCGCCACCCTTGCGGTACTGCTGTGGTTCTTTCGCCGCGATATTCCCCAGGCCTACGACCCGGCCGACCTGGAAGACCCCGCCAGCGCCATCCATGATCGTGCGACCTTCCGCGCGGGCTGGTGGGTGCTGGGTATCTTGCTGGTGGGTTGTTTCGCGCTAGAGCCGCTGGGCATTCCCATCAGTGCAATTTCCGCCGTGTGCGCCGTATTGCTGCTGGTGATCGCCGCCAAGGGCCACAAGATCTCTACGCGCAAAGTATTGAAAGAAGCGCCGTGGCAGATCGTGATCTTTTCCCTGGGCATGTACCTGGTGGTCTACGGCCTGCGTAACGCCGGCCTGACCACCTACCTCGCGACCTGGCTCGACACTTTTGCCACCTACGGCGTGTGGGGCGCGGCCATGGGCACCGGCGTGCTGACGGCGCTGTTGTCGTCGGCGATGAACAACCTGCCGACGGTGCTGATCGGCGCGCTGTCGATCGAGTCCAGCCATGCCGTGGGCGTGGTCAAGGACGCGATGATCTACGCCAACGTGATCGGCAGCGACCTGGGCCCCAAAATCACCCCGATCGGCAGCCTGGCCACCTTGCTGTGGCTGCATATCCTGGCGCGCAAAGGCATCACCATCACTTGGGGTTATTACTTCAAGGTCGGCATCGTGCTGACCTTGCCGGTGCTGTTGATCACCCTCGCCGCCCTCGCCTTGCGCCTGAGTCTCTGAAGGAAATACCGCTATGAAAGTCCTGTTCATGTGTACCGCCAACAGCTGCCGCAGCATCTTGTCCGAGGCGATGTTCAACCACCTGGCGCCGGCAGGTTTCGAGGCGATCAGCTCCGGCAGTTTCCCCAAGGGCCAGGTACTGCCGCGCAGCCTGAGCACGTTGCAGGCAGCGGGCATCAGTACCGAAGGCTTGTACAGCAAGGGCAATGAGGCCTTTGAGGGCAGCCCGCCGGATGTGGTGATTACCGTGTGCGATAAAGCTGCGGGTGAAGCCTGCCCGGTGTATTTCGGGCCGGCGGTGAAGGCGCACTGGGGGTTGGAAGACCCGTCGGATGTTCAGGGTGACGAGGCCCGTGTAGACGCCGCCTTCAAGGCCACGCTCAGCACCATCGAAAGGCGTTGCAAGGCGTTCCTGGCCTTGCCCTTCGCCCAACTCAGCGCTGCCGAGTTGAAGGCAGAACTGGCCCGCATCGCAGCGCTTTAACCGGAGAATATAATGACCACCCTGCCCAACCTCAACAGCACCCTCGCAGGCCCGCTGCCTGTCGGGCCAGGCCACCCGCCGCGCATCCTGCTGCTTTACGGCTCCACACGCCCGCGCTCATTCAGCCGCTTGCTGGTGGAAGAAGCCGCGCGGCTGTTGCGCCACTTCGGAGCCGACACGCGAATTTTCAACCCTTCGGGCCTGCCGTTGCCCGACGATGCGCCCATCGATCACCCTAAAGTCCAGGAGCTGCTGGACCTGATGCAATGGTCCGAAGGCCAGGTGTGGTGCTCGCCCGAGCGCCACGGTTCGATGTCGGCAGTGTTCAAGGCCCAGCTCGATTGGGTGCCGCTGGCCCTCGGCGCCGTTCGCCCGACCCAGGGCAAAACGCTGGCGGTGATGCAGGTGTCCGGCGGCTCGCAATCGTTCAACACCGTCAACCAACTGCGCGTGCTGGGGCGCTGGATGCGCATGTTCACGATCCCCAACCAATCCTCGGTGCCCAAGGCGTTCATGGAGTTCGATGACCAGGACCGCATGAAACCATCGGCGCTTTACGATCGCGTGGTGGATGTGATGGAAGAGTTGGTGAAGTTCACCGTTTTGCTGCGTGATCGCCCGGAGCTGGTGGACCGCTATTCAGAGCGTAAGGAAAGCGCCGATGAGCTGTCGCAGCGTGTCAACCAACGGTCGATTTGAGCGGCCCTGCTGGCGTATGCTCGTGCCAACCGCATCCTGAGCTGAATCATGAGCACTCTGCACCACGCCTGGCTGGGCAACTACGAAGTCAGCAGCACCGACTGCACCGGCCTGACCTTTGCCCGCCATAGCCACGATGAATGCGTGATCGGCGTCAACCTGGTCGGTGAGGAAAAGGTCTGGCTCGACCGCCGCGAATTCAAAGCCGGGCCGGGCAGCATTACGCTGTACAACCCCGGTCAGATCCAGGGCGGTGGCGCGGCGCAAGGCGCGCCCTGGCAGTTTGTCAGCCTGTATGCCACAGCCGATCAATTGGCCGCTGACCTTGGTTTGGCGCAGCTGGAGTTCGATCGTTCGATGTGCTTTCAGCCTGATCTGGCGCAGCGCCTGGCTGCGGCGGTGAAAGGTGCCTTGAGTACCGATGCATTGGTCCGCGATCTCAATGAGGAAGCCTTGGTGTTGCTACTGGGTGAGGTGGTCGGCGTCAGTGGTGTGCGTGTACCCGGCAGCACAGCAACGGGCAAAAGCATGATCAGCCGCGCCCAGGAATTGCTCGCTGCGCACTTGCATCAAGTGTTGCCCCTGGACCACCTCGGCGATGAACTGGGATTGTCCAAATTTCACCTGCTGCGCGCCTTCCAGAAGGAAACCGGGCTCAGCCCGCGGCAATGGGCGATGCAACTGCGCACCCGCCGCGCCAAAGGCTTGTTGCGCAATGGCATAGCGGCCAGCGAAGTCGCCCATGACCTGGGCTTTGCTGACCAAAGCCACCTCAACCGGCATTTTCGCGCCGCCTATGGCATCACGCCCGGCCGCTATCAAAGCGTGTTGTTTAAACGCTGAAGCGCAATCTGGTTCAAGACGCCTGCCCCACCTGCCGCCACACTGCCCGCCCTCTCTTGAAGGAACGCGGGCATGTTGACGATCTTCTTTTACGCGCTAGCATTCGGTTTTGTGTTTTGCCTCTCGCCCGGCGCCGTGCTGGCAGAGACGCTGCGCCGGGGCCTGCTGCACGGTTTTACCCCGGCCTTGCTGGTGCAGATCGGCTCGCTGGTAGGCGATGCGGTGTGGGCAGTGATCGGCCTTACCGGCATCGCCCTGCTGATCCAGCATGACGCGGTGCGTGTGCCGCTCACGGTGGTCTGCGCGCTGTACCTGGCCTGGCTGGGTATCCGCAGCTTGATTGATGCCTGGCGCTTGCCCGAGGCGAGCGACGCGCCCGCCAGCTCCGGGAAAAATGCGCTGGCGGTGGGCGCGGCGATTTCACTGGCTAACCCGAAAAACATCGTCTATTGGGGCGCGCTGGGCAGCGCCTTGTCCGGCATCGTCGGGGCTGCGCCCAGCCATGGGCAAACGCTGATGTTTTTTGCAGGCTTTATGCTGGCCTCGGTGTTGTCCTGCTTTCTGATTGCAGCGTTGGTCAACCTGCTGCGCAAGAACGCCTCAGCGTTATGGCAACGCATCAGTTATGGCGCCTGTGGTGTGGTATTGATTTATCTGGCAGTTCTAGCCGCGCAAGGCATATGAAGTTATATAAGGTGAAACTTGTCTGCGCCTCTTATCTGAATGAACTCTGAACACAGGGTAATTTAACTCATCCTGCGTTGACATTTTGCAACCAGCTAAGTAGATTGCCCCTGCCCACAACTGGGGCCTTTTTTAAACCTCACAAAAGAAGCCAATGGACACAGTATCTAGTCGCTGTCCGAGCACCGTTCACGCGGGCATCGGGCGCCAAACCCAGAATATGACAGGACTCGCCTTCCAGGTCCGGTAAGCTGCGCTAGAGCTTGATGCTCCACCGTAACTGCCTCACCGGTCGCCCGTCCGGTCCCGAGGTGTGTTATGACCTTTCAACTGATTGTTTTGCCTGACATTCGCACGCTAGCCGCAGCCCTGCGCGCCAAGCTGTGCCGCGAGCCCGCTGGCTTTTCACCTACCCGCTCGGCCTTTGCTGCACCCTCTCCCCTAGCCAGTAAAGATCAGCTGCGCCCAGCTCCCCCGCTGGCGCACTGGCGTGTCTGCCCTGCCAGCGGCCAATTGCTGCAGCACTGGGACCACGCCGACCCTCAAGACCCGCAGAGACCTCAGGTTTCCACCCTGGCTCAAGCCAGCCTGTTGCTCGGTTTTTACCTGAGCAATCGCGCCGCTTAAACCAGCTGGGAACAGCAACTTCCTGATAATTATTCTGGAGTTCGTTATGAACACATCCAGTAGTAGCCCGCTGCGCGCCAGTTAACTAACGCGCACTTGGCGGGCGCTGTAGAAGTTATGTGAACACCCTATTTAAACCGATCGCGAAGTCCGCGGCTCGGCATGCTTTCGCTCGCCTGTATTCAGGTAAGTACCGGGTATGTTTTGTCGAGAATTGGCGACAGGAGTACAGATAATGAGCGCCGTAAAAAACACGCCTCTGCACAAAAAGAATGGCACCGACACCGACACCAAACTGTCGATGCGTGCCGCCCGTGAAGCCCAGAACGGCCTGTCGGCCACCCTCGCCAATGTGCGTGCCACCCAGGACGGCCTGACCGAACTGGACGCCTCGGCACGTCTGCAACGCGAAGGCTACAACGAAGTGGCCCACGACAAGCCGCCTCACGCCATCGTCCAGTTCCTGCAGGCACTGAACAACCCGTTTATCTATGTACTGCTGACGCTCGCCGGGATCAGCTTTGTCACTGACTACTGGTTACCATTGCAGGCCGGTGAAGAAGTGGATTTGACCAAGGTCATCATCATCATGACCATGGTGCTGCTCAGCAGCCTGCTGCGTTTCTGGCAGGAGCACCGCTCGGCCAAATCCGCCGAAGCCCTCAAAGCCATGGTGCGCACCACCGCCACCGTATTGCGCCGCGAGCAAGTCGGCAGCCAGCCGATCCTGCGCGAAGTGCCGATGCGCGACCTGGTCGCCGGTGACATCGTGCAGCTGTCTGCCGGCGACATGATTCCGGCCGATATCCGCCTGATCGAATCCCGCGACCTGTTTATCAGCCAGGCCGTGCTGACCGGCGAAGCCTTGCCGGTAGAGAAGTACGACACCCTGGGCGATGTCACGCAAAAATCCGCCTCTACACTGGCGGCCGACCAAGGCAACCTGCTGGACCTGCCGAACATCTGCTTCATGGGCACCAACGTGGTCAGCGGCCGCGCCAAGGCCGTGGTGGTCGCTACCGGGCCGCGCACTTACTTCGGCTCCCTGGCCAAGGCAATTGTCGGCTCCCGCGTGCAAACCGCCTTCGACCGTGGGGTGAACAGCGTCAGCTGGCTGTTGATCCGCTTCATGCTGGTGATGGTGCCGATCGTGTTCTTCCTCAATGGCTTCTCCAAGGGTGACTGGGGCGATGCGTTCCTGTTTGCCCTGGCGGTGGCCGTGGGCCTGACCCCGGAAATGCTGCCGATGATCGTCAGCGCCAACCTGGCCAAGGGGGCTACCGCCATGGCCAAGCGCAAAGTGGTGGTCAAGCGCCTCAATGCGATCCAGAACTTCGGTTCGATGGACGTGTTGTGCACCGACAAGACCGGCACGCTGACCCAGGACAAGATCATCCTCGAGCATCACGTCAACGCCTTCGGCCAGCGTGATGACGCGGTGCTGTCCCTGGCCTGGCTCAACAGCTTCCACCAGAGCGGCATGAAGAACCTGATGGACCAGGCCGTGGTGCAGTTCTCGGAGCAGAACCCCAAGTTCCAGTTGCCACTGGCCTACAGCAAGGTCGATGAACTGCCGTTCGACTTCGTACGCCGTCGCTTGTCGATTGTGGTACGCGACACGGCCGGCGACCAGTTGCTGGTGTGCAAGGGCGCCGTGGAAGAGATGTTGAGCATCTCCACGCACATGCTTGAAGGTGGCACCGCCGTGCCGCTGGATGATCAACGTCGTGAAGAACTGTTGGCATTGGCCAACGACTACAACGAAGACGGCTTCCGCGTCTTGGTGGTGGCGACGCGCAATATCCCTAAATCCATGGCGCGCCAGCAGTACACCACGGCCGATGAGCGCAACCTGGTGATCCAGGGTTTCCTGACCTTCCTTGATCCACCCAAGGAAACCGCAGGCCCGGCGATTGCCGCACTGCAACAAATCGGCGTAGCCGTAAAGGTACTGACCGGCGACAACGCCGTGGTCACCAGCAAGATCTGCCGCCAGGTCGGCCTCGAACCCGGCCAGCCGCTGCTGGGTGTGGAAATCGAAGCGATGGACGACGCCACCCTGCTGCGCCGCGTCGAAGAACGCACAGTGTTTGCCAAGCTCACGCCACTGCAGAAGTCCCGCGTACTCAAAGCCTTGCAAGCCAACGGCCACACCGTGGGCTTCCTCGGCGACGGCATCAACGATGCCCCGGCGCTGCGTGATGCCGACGTGGGTATCTCGGTGGACAGCGGCACCGATATCGCCAAGGAATCGGCCGATATCATCCTGCTGGAAAAGAGCCTGATGGTGCTCGAAGAAGGCGTGCTCAAGGGCCGCGAAACCTTCGGCAACATCATGAAGTACCTGAACATGACCGCCAGCTCCAACTTCGGCAACGTGTTCTCGGTGCTGGTGGCCAGTGCGTTTATCCCGTTCATGCCGATGCTGGCGATTCACCTGCTGCTGCAAAACCTGATGTACGACATCTCCCAGCTGGCCTTGCCGTGGGACAAGATGGACAAGGAATACCTGGCCAAACCGCGCAAGTGGGATGCGAAAAACATCGGCCGCTTCATGATCTGGATCGGGCCGACCTCGTCGATCTTCGACATCACCACCTTTGCGCTGATGTGGTACGTGTTCAGCGCCAACAGCGTAGAAATGCAGACGCTGTTCCAGTCCGGCTGGTTTATCGAGGGCCTGCTCTCGCAAACCCTGGTGGTGCATATGTTGCGCACCCGCAAGATCCCGTTCTTCCAGAGCACGGCTGCCTGGCCGGTGTTGATGATGACCACTATCGTCATCTGCCTGGGGATCTACGTGCCGTTCTCTCCGCTGGGCACCCTGGTCGGCCTGGAGCCGCTGCCGCTGGCGTACTTCCCATGGCTGGTCGGTACCCTGCTCGCCTACTGCTGCGTGGCCCAACTGATGAAAACGATCTACATCCGCCGCTTCAAGCAGTGGTACTGATCACCCCCGCCGTTTAAACGGTGGCGGTCGCCCGATCGCCACCGTGCATCACAAGGACCCTGACTATGCGCATCCTGATCTGTGCAGGTCGTCATTACGCCGACACCAAAAAGACCCGCCAAGTGCTGGACGCCTACCACCGCTTGCGCCCGGTGCAGGTATTGATACACGGCGGCAACCAGTTCCTGGGCAGCGACATCGAGGAATGGGCGCGGGAAATGAGCATCGACGTGGTGCGCTACCCGCCCAATTGGCAACGCCACGGCAAGCAGGCGGAACGCCAGCGCAACCATTTCATGCTCGCCGACAGCCGCCCCGACGTGATCATCGCCCTGCCGGGTGGTGACGACACCTCGGAGCTGGTCTGCCAGGCCAAAGCCAGCGGCATTTCGGTGCTGACCGTAGAAAGCTGAATTCAAGAGAGGTGCATCATGCACAAAAAACACAGCCCTGACCGTCACGACGGGTTTGCCAAATATCGCGCGCGCCATTATCGCGGCGCTCGCCACACCCTGCTGTTGCTGCCACCGGCCAAGCGCCGCGCGCTGCAACGTAACCTGATCTTTATCGGCACCACACTGGGCCTTATTTTACTGATCGCGCTGTTTTCAAAAGCCCAGGCGGCCGGCGGTTCCTATGTGGTCGACGACGGCGGGATCAACGATCCGGGCGAGTGCAGCGTCGACGCCTGGTACACCGCCAACCGGCATCAAGGCAACATTCATAACCAGACGCTTAACCCGGCGTGTACCTTCAGCGCGCTACCTGCCGTGGAATGGAGTGCAGCACTGTCGCGCGCCAGCAATGCGGGGGATGCCGAGACGCAAATCAGCCCGCAGGTAAAGGCCCAAGTGTGGTCGCAGGAGGCGTTGGGGCTGCAAATCGCGGTGTCTGCCACCAGCCACTTTGCCCTGGACCGCCAGCATGCATTCGACGGCGCGGACTTTAATGTACCGTTGACCTGGCAACCGGTGCAGGCATTGCGCCTGAGCCTCAATGGCGGCTGGACCCATGCCTACAACGGCGGTGAACAAAACCACCGCCTGACGTGGGGCGCAGGCTTTGAGTACCAGTTGGCAGACGCGCTCACGCTGATCGGGGAGCGCTACGGCCAGGAAGGCGGCGACCAGGCTTGGCAGGCCGGGCCGCGGTTCCATGTGGGCAAACTGGTGGATGTGGATGTGGTGGTCGGGCAGAGCCTCACCGGTGATCACAACCAATGGTTGACCACCGGCGCGACCGTGCGTTTTTAAGGTTTTTTAGCTTGCTGCTCCAGGTGTAGTTGCAACTCTGGTTCGAGTCGCAACTGCGCCGCCAGTTCGTCTAGATAGCTGCGCTCCTTCGGCGCCTGGTCATTAACCAGCATCACGCTGGCCAGGTAGACCTCGGCCGCCATCGCCCCGTCACCGGCATATTCGGCAAAATCGGCGGCGTTCAGCGGCTTGGCGACTTCTTCGTCGAGCCACTGCTGCAATTGAGGGTCGTCGGTATGGCGGCCTATCTCGGCTGAGATCATTTGCTTCTCGTTGTCATCGATACTGCCGTCGGCCTTCGCTGCCGCAATCAGAGCGCGTAACACCGCATGGCTATGAGCTTCAGCTTCCGGACCATCAAGCTGGTCAACCGTCTGGATGGCTTGCTGCGGTGCGCTGGCCTGCTGGCGTTGCCAGGCCTGGTACGCCTGGAAAGCCGCCATGCCCAAGGAGGCCAATGCTGCGTAGTTCATCCCACCGGAGCGCGTTTGGGGGGTGCCACCTGCAGGTGCACCGCCCAACAATCCGCCCAGGCCACCTAATAAACCACCCAGCCCACCGCCTGCCGAAGCGTTGGTGCCGCTGGCGGAGCTGTTCAACAGGCCGCCCAGCAAACCACCCAGGCCGCCGAGCCCACCGCCCTGCGCACCGCCTGAGCCGCCGCCTTGCTGGCTGGCACGCAGCAGTTGTTCCAGTAAATTGCCGGTATTCATGGTGTCACTCTCCCGCAGCGTAATATTGGCGTTCAACAACCATAGCCCGCCTGCGCAGGAACACCAAGACCGCCGAGCGGGCACGCCTTATGATGGCCTCACCACGTTGAAGGAGAAACCTTGTGAACCGTCTTGAGCACATAGTGTTGATGGCTGACTACAACCAGTGGATGAACCGCAAAGTCTATGCCGCCGCCAGCCAGCTTACCGACGCAGAGCTGACCACGGACCGGCAGGCGTTCTTCGGCTCGATCCTCGGCACACTCAATCACCTGACGCTGGGGGACACGGTGTGGCTCAAGCGATTTGCCGAGCATCCGACAGGCTTTGCCCGGCTGGCGCCATTAACGTCGATTGCCACGCCCTCTGACTTGAAGCAACTGGCTTTCGCCAACCTGCGCGAGCTGGCGGCCCGCCGCACCTGGCTGGACCAACTGATCATCGACTGGGCCAACAGCCTGCGCGAGCCCGATCTGGACCAGCGCCTGCAGTACCACAACATGCGCGGCGTGGCGAACCACAAGCCGTTCTTCGCGCTGCTGGTGCATTTTTTCAACCACCAGACCCACCACCGAGGCCAGGCAACCACGTTGCTGACCCAGGCGGGCGTGGACGTCGGTGATACCGACTTGCTGGCCCTGATTGATTGAACTCAGCGGGCACTGAAGGTGGCGTAAGCCTGCATCAAGCGCGGGAAGTCCTGCGGCTCGGGCAGTTGCGCGAAGCTTTCGAGCGCCGGCGTCGCGGCCCAAGGCAGTTTTTCGCTGGTCCAGGTTTCCATGAACGGCACATAGTCGCGGGCGTTATCCAGCAAGGTTGCGCGCACATTGACGAACTCATCGATGCCATGGGGGCGCGTAAACAGCCAGCTCATGCAGTGCGGGCAGCAATAATGGCGGTCCACGCCGTGCAAGCCACCTATCACCGGGCAACCCTGGGTCACGGTGAAGCCTGCGGCCGGAATCAACGCGCTAAGGGAAAACGCACTGGCGGTCATCTTCTGGCAGCCGTTGCAATGGCACGCCATGGTGATTACCGGCGGCAAACTCACACTGAAACGCACCCGGTTACAACGACAACTGCCTTCCAGCGGCAAGGTTTCGACGCTCATCACTCACTCCTTTTCATGATTGTTGGCACCGCAGGGTAACGTGAACTGCCCCCGGAATAAAACCGAACGCCGCGCCGCCTGCGAGGTCACAACCCTGAGGGTGCGGGGTTGTTTGCCCGCGCCCTGCCCACGCGCCGCCGCTGCTTTATGGCCGCGCGTACCCCCATAAGAAGGAGACGCTTACATGGTCACTCACTTCAAGGTCGCCGGGCATCTGGCTTGCGGCCATCACGGCACCAACCTCACCTCCAGCACCGAGCTGAACCGAGTCAAATGCCGCACCTGCCGCAATACCGACGCCTACAAAGAAGCGCGCCGCACCCAGCGCAACGCTGCCCGCCGCTCCGCGCGCAAAGCCAAAACCCATACTGCCGTTGACTGGCGCAGTGCCTGGACGCAACGCCTCACCGACTTGCCTGGGCTGCAGCGCCTGCCACGCGGTTTCAGTGGGCAGCCATTTGTCTGAGCTGTTCAGGCGTTGAAAACAGATTAACCCGGTTCCCATCGGGATCCTGCAGCAGATGCTAGATGTCAGTGCGCCTTGTGCTCGGCTGGCGGTGCATCGGCCTGCAACTTCTGCACGTCGCTGACCGCCAGCTCCCTCGACTGGCCACCCCAACCCTGGCGCAGATAGTTGAGCAGGTCGGTCAGCTGTTGGTGATTGAGCTTGTCGGCAAAGCCCGGCATCGGTTGCATGCGCTCGAACCCGGTGAATTGCTGCTCGCCGATGCCGTCCTCGATCACCCGCAGCAGGTTGCGCGGGTCTTCCAGGCGCAGCGTGGTGTTGCCGCGCATGGCCACCGCGATGTGCGGCTTGCCCTCGCCGTTCGGCGCGTGGCAACCGGCGCAGACGTTCAGATAGTCCTGGCGGCCGCGTTGGGCGCTTGGGCTCATGGCGTCCAGCGACGTCTCGCTCAGCACCTTGGCCACCGGCGGTTGATCGCCCAGCAGGAAAGTCGCCATGGCGGCCAGGTCCGGATCGCTCAGGCCCTGGGTGCTGTTGTGGAACACCGGGAACATCTCATTGAACATCGTGCCCTGGGCACTCATGCCGTGCTTGAGGAACGTGCTCAGGTCCTGATGATTCCAGCCGCGAGCGGCCAGGTCATTGGCCAACAGGCTGGGTGCCAGATAGCCATTGAGCAGGCCGCCGGTCAGGCGTTTATCCTGCTGCATTGCGCCGGGCAAGCCCCGAGGCGTGTGGCATTCGCCGCAGTGGCCGAGCACCTCGACCATGTATTGGCCACGCTGGAATGCTTCACTTTTGCCCTCGGTCGGGGCAAGTTTTACATCCTTGCCGTAGAGCATGTTCCAGCCCATCAGGCCCAGACGAACGTTGAACGGAAAGCTCAGGCGGGTAACCGGCGCCGCACGCTCGATAGGCTCGATGGTTTTCAGGTACGCATGGATCGCGTCCGAATCTGCACGGGGCATCAAGTGGTACGAGGTGTACGGCATCGCCGGGTACAGATTCGCGCCGTCCCGGCGTTTGCCTTCAGTGAGCGCGGCGAAGAATTCGTCATCGGTGTACAGGCCAATGCCGCGCTCTTTGCTCGGGGTGATGTTGGTGCCATAGATGGTGCCGAACGGCGAAATGATTGGCAGACCGCCCGCAAACGGTGCGCCACCCGGTGCGGTGTGGCAGGCCATGCAGTCAGCGGCGCGGGCGAGGTATTCGCCGCGTTTGACTTGATCGTCCGCGTGCGCCAACACCACCGGCGCGGCCAGGCCAACCGCCAGCGCAAGACGGGAAAGTAGTTGCTTCATGCTTAACCCTCCTTGACCAGGCCGAGATCGGTCAGCACGTTGCGGGTCGCGTTGTAGTAACGCACGTAGCCGGTGCAGCGGCAGATGTGGTGGCCGAGGCTGTCCTCAATGACTTTTTCCAGCTGGCTTTTGACGATGGGCTGACGCTGCAGCTTCTCGACCAGCACGGTCGCGGCATTCACGAACCCCGGCGCGCAGTAGCTGCACTGGAAGGCGAATTCATCGACAAAACGCTGCTGGATCGGGTTCAGCTCAGTGACTTTACCCTGATCGTCGCGGGTTGCGTGGCCTTCGATGGTGCGGACTTTTTTGCCTTCGAAATAGTGTGCCCCCGTGATGCAGGTGCGTACTTCTTCGCTGGTGCCGTCCGGGTTGTCGACGATCACCACACAGGCGTGGCAAATGCCCTGGCCGCAGCCGAGGCGCGAGCCGGTGAGATTTTTGTATTCGTGCAGGTAATCGATCATCGGCAGGTCATCAGGGATGTCCACCGGGCCGACGGATTGACCGTTGAGGGTCAGTTGAAACGGACGGTTAGCCATTGAGGGCCTCCTTGATGCGCGCAGAAGTGATGGGCAGGTCGCGGACACGTTTGCCGATGGCGTGGGCCACGGCGTTACCGATGGCGCCGACAATCGGGATCATCACCACTTCGGCAATGCCCTTGGACGGGTCGCTCGGCGACAGCGGCGCCAGGATTTCGGCCGTCTGGTTCCACACCGCAACGTGGCGGGCCATCGGCAAACGGTAACGGTTGAAATTCCAGTCACCCTCCCCCGGCCCGCCTTCGTACAGCGGCATCTCTTCCATCAACGCATGGCCAATGCCCATGGCGATCCCGCCTTCGAGCTGACCCTTGACCAGCTCTTCCACCAGCACCCGACCGCACTCGACCCACGAGTGATGGTTGAGCACTTGCACGTCGGCGGAGCCCTTGTTCACTTTCAATTCCACCAGCGTCGCGACCGGGCTGTAGTAAGTCACCGCCGCGTTGTTCAACTGGGTGTCCGGGTAGTGGACGTTCTGGCGATCCAGCAGGTGGAAACCGTTGCTGGTCATTTGCGCCTGTTTCGCCTTCGGCGCGCCGTCGCCGTACTTCACGGCCAGGCCGTCGAGCGGCAGGCGTTCACGCACGCCGTCGATGCTGTAATCGGCCTCGGCCCAGCTCCAGCGGTTAAAGCCGTGCACGGTAGCGCCGGTCACCAGGCCTTTTTCATGGGCGTGTTTGGCCAATTGCGCAAAGCTCAGCGGCTGCATGCCGTTGGCGGTAAGTTTGCCGTCCACCCAATGCGCGTCTTCGCGGCGCACCACATACGGGTTGGCCTGGCCGCCGTAAGGGCCTTGGCCCCAGATCTGCAACGCCGCCGGCCACAGGCCGTGGTTGAACAGCACCCGAGAGGCTTCACGGGTGGCGTGGCTGAAGTAATACGCAGAATTGGTCGCCGACGAGGCCGACGCCAGTTTGCCGACCCAACGTGGGTTGCGCAAAAAACCATCCTGCTCGGCCTGGCTCATGACGTAAGGGTTGCCGCCCGTGATCAGTTGCAACTCTTCCCATTCGGTTTCGCCGGTCTTCACTTGCGTGGCCGGAATGCCGATGAAATCCGCCACCACCAGCGCTTGCGAGGTGGACATGCCGGTGCCGATTTCAATGCCGATATGGCGCAACGTCACGTGGCCTTCGGCGGTGAATTCGATGCTGGCCATCGGCGCCTCGGAACCGGTGCCGAAGTCTTTCTGGCAGATGGCAAAACCCACGCCATACCAGTTATCCGGGTCAGCGGCTTCGCGCGTCTTTTTGATTTGGTCGCGGTTTTTCCAGACGTCGTGGGCAGCCGCTTTGTCGAGAATCTCGTGTAAGCGCAACGCCCCGGCCGGCACCGCGCCCTGGGTGTTTTTCATGCCCGAGAGCATGGCGTTTTTCTTGCGCAGGTCGATGGCGTCGATGCCCAGACGCCCGGCGATTTCGTCGACCATCATCTCGGTCGAGGCCATGCTCTGCAGGGTGCCGTAACCGCGCATCGAACCCGCTTCAACCGCGCGGGAATGGTAGGCCGTGACCTGCAAATCGTTCTGCGGCATGTAGTAGATCGACTGCGCTGCCGTGGCGCCAACCGCCGCCACCGAAGGGCTGTAGTTGATCCGCCCGCCGCCATCGACGTTCATCTCGGCGCGAAAAATCTGGAAACTGTGATCGTTCTTGTCCACCGCCAATTGGTAGCGGATGTCGAACGGGTGACGCTTGATGCCACTCTGGAACTGCTCATAGCGGTCGTTGGCCAGGCGCACCGGGACACCGGCGCCATACAACGCGGCGAGGGCTGCGTAGTAGACAAAAATGTTGTGGTCCTTGGAACCGTAACCGACGGTGTAGCCCGGGTGCATGTTCAGGTTCGCCAGGCCGAAGCGCGATGGCGCGATCATTTTTGCGGTTTCGGTGGCGGCTTCCAGAGGGCACTGAGTCGCGACGACAAAGTGCAAGGTTTTGGTGGCCGGGTCGTACCAGCCGTTGCCGTTGTCCGGTTCCATCGCCGCCGGTTCGATTGACGGGGTTTTGTAGCGCTCGTCGAACACCAGCCAGTTGTCGGGCGGCGCGTCGATTTGCTGCTGCATCCGGTCGGCGTAAAACAGCCCGCGCTCGGTCAGGTTGCCGTGCAGGTCCGGCTGGGAATTCCACACCGGGCGACGGTTTTTCAGCATGGGGAACAGGATCGAATCCTTGAGGCTGGCGAATTCATCCTCGTCCGCCGAGGTCGCACCGCCGACGCGCACGTAGCGAAAGCTGCCGTATGGGTCACGTTCGTAGTACGGCACCTGGGCGCCGTAACGGATGGCTTTGTCATTGAATTTGAGTTTGGCCTTGGCCTGGCGGAAACGCTCGAAGTCGTTCCAGATCAGGATCGCCACAGGGTGACCGATGAACATCGGCACCTTGCCTTCCGGCAGCAGTGGATCCGGCGCGTGTTCTTCCGGGAAGACGATACCGTCCTTGTCCAGGTCGGCGGCGGTCACAATGCGGTCAGGCTGCAAGTCGGCACCGAGCCACGACAGATCGTAGCCGGCGTAGATGCGATCGGCCTTGGTTGTTTTCAGCAACATGGCGTGGCCCTGCTGCTGTGGCCAGCCCGGCATGTCCTTGGCGCGGATGTCGCGGGCAAAGACCTTGCTCCCGCAGACCTTGGACAAGGCGTCGTTACGCGAGCGCGCCTTGCCGTTGTTGCCCAGCCACTGCTCGGACGGCACGGTCACGCTGTTTTCCATCAAGGCAGCCAGCGCCTGGGTGCTGAGCGGTGTAAGCGTCACGCTCACACCCGCCACCAGCCCGCCCTGAAGGAACGAGCGCCGGGAAATATCACGGTTGGACATGGATCATCCTCTGGGCGGTTATGGGTCCGCCCTTTTAGTTATGTTCTGGGGGTCTCGATCCTTGCAGGAGCGCTTTCGCTGGAAACAAAAGGCTGGAGTTGACAGTGCAAAGCTGACCGAAAGGTTAACTTTATAGGTTTCTGCGCCTGCCGCAAACAATCTGTTACAAAAACCGAACAAAGAATCAACGCGTTGCCGCTTTGCTCTGAGTAAAAGCAAAGGTCGCGAAGGATCAGGGGAATGTCAGGAGGGATACACACGCAAAAGGATCGGCAAACAGGTCATGCCGACAAAACGAGCGGTGGAGTTTTCTAATTTGGGGGAGCACAAACGAAAAAGGGCTCGCATGAAAAATCATGCAAGCCCTTGATATCTATGGTGCCCGAACCCGGAATCGAACCGGGACGCCCTTACGAGCGGGGGATTTTAAGTCCCATGCGTCTACCAGTTTCGCCATTCGGGCGGTAGCGCGGTGTTGCAGGGTTGGGAATATATAGACCCCGGCGCTTGGATGCAAGGTCGAGGCGCACCTTTATCGTGCTCATCCTGAGCTGAAAAACCTTGTCAGATCAGTGATCTACGCAGCCAACCTGGCATTGCACCAAGCGGGTTGGCTGACTGTCCTGGGCCGATGCCACGGGTTAAATGCAGCACTCGTTTTCCAGAATCAGCTAAGTTGAAGACTTTGGCGACACCAAAACCAATGATCAAACAGGAATGATCGCAATGCGCACCTTTTCAATCCAACATATAGATCATGTCGTTTTACGCGTGAAAGACATCACCCGCAGCCTGGCGTTTTACACCTCGGTACTGGGCTGTGAGGTCAAAAAGCGCCGTGACGACCTCGGCATGATCCACCTGAGTGCCGGGACGTCCCTGATTGACCTGGTCGATGTGAACGGGTCGATCGGTCGTGAAGGTGGGGAGCCGGCGGGCAAGCAAAGGCATAATGTCGATCACGTCTGCCTGAGGGTTGAGCCTTTTGATGAATCCGCGATTCTCAACCACTTGGCTGAGGCGGGTGTGTTTGCGGAAAAGGCGCAGAAGCGCTATGGCGCAGACGGGACAGGTTGGTCGATCTATTTCAATGACCCGGATGATAATCGGATCGAGCTCAAAGGCCCTGCCATTTAGGCTGGCGTCAGGTTTTGGTTTCAGCTGCCTGTTTCGGCTCGCTCAAATGCAGCTCGCTCAACTTTATAAAAACGATTCTCTTGCGAACGCCCAGCGAACGTTTTTACCGAAGTATGCGAAAGCTGCCCGCCGATTTTCTCCATTGCCCGTTGCGAGCGAATGTTGTCGGTGCCGACGTGGAACCATACGGTATCGACCCACTGAAAGGCGTGCTTGAGCATCAGTTGCTTAAGCTCGCCATTGGCCCCGCCGCCCCATTTTTCACGGGCCAGAAACGTGTAACCGATGGCCACCTCAGTTTGCGGCTCACTGAAGTCGTAGTAACGAGAGCTGCCCACCACCCTGTTGCTCTCAAGGTCGATTACCACCAGTACGCTGGGGGATGCCAGCGCCTGCTCGAACCATTCGCGAAACACCGGTTCCTGGTAGCGCGTGGGGCTGGGGTGCTGGGCCCAGATCAACGGGTCGCAGGCGACGCCATACAGGGCCTCGAAATCCCCGGTTTCCAGCGGGCGCAGCTCAAGTAACACACCCTTGATGGAGAGCGGTATGGGTAGCGATTGCATCACTGTACTCCAGGCGCTGACAGTGCCAGATCATCGCGCATGGGCGATGGCATTCGCAACAACCGGTGAGCCACCGTGAAGCTACACCCCCACTTCTCTGTTGCGTGCAGTGGCCACAAGGCTGGGATCAACCCTGGCCATGAGCTGGGTGAGCGTGTCGAGGTCCGGCAACGGCAATGCACTGATCAATACCTTGTCCTGACGGCACACCAGAAACGCCGGGATACCCGATTGCCTTTCATCGTAGATCATTGCGTAACGCACGTACGGGTTGTCCATGCAGAACGAAAACAGATCAAATTTCACGCCTTTCACCAGTGAAGCGTTGATGATCAGCAGGTCCAAGGGTTCGCAGTCATACTCCAGCGCGCTTAATACCTCCTCCAGCCGGTGCATCGGCGCAATCCGGTAGTAACCCAGATGGTTCAGGGCACGCTCGATCCTCAACCGGGAGAAATGCTGGTCATCTGCGATCAGAATCCTGAGTGCTTTATTTGGCATCTTTCGCATCCTCGCGATTAGTCTTACGTACTCCATCACTGATAAATAATCGTAAACGTTGCCGACGCGTTGGCCGGCCCCGGCGTGACCTTGGACTGGGTTTGCAGATAACGTGCGCGCAACGGGATTGAATAGCTGCCCTCGGTCGCTCGCAGGGCCAGGCCACTGTTTTGATTCGTCGCTAAAGGCAAGCCGATTCCGTTAGGGGTTGCGACCTGCACACCTACGCCTGTGGCGGCAGGTGCACTGCCGCCCGTTGTAGAGTCGAGGCTCAGCACGCCATTGCCGCCGTTGATCGCAGTCCGCGACGGGTCGACGCGATATTGCAGGGTGTTATTGACCACGGTGCCAGGCGTGCTGCTGCCGGAGGGTGAATTGCCGCTCTGGGAAATCCAACCGGGACCTGTGGTCCTGAAGGTCCCCGTAAACGCCGGGCAATCATTTAATCGAATGGCAAAATCGACCCAGGCGCTGGCAGTGTTGACTCCCGTAAATGTCTTGGTCTGATGTGTACCCATAGGGACGTTCACATCCGGCGTGCTGCAGGTGCGCGAGACAATCTGGATAGTGCCGGAGATACCCATTTTGAAGCCCAGCATTCTGGCGTCGCCAAAACTGCCAAATAGGCTCACGGTCGGCAACGTATTACCCACCAATACACCCGGTGCCACATCGCCCAGTTTGATTAATATCAATTCAAAATTGGAAGGTCCGTCAAACGGGACCAGGCACCGCCAGCCCGGCGTACACGAGGTCCAAATTTTGCTCGTTGCCCTTGGCAGAGGGCCGCCCGTGCTAGTGAAGGCGACCCCTAGTCCTTGAATGCTGGTTCTGTAGACTTTGTTGGCATACACCCCGCTGGTGACGTTGGCCAGGCCATAGCCCGAATCAACCGTAAACTCGGTCGACTGTTCATATGGGGCATACAGGCACTCCAGCTTTACCGCCTGGCCCGCGGCCATGCTGAACTTCTGTCGATAAACTTCGGCGCCTACCGGCACATCGCGCCCGACGGTGATCGCCGATATTTGCAACGGCATGGAGCCATTCGCTGGCTGGATGCCATTCATGTAGGTGCAGGTTACCGCCATGGCCGTGTTGGCTGCAGCCCACAACGCCATAACTGCCAATCCCGAGTTGATCAAAGCCCTGATGTTCATAACGGTACCTTTTGCATAGTGTTGGGCCGCACGCGGTCAGCGACCTGTTTGCCTGCCGCACACACGGCGTCCAGCTGCTGCAACTGCTGGCCCTCGCCCGGGCCCGGTGGAATGACCAACGCACACTGCTGGTGCGCTTTGCTGCCCCAATTGATCAGCAACTGGCGGGTGTCCGGCTTGATGCGTGCGTAGAGCTGACCGCCCTGCCCGACCACGCCCACCGTGGCGCCTTCGCCGTCCGTTACGCCGGCACCGAACGGCAAACTGTTGCCATCGTCCAGGCGCACATTGAGCAGTACTGCCCGCCCCTGGTTGGTGGTGTATTTGAGGTGCACTACGGCGCCGGCACGCGGCGCGACCTGCTGGCTGGTTTCGTTGAATTCAACGTCCAGGGAACTGCCGATCGGGTCGATGGCGACCTCGTTCAATTCATAGGGGCGCAAATACGGCACCACGGCGTTACCGCTTGCATCAAGCCTCAGACCTGGATAGCCCGACACCTTGGCACCCTGCGCACCCGGCGCGCTGATCACCGCCATGGTCTCGCCACGATAAGGCGTCATGGTCATACCGTCGGCATGGGCCACCAGCGTGCCGCTGGCACCCACGGAAGCACTGGTGTAGCCGTCGCCACGCCCCAGTGCGGCACTGAGCATCGCCCTGGCACCGGTGTACTGCCCGTTGAGCGCTACACTTTTGCTATTGCTGCCACCGTCATGCCCGAAGGTTGCGCCGTAGCCGTACTGGCGATCGTCGCCCGCGGTGCCGCTGATGCCGGCCTGCTCGCTGTAGTTGCCGCGCGTGTCACGGCCAACCTGCGCCGTCACCTGTGGGCCATAACCAGACCCACCAAACTCCAGGGGCATGCTCATGGTCAGCAGGAAGCTGTTCTCCATATCGCCCAGGCCCATGCGGCTGCGATTGGCGTTCACGCTGAAACTCACGCGATTGAATTGCTTGCTGTAGCTGAACTGGTACTGCACATCACTGCCCGGCTGGTTCCAGTAATTCTGCGCATAGCCGCTAAGAGTCACTTGGCCCCAAGGCCCCAACGTCTGGTCTGCGGTGATGGACAGGCGGCTGCGCGGGCGTCCGAACATACGGGTGTCCCAACCATTTTTCTCGGCATCCACCAGTTGCACGGCATTGCTGAAATCCAGGTAGTCACCGGTAGAAAAACGGTAAGCCGCCACCGAGAAGTTGCTGCCGGTACTGAGTACATTCTTGCTATAGGACACACGCATGCTCTGCCCTTTGGCCGTCCCGGCAGCCAGCTCGGTCTGTGCGTGAGTCACGTCCACCGCCATGGCGCCGATGGGCGTGCCAAACGCCAGGCCCGTGAGCAGCGCCGTGTAGTGGTCGCTCGACTGCAGGCCACCGAAGCCTGTGAACGTGTTGTTCAGGCCATATTGCAGCGTGCCTTGCAGCACGCGTGCCTGTTGGTCGACAAAGTTGTTGCGGGTTTCACCGGCGGTGAAGCTGAACCGCGAGGTACCGGGGCGCAACAACTGGCTGACCGAGGCATAGGGCACGATAAAGTTTTGCTCGGTGCCGTCTGCCTCGGCAACGCTCACGTTAAGGTCTCCGCCGTAGCCGGTGGAGTACAGGTCATCGATCACGAAAGCACCCGGCGCTACGGTAGTCTCCAACAGGACGTTGCCGGCCTGGCGAATGGTCACGCGGGCGTTGGTGCGGGCAATGCCGCGGATGACCGGGGCATAACCGCGCATGGAATCAGGCAGCATGCGGTCATCGCTGGCCAACTGCACGCCGCGAAAGGACAAGGTGTCGAAGATCTCGCCGCTGGTGTTGGACTCCCCCACCGTCAACTGGCTTTTCAGCGCCGTCACATCACGTTGGGCGTAGGTGTCCAGAGCCTGGTACTTGTTGCCCTGGCGCGACTGCCAGCTCATCGACGCGTTGTGGCGCAGGCGCCAGTCACCCAGATTAAGGCCCGCATTAAGGCCCATGAACGCCGAGTCATAGTCGCCCGTGCGGGTGCGATTACGGTTGGCGTTGAAGGTATAACTGAGCATGCCGGCGGTCACACCGCGGTCCCATAACTCAGGGCTGACGTAACCCCGGGAATTACGCTTCAAGGCGGCCTGAGGAATGCTGAGGTCGAGCGCCTGGTTCTCCGGTGAAAAACTCGCACTGGCACCTTGGATCAAACTGCCCAAAGACACGCAGCCTGTGGTGTCCAGCGGTTCGGACAGCTTGGACATGTCCACGCCCTGACGTTCAAGCAAGCCATGGTCCATGCACACCACCGGTTTGCTGCCGTCGGGCTGGGCCTCAATGCGAATGTCCTGGCGGCTGTTCAACTGGCCGTTGAGCAACACATCGGCGCGGTATTGCCCCGGCGTCACCGGGTTGCCGGTCTGGTATTTACCCAGGTCGAGGTTACGCGAGTCCTCAGGCAGGAATGCGTCGTTGAACTGCACCTCTTGCGCCAATGCGCCCTGTATTCCCCATGCACCAGGCGCGATGGCCAGCACCTTGAGCACCAAGGCTGTAAGCGGATTCAAGGCAAAGCGAGGCTGCGCCCGCAGGGCAAGCCTGGAGCTGGAAGAGGTTTGCATAATTAACTCGCGTGTAAAGACGTCAGGAGTTGATCAAGGCTTGAGTGCTTTCCGAGTCGGGATCAGCGCGCCGTAATCGTTGATGGCGTTGAACTCCACTTGGGCATCGGCGGCAGGCCGAGTCTTGAGAGTCGGCAGCGGGAACTGTCGGGTTTCACCCGGAGCGACCATGCCGTCCTCACTGCGAGCACGTACTGAGCCCGACACCAGTTCCAGTTCAACCAGCGACACGTAAAAGGCCGACGGGTTGAACGCCTGCAAAGCCAGGCCCAAGCCATCACGGCTGGAAACCACTTGCCATTGCACCTGTTCAATCGCTTCAGTGGCGGTTCCGGGCAACTCGGTGGGGCGATAGAACAGCTTGATCCGCGAGCGAAATGCCATTTGCAGGGTGTTAAGGTCCTCACCCGCCTCGGGCTTGGGCGGAATTTCCAGCACGTTCAGCCAGAACACCGACTCCTTGTCCGAGGCCAACGCCGCCCCCGTGAACAATACCCGCAGGCTTTGGCCTTTGGCCGGGTCGATACGTGCCACCGGCGGCGAAAGCAGAAACGGTGCCTTGGAGCTGGTGGGCGTGGACTCGACACTGCCAGTATCGATCCAGGCTTGCATCAGTGCAGGCTGCGTGCCGTTGTTATTGAGTTTGACGGTGACTTCCTTCTGGCCAGCCGGGTAGATCACCCGCGTGCCGGTAATCACCACGCCCGCAATGGCTTGGGCGCTTGCCAGGGCCAGAAGGCTTGCCAGCAGCAACTGTTTGAGTGGAAGTTTGCAAGGCATGACAGTGTCCCATCGCCGCCAGAAAACACGCCCTTTTATCGACCACACAGGGCGTGTGTTCATTGGCGAGCGACTTACTGATAATTAATGGAGTACGTCACGTTACTGATAACGGTGCCCGGCGTAGTTGCGGCCTGGGCGTAGTACTGGACGGCGTAAGGCAGGTCGGCACTCAGTGTTGTTGTATCGATGCTGATACGGCTGGTAGACGCCACTTGCCCGGTGTCACCGGCTTTGATGGCTTTACCATTTGAGGCGTCAACCAATTGCAGTTGCGCCTTGGTGGCGGTGCCGCTCAAGTTCTTCAAGTTGCCGCTGGCCGGGTCCACCGAGCCACCTGCTTCAAAGAACGCAGAGGCGGTTTTAAGCGCCGCAGAGCACTTGCTCAGTTGAATGCTGAACCCGGTCTGGCCCGCCACTTGGCCCTGTGCAGCCAGCGAAGCGGTCGAAATCGTCGGCAGCGTGACGGTGCTGCCTGCTGAGCCTGCCGCGCCATTGACTGCGACTTGGCAAGTTTCGGCTTTCAGTTCACCGTTGAAGTTGATAGTACCGTCCGACGCCATGGCGGCGGAGGTGGCAGTGGCGGCGACCAGTACAGCGAGGACGCGGGCTTTGTAATCCATGAGTAACTCCAAGAGCGCAAGATGCTGAGTAGAGAGTGAGTTCCCTGTTGCAGGAGAACTGCTGTGTTGTTGCGGAGTTAAGTGTAAGGAAGTCACCGAACTGTCCAAATAGGACTGCTCCGAAAAAGCAACTAAGCCCCGCAGATTTTAATTAATTAACTTGGCGATGGCCGCGCAAAAAAAATTCAATCTACCGAGGAGGGTTTTTATTCTGCAGACAACTTTATGGTCAATAGGAGTGCTCCTAAAAACAACGCCGTCACCCCAATAATTCAAGGGCAACACTCAAGCGCTTAATGCTGCCCACTGTTCAACCATACGGCTGAGATGACCGGCAATAACGACAGTTGGCCAGGCTGTTTTATCCTGCAAGGCCGCATCGATCAGGTCAGCCGTGGTCGCGATGTCTATCCACCCCGCCACTAGCGCGGCAGCCTGCAGGTTATGCGCGGCGAGCAACGCCAGGCTGCGATCACGCAGGGCTGCCGCCTCAAGCAAGCCGCCAAGCTGTTTGCGCAGTATTTCAGGCCCGGAAGTACTCGGCGCCGATGAGGGTTGCAGCAAGTTGACCTCGCACCACAGTTCAATGGTTTCGCGTAGAAGGCCCTCGCCAATGGGTTTGCTCAGCGCGCCATCCATACCCGCTTCAAAGCAGCATTCCAGCATGTCATTGCCGGTAAGCTGTGAGACCGCGATGATCGGGCAGTGTGTACGCTGTCGCTGGCTCTGCACCTGCCTGAATTCACCGGCCAGTTTATAGCCAGCGCCTGCTGGCAGGTCGCAGTCGATAAGTATCAAATCAACCTGGTGTGCATTGAAAAACCTTAAACCCTGGTTGGCATCGTCCATTGGTAAGGGATGGCAACCTAACGCGCGCAGCTGCGTCACCAGCCCTTGCTGGTCGACATTGGTGCCCCCCACCACCAACACCGTCAAGCCCACAGGTTCGTCGGGCGAAGGCATCACCTGCGCAGGTGAATCAAGCGGCGCAGCCCATTCAACCGGCAACCTCACACCCACGCGGGTGCCTTTGCCCTGGAGGCTGCTGAGCGTCAACTCGCCCCCCATCAACTGCACTAACCGCTGGCAGATCACCAACCCCAGCCCGTTACTGCCACTGGCACGCGCGGATGAACTCAGCAATGAGGCGTGTGCCTGGTCGGACAACCCGATCCCATTGTCGATGACCTCAATCATCAGGTGGTGATCGCCCTCAAGCACCTGAAGCCGAATCTCTACATGGCCCCTGTCGGAGAACTTGATGGCATTGACGATCAGGTTGCGCAAGACCTGCGCCACGCGCAGTTCATCCAGCAATAACGGGGCGTGCAGGTGCTCACCCGTTACCGTCAGTTCAAGGCCTTTTGCCTCGGCAGACGCGCGCTGGCTGTCCACCACGCGCTGGACCAGCACACCCAGGTCCACGGCTTCCACATTCAGCGTCAATTGCCCGGCCTCCATCCTGGAGATATCCAGCACATCGTCCACCAACCGCAACAGGGTATTGGCGCCGTTGTTCGCAAGGGCCGCAAAGTGATGTTGCTGTTCGTCAAGTGCGGTGTGCTCCAGCAACTCAACAGCGGCCAGTATTGCGTTCATGGGCGAACGGACTTCGTGGCTCATAACCGCCAGGAACATCGCCTTCTCCCGTTCGTTATGGATGGCGCGCCGGCGTTGCACGCGGCTTTGCCACACCAGCGTGATGAGTATCAGCACGCTGCTGAGCAGCAACCACAACTCACTTTTGTAGTGATCAAGGATGGCCTTGATGGGCGGGATATCGAGGTTCATGTCCGCGAACCAGGCATCGTAGATCGCCTGGCGCTCATCGCCCGAAATGGACCCCAGTACCTTCTGCAGAATCGATAGCAAAATCACGTCGTTGTCGCGCACCGCCATGCTTACCCCAGTACGCTGCTCGGGCACCACACCGGAAACCTGCAGCACGCCCTGGTACTGGCGAGACAGATACGGGATCAGCAACCACTCCGAAGCAATGGCGGCGTCCGCATCGCCGTCCTTGACCATTGCCATCATGTCGATCGCGTTCTGGGCCGAAATGATCGTGATGCCCGGCGCCCGCTCACGCAAAAACGCCGAATAGCCTTCACGCCCCAGCATCACCAGGCGTTTGCCGGCGAGCTGGCCCAGTTCGGCAAACGGCTGGTCGTCAAAACGGCTGATAAGGATGGTCGAGCTGGTGTTGTAAGGCGCGGTATAGAGAACGCCGCGATCTTCAGCAGGGTCGTCCGACCGGCGCCGGGTGGACAAGATATCCACCTCACCACTGAGCAGCATGTCTTTGCGCGCACTGCGTGAGGTAGTCGGCACAGACTTGAAACGCAGCCCCGTACGCCGTGCGATCAAGTCCAGGTACTTGGCCGACAGCCCTCGCAGTTCGCCACCGCTGATGTACTCAAAGGGCAACAGGTTATCGAACACCCCCACACGCAATACCGGGTGGGCTGCAATCCAATCGAGTTCCTGTGGTGTCAACGCCAACGCCGGCGCGTTGGCTTGCGCAACACACAGACCAATCTGGCCCATCAGCGCCAACACCGCCAACAAGCGCCACATCAAGGCAGCATCCGGTGCGAACGAGTGGCAGGCAGTGCATCAACCTGCCGATCGCCGCCCAGGTCACGCCATTGCTGGAGCAGCAACCGCAAAGCCTGCGCATACGCCGGGTCATCCCATCCCGACTGCGCGCGCAGCAGGTTCTGCAGGTTTTCGGCAGCCTGACCCATCGCCGACCATTCCATGATCAGCGCTGCGCCGTGCAAACGGTGGGTCACGTGCAGAGCGGAGGAGCGATCACACAGCGCAAGCGCTTTGGTCAGGCTGCCCAGGTCAGCGGCCACTTCGCGATTGATCCCGGCCTGGTCCAGCACAGGGGCCATCAGGTTTAACCGAGGGTCTGCCAGTGTGACGTCGCACCAACGCTCAATCACCCCGCGCAATGGCTCCAGGCGAATAGGCTTGCTCAACACCGCGTCCATTCCCGCCGCCAGGCAGCGCTGAAGATGTTGCTCACCGGTCAAGGCAGAGATGGCAATGATCGGGCAACGCAGTCGGCCCACCTGCTGTTCGAATCCGCGCAGTTCGCGGGTCAGGCTGTAGCCATCCTGGTCCGGCAGATCACAGTCCATCAGGACCAGGTCGTAACGGGTATGCACAAACAAGGCGCGGGCTTGGGCGGCATCGCCGGCTATCACCGGCAGGCTGCCGAAGCTGTTGATTTGCGCGCCCAACACCTGCTGGTTCGCCCGGGTGTCCTCCACCACAAGGATCTGCAATGCTTTGCCAGCGTTTGCCGTTAATGGCGCCTCTGCCGGTTGCGATGCAAGGGGTTGCGGGGCGTTTATCACGGGCAAGCAGATCGTCACCGTGGTGCCCGCGCCCGGCGCGCTCTTGAGCGTCAACGTCCCGTGCATCAAGTTGACCAACTGCTGGCAGATCACCAGCCCCAAGCCTGAGCCGCCCGCGCGTTTGTATGACTGGCTATGCTGCGCGTAGGGTCGAAACAACGACGCCTGAACCGCCGCCGAAATGCCGATGCCGGTGTCGCGGACCTCGATCTGCAAGCGGCCGTTGCTCGCGTCCAGGCCAACCTGGCGCACGTCGATATCAATACTGCCCGCATCGGTAAACTTGATCGCATTCGAGAGCAGGTTATGCAGGATTTGCGTCAGGCGCGCACTGTCGAGCATCAACAGGGGCAACGCCTCTTGGATATGCGCATTGAGCTCCAGGCGTTTTTCCCTGGCCCGCAGGCGATGCAGCCCGACGACTGCCTGCACCAACGCTGTCACATCGGTCGACTCGACCTTCAGGCGTTTCGGCTTGACCTGCGACCCGGAGGTTTCAAGGACATCGTCCAGCAAATGCAGCATCGCGTCGGCGCCACTATTTGCCAGCTGGGCAAAGTGGCGTTGTTGCTGATTGAGCCGTGTGTGCCCCAGTAACTCCATCGCCGCCAGCACTGCGTTCATGGGCGAACGTATTTGATGGTTCATGACCGCCAGGAACATGGATTTTTCTTGTTCATTGCGCAACGCCCGCCGGCGCAACCGATGACCGCGATAGACCAGCGCGCAAAGGCTGGCCAACGCCAACACGCCGAGGATGAACACATGCGCATAATGATTGACGATGTTTGACAGGGACGGCACGTCCACTTCCAGGTCGTGATACCAATTCTCATAGATATCATTGCGCTGCTCCGCCGTTATGGAGCCCAGTACCTTTTCAAGTATGGAGCGCAACATGAGGTCATCAGCGCGCACGGCCATGCTCACATCCAGCATCTGGCTGCCGACCACGCCGGAAACTTCCAGCACGCCCTGGAATTGTCGATACAGGTAAGGCATTAAAAAGGTTTCCGAGGCCACTACCGCATCGGCCTTGCCCTCCTTCACCATGGTCAGCATCTGCAGGGCCGAGGTGCTTCTGATCAGATGGGACTTGGTCGCCTTGTCCCGGAATATCGTCTCGTAATATTCCACATCGGGAATCATCACGTTTTTGCCCTGTAGTTGTTCAAGGTCGAAGACACCCGGGCTGTCGACACGCGTGACGATGATGGGCGAAGTGGTGTGGTAAACCAGCGCAACAATGCCCTGGGTCGCAGGCTCAGAGCGAAAGCGCAAGTATGAGGACAGCAGGTCCACCTGCCCTGCCAGCAGCATGTTTTCGCGTGCGGCCATTGTATTTCCGGGCACGTAGCTGAAACGAAGGCCCGTAGCGGCCGTCACGAACTGCAAATACTGCATGGACCGCCCGCGCAGTTCTCCACCGCTCATGTATTCGAAGGGAATCAAGCCCTCCACCACCCCGACGCGCAACACCGGGTGCAGTGCTATCCACTGCAGTTGCTCGTCGCTCAACGCGACGGCACCCGCACAGACGAGCGGCGAGCCCAGCACAATCAGCGCCAATAGCACTGCCCTCCACAACCCGATTGTCATGGCGTGCCGATGAGTTTATTCAGCTTGAACAGCTCATTGTTCGAGGTGACCCCAAGCTTGCGAAACGCTGCGGTTTTCTGGGTGCTGATGGTTTTGATGCTGCGGTTGAATTTCTCGGCAATCTCACTCACCGTCATGCCCGCCAGGTAACAGCGAATGACTTCCTGCTCACGGCTGGTCAACTCCGCCTGGACCAACGCGTCAGGCGCATCGCCACGGCCTTGGCCAGTATCGCTGGTCACCGTCTCCGCCAGGCGGTAGGTCATGTCGGTACTCAGGTACACCGCACCCGCCGCCACCTTGCGGATGGCCTTGACCAACTGCGCCATTTCTTCACCCTTGCCGACAAAGCCACGGGCACCGACACGCATGGCCAGGCTGACCGTCGCCGGGTCGTGATGCGTGGACAAAACAAGGATATGACAGCTGGGAAATTTGACCCGCAAGGCGCGGATCAGTGAGACCCCGTCCAGCTCGTCAGGGTTCAGGGAGAAGTCCAGCAGCAGCAGGTCTGCTGGCGCCGAGGCGAGGCCGGCGATCAGGTCGCGGCTGCGCGCATAAATGCCAACCACTTCAAAGTTCGCCTCGGCCGCCAACGTGGCGGCTAGCCCGTGTCGAACAACTGCGTGATCATCCAGCAAAGCAATACGTATTGGTTTCATCGTGATCGACCCACTCGGCACAACGCTGTCGGAATACTGGGATACCCCACCGCTACAACGTTCAACCCGTCTTTGAGTATAAGCAAGGATCGGTAAATCACACCCCGCTCGTTCCCGGGTGTCGGAAACCAGGATCAAATACCATCAATAATGTGTTTGATCCTGAACAACTCATTGTTCGATACCACGCCCAACTTGCGAAACGCCGAGGCTTTTTGTGAGCTGATGGTCTTGATGCTGCGATTGAATTTTTCGGCGATATCGGTAATGGTCATACCCGTCAAGTAACACCGAATCACGTCCTGTTCACGCGCGGAAAGGCTGACAAAACGCAAGGCTTCATCGCGGTTCTGCTCGTCACCGATATGGTTCACCGCCGTCGCTTCGGCTACCCGGTAGGCCATGTCCGGGCTCAGGTAGACCTCCCCGGATGCCACCAACCGAACCGCACTGATCAACTGGTTGATATCTTCACCCTTGCCAAGAAACCCGCGCGCGCCGACACGCAGGGCCAGGATCACGGTGGCGGCATCGTGATGCGTGGAGAACATCAGAATGCGGCATTGCGGGTACTTCACTCGCAACGCACGAATCAACAAGATGCCGTCCAGTTCACTGGGCCCGAGCACGAAATCCAGCAACAGCACATCGGCGGGCAGCAACGCGAGCCCGGCCATCGCTTCACGGCTGCGGGCGTAGACACCCACCACTTCAAAATCAGGTTCCTGCTGCAATCGATTGATTAACCCGTGCCGCACGATTGCATGATCATCGAGCAAAGCAATTCTTAAGCATTTCATAACGTGGAAGGCACTCTTTATAACGAGCAAAAGGATGAGGCCTGCAACATTCTCATCTTTAGTAAGTTCTCGTCATCGCAGACGAACCTATAAAATCAACGGCATCCGTGATATTGAACAATCGCACATAACACACATAACAACAGCCAAACCAACTCAGCAACCGATAGTTCTTAAACAGTGAGCGGATGCGAAAGTTAATGCACGGGCACTCATTCGGGTATCAGATCACTCCTAAAAGCGCTCAGCACCCGCACTATTTTCCCGCTGAATAACAAAGTTCAAGAAATCGTCCATTTCCATTGGGCGAGCCAACGCGTAACCCTGCCCCACTCGGCAACCCAAACGATAGAGCAACGCAATCGTCGACTCGTCTTCGATGCCCTCAGCCACCAAATTCAAACTGAGCAGTCGCGCCCAATTGACAATACCGGCAATGACTTTGCGTGAAGACGAGTGCTGTTCAACCCCACGCACAAACGATCCGTCGATTTTCATCTCATCAAACGACAGGTTCGCCAACAGGTTCAACGTAGCAGCGCCCGTGCCGAAGTCGTCCATCGATACCTGGAACCCCTTGGCCCGAATCGCCGTCAACGAGGCGGATAGGTAGAGCTCATCCGGTTCGGGTACATCTTCAGTAAGCTCGATTTTCAGCAGCCGGTTCGGCAGGCCGGCCTGGCGCATCCGCGCAGCCAGGCGCTCGGAGAAATCGGGGGTGCAAATGGTTTTAGCCGACGCGTTTACAGCAATGGGAATCCCGATATGTTCGCGTTTGAGCGCGAGCATGGCCTTGATCGTCCACATCTCCACCAGGCTGAACAGCAGCAGGTCCAGGCCCAAGCGGTTGACCAAGGGCATCAATACCGAAGGGGGGATTTCCCCAAATCGTGGATGCTTCCAACGCACCAGCGCTTCGGCCCCCACGATACGCCGGCTCAGCAGCTCAAATTGCGGTTGGAACACAAAACGCAAGCCCTCGCCTGTGGTCAGCGCGTTGATCACCTCATCTTCGGCCAAGTCATCAAAAGTGTTCATATTCAGCCTTGCATCCGGCTGCGCGCGCGTCAGCACGACCGCGCGCAAGGCGTCGCCCAGCGCCAGGGTTGCGCCTTCGCGCAGGATTTGCACGGAGATCCCCGCCGTTCGCGCCAACCGCGCATGGGACTCCAGCGCACTGACCGCAACCCCGCCCATGTACTTGATCCAGAGCGGGCTTGCAGGCGTTTTACGGGTCACGTCGACCTCGCCCGCGGGCGCGTCCAAGGCCGTCTCTCCGGTCCAGAAGATGCAGGGCAACCGGGCCAGTGTGCCTGCTTCGTGCAGCCCCCTGAGCAGGCTCGGCAACATCAGCCCATCACCGCACTCTGGGCGAATTTCGCAGACAATGACGTCGATCGGGGACTCGCGCAGCCAAGCCTCAACGGCGCTCAAGGTGCCAATATTGGCAATCGGAGTTACCCCCATGCTGCTCAAGGCGAAGGCGAGCCGATGCGCACAGGCAGCATCGGATGCCAACGTGACGACACGTAGCGCGCTGAACTCGTTGGGCACGACGGCATTTTGGATCATGACAAAAATTTCCCGAGATTGTTTCAGGAAAAAAGCTTATCAGCGCCAAAACAGAAACAAATAGGACTGGGACTAAAACCGCAGTACCGCTCAGTCGACCAGTTCGCCCTTACGCGCCAACGCCCACGGCGCAATCAACCGTTGCGGCGTCTGGCAGGCTTTACGCTTGAACACAAAGTTGCGGCACTTCTCGGCAAACTGCTGGCGGTTGTGCACCATGTCCAGTTCCATCTGGGCCAACTCGTTTTGGCGGCAGCGATCCATTGGCTCAAGGTCGATAGTGGCTTTGCGCATGCGTTGCGCGGCGTATTTCTCATCGCTCAGCGCGCCTTGGGCCGCTTGCAGCAACCATGCACTGAACGCAGTCGGGCAACGTGGCCCAATGTCCTGCACCATGCCCCACTGCTGTGCCTGAATGGCGCTGATCGGCAGGCACTCTTCAGTGAGCTTATGGGCAATTTCACTGCCCACCGCACGCGGCAGGCTGTAGGTCCAGTATTCGGAGCCATACAGGCCCATGCTCTTGTAATGCGGGTTGAGCACTAAGCCGGCACGGGCGAAGACGATATCGGCCGCCATGGCCAGCATTACACCGCCGGCACCGGCACTGCCGGTCAGGCCGCTGACCACCAGTTGCCGGGCGGTCAGCAGTTCCTGGCACACATCATCGATCGCCTGGATATTTGCCCAAGCCTCCAGCCCCGGCACGGGTGCGGCCTGGATGACGTTGAGGTGTACGCCGTTGGAAAAGCTGCCGCGCCCGCCTTTGATCAGCAGCACCTGGGTGTTCCGTGCCTTGGCCCAGCGCAGTGCAGCGACCAGCCGCTGGCATTGTTCAGTGCTCATGGCGCCGTTGTAGAACTCGAAGGTCAATTCGCCGACATCGCCGCATTCACGGTAGCGAATCGGTTGATAGGCCTGTTCATTGAAGGCTTGGTGGGCAATTGAGCTGTCCAGCACGGGCACACGCGCCAGGCGCCCGGCCAACACGTGACGGGCCGGCAACTTGAAGGTTTCCTCGCCTGGCTGGGCCTTGCGTTTAAGTGAGCCGACCCACACGCTCTGATCGCCGGCTGCGACCAATACCGCATCATCCTGTACCGCGAGCATTTCACCCGGCAGGCCCCGGCGTGCATCCAGGTGCGCGTCGTACAAGTAGTACTGCTCGCCTTGGATGCTGGCCAACACACCCGGCTGGCCGTCGGCGGCGTCGATGCTGCGTTTGATGAAGCCCGCGCAGTCGTGCCAGCTGAAAGCACGGTCTACCTGCTTCATGTTCGGCTGCAAGCGCCCGATAACGTTGGGCTGCGTGTAATCCAGTGGCGCAGGGAGCACACCACGGGTGAATTTTTCCACCACGTCGCGAATACAGGTGATCGCAGCGTCACTCACCAGGCCGTTGTACAACTCGGACTTTCGCACCTCGGCGGGCATGTCGAACTCACAGCTCGACCAGACCGGCCCTGCGTCCATCTCCTCCACCGCCTGCAACGCGGTGACGCCCCAGCGACGGGCCTGCTGGGTGATGGCCCAGTCCAACGCGCTGGCGCCACGGTCACCGACAATACCCGGATGAATGATCACCACCGGGCGGTCGAGGTTGCTCCACAACTGCTGCGGCACGCGGTCCTTGAGAAACGGGCAGATCACCAGGTCGGCGTCCGCCGCCTCGATTTGCCGGCACACCGTGGCTTCATCGGTGAACAGCACCACGCTGGGGTCGAAACCAGACTGGCGCAAATCCAGCCAGGCCCGTTGGGTCAAACCGTTGAATGCAGAGGACAACAAGATGATCTTCAGTGATCGCATGGCAGACTCTTCCTTGAGGTGCACGGCCACAGGCTCGCATTGAGCCGTCCCTGGCCTTTGATGGAAGCGCAAGGTTAAAAGGCCTGTCAGGCGGGGCACCTGACCGAGATCAATCTTCGGTCAGCCAGGGAGAATTGCGTCGCAAGAACCGGAGTTTCAGTGATTTGGCGCCTGCCTACACTGGCGCAAATGCACAGTGACCGAGGCTTTCATGACTCCCCTTGCCGCCACCCTGGTACACCTGGACTGGCAAACCATCGGCCTGGAACTCGACCGCGAAGGTTTCGTCGTGCTGCCCGGCATGTTCGGGCTTGAGGTCCCAGGCTTGTTCACCCACCTACTGAACGGCTTTTATCCGCCATTGGCACAGCTTTCCAACCGGTGGAACGACATCCTGCAACTGCCCTACCGCTACCCTCCCCAACTCACCGACTTTCATGCGCAGTGCCGCGCCGTCGGCCAGCAGCAAGCACTGCCCCAACTGACATGCCTGCGCAAAGACGAGCACCAGGCGCTGGGGCAGGACGCCGAGGGCGAGCACGTATTTCCATTTCAGTTGGCCGGCGTGCTGTCTGCGCCCGGCGAGGATTTCACCGGCGGCGAATGTGTCCTTACCGAGCAACGCCCCAGAATGCAATCGCGGCCGATGGTGGTGCCGTTGCAGCGCGGCGATCTGGCCGTGATCACCACGGCACACCGCCCGTTCAAGGGCAGTAAGGGTTACTACCGGGTGAATATGAAACACGCGATCAGCAGCGTCCGAAGCGGCGAACGGCGCGGTTTTTTGCTCAGTTTTCACTTATGCCCTGGGGCGGCGCATGACTGACGAGCGCATGTGGCGGCTATTGGGCAGCGATGGCCAAGCCTACTCAAGCGCCGAACCGGGCACATTGGCTGGTCATCGACGCGGTAAACGCTACGGCACGCTGGATTGCCGTGCGGCACTGCACGCCATCGCCCGTGGCTGCTATGTGCAGCACAGGGTGTTTTTCCTCAATCAATCCAGCGCCATCGCAGCGGGCTATCGCCCTTGCGCCGTGTGCATGCCGGCCGAGTATCGCCAATGGAAACTTCAGCAGCCTTTATGAACACTCACTTGGAAAATCTCGACTGGCCAATGATCGAAGCGGCCTTGATGAACGACGGCTTCGCCCTGCTGCCAAGGCTGCTGACGCGGCAAACCTGTCAGCAACTGGCAGCACTCTATGCCGATGAAAGCCACTTTCGCAGCCGCATCGCCATGCAGCGCTACGCCTTCGGGCGTGGCGAATACCAGTACTTTCGCTACCCGCTGCCGGCACTCGTCGACAGCCTGCGCTCGCATCTTTACGCGCGCCTCGCACCAGTCGCCAACCGCTGGCACGCGGCGCTGAAGATGAATCAACGATTCCCCGACACCCATGTGGAATTCAAAGCGCTATGTCACCAGGCCGGCCAATGCAGGCCCACGCCGCTGATGCTGCGCTATCGGCAAAATGACTACACCTGCCTGCATCAGGACTTGTATGGCGAGCAGGTGTTTCCGTTTCAGGCGGTGTTTCTGCTGGATCAGCCAGGTGTGGACTTCGAAGGGGGTGAGTTCGTCCTCACCCACTCCGGCTCCAGCAAACCCGCACGGGCTGAGGTAGTGCCCCTTGAACAAGGCCAGGCACTGATCTTTGCCGTCAACAGCCGCCCGGCACGTTCCGCGCGTGGTTTTTGCACAGTCAGCGTGCGTCATGGGGTGAGCCGCCTGCATCGCGGAGAGCGCCACACGCTGGGCATCATCTTTCACGATGCCAAATGAATGCTGTCAACGGGTTAGCTTCACGCCCTTGATCCACTTAACCGCATCATCAACCGACTGGCCTGCACCGCCGGGCGAGACGTTGTGCCCCAACTCGGGATACAGCCGGTACTCAAAGGGTTTGCCCTGGGCTTTAAGCGTACCCAGCCGTTCGATGGCCATGAACGCCGGGGTTTGCAGGTCCTGGCCGCCCAGCAACCAGAGCCCCGGCACCGAGATGCTGGCGAGTGCGTCGCGTGGGTCGGTAGCGGCAAAATCATAGCGGTCCGGGTCTTGCGCGATATGTTGGCGGGCATCGGCCTCGCTGTGGGTATGCCAGAAATCTGCCTTGCCCTGTGTCAGAAACTGGAACCGTAGCTGCTCAAGTGTCGTCAGCAGTGGGCCGCTGAATAGCACCATGAAGTTGATGCTCCGATTACGCTCGGCGGCAAGGGGAATGATCCAGCCCGCCTGGCTGAAACCCACCAGCCCAACGGGCACTGGGTTGGCCGCAAGCGTGGTGGATAACACCACGAGCGCCGCATTCGCATCACCCGCCAGCGCCGCCAGATTGGAAGCGTCGAGGTTATTGCCGCCGACTTCCGGGCCAGCGTACACACCGCCAGATTGCCCGACGCCGCGTTTGTCATAGGTCAACACCGCGATGCCACGTTGGGCCAGGGTTGTGGCAAAACTACTCATACGCGGCATCTGGCCGGAACCGTGTACCAGCACCACGCCGGCTACTGGATGCTCGGGCAGGTAAACCGTGCCGGCCAGTGCAACATCAGCGTTGGCAAATGTAATGTCCCGCGTCACAAAAGTGGCGGGGGCAGCCAGGGCCAACCCAGGCGTCAACATGAAAAGGCCCAGCCAAAAGCCGATGTTTCGCAGCATGATTCAATCCGCACAAAGGTACGTCCGAGTACCGGTGCGCCACTGTGCCTGGGCAGCGTTACTGTCTTATGACTGGCGGCTTTTATGTGGGATACGCTGTGTCAGACACCTGGGTTTTGACTGACCCACCGCATTCGCGGGCAAGCCCGCTCCCACACGAAGAGTGCGGCCCTTGGATTTGGCGCCTATAACTGCTGTAGTGAAAAAACCACCTGACGGAGCATCACTATGAACCCGACGAAAACCGCATTGGTCCTGATTGAATTCCAAAATGACTTCACCACTGCGGGTGGGGTGTTTCACGACGCGGTCAAAGGCGTCATGCACAGCACCGACATGCTGGCGAACACTGCAACCACCGTTGAGCAAGCCCGAAAACTCGGTGTGAAGATCATCCATATGCCGATTCAATTTGCCGACGGCTACCCCGAGCTGACGCACCGCTCCTACGGCATTCTCAAGGGTGTGGCAGACGGCAGTGCCTTCCGGGCCGGCAGCTGGGGCGCCGAAATCAGCGAGGCGCTCACCCGTGAGCCGGCTGACATCCTCATAGAAGGCAAACGCGGCCTGGATGCGTTTGCCACCACCGGCCTGGACCTGGTGCTGCGCAACAACGGCATCCAGAACCTGGTCGTCGCAGGCTTTTTGACCAATTGCTGCGTTGAAGGCACGGTTCGTTCGGGCTATGAGAAAGGCTACGACGTGGTGACGTTGACCGACTGCACCGCGACCTTCAGTAATGAGCAACAACACGCCGCCGAGAACTTCACCTTGCCGATGTTCTCGCAAACGCTGAAACACACCCAGTTTCTACAAGCGTTGAACGCCCAATAAAAACGGCGGCGACTCATCACTGAGTCGCCGCCTGCTTGCGGGCCTGCCTCACTCGTCGGGCACGTACTGCATCTCTCCGTTGCCAAACGACCAATCCTCGCGTTTCACATCCACCAGGTTGATCCACACATCTTCTTTGCGCAGCCCTGTTTTGGCGTGGATGCCCTCAGCGATACATTTATAAAAAGCCTTTTTCACTGCGATGCTACGCCCGGCGCTCCAGGTCACCTGGATAAACACGATGTTTGGCGTGTAGGTAACCCCCAGATAACCCGCCGCCGGATACACCAACTCATCCTTGGCGTGACGATTGATGATCTGGAATTTGTCGTGCTCAGGCACATTGGCCACGCTGGTCATGGCGGCGTAGACCACATCGCCAATTGCAGCGGCGGTTTCAGTGGAGGTGTCGGCGGCCAGGTCGATTCGAACTAAAGGCATGGGAAATTCCTCGGCAGGTCAGTGGCCGGTGCTCGAAAGTGGCCATTGGCACTACGCTAGCTCGAACAACAAAATTCATCAAGCGCATATTAATTTATTTAATAATGCGTAAATGGCATGTTATTCATTCTCCCGGCAAATGCATAATCAGCGCTGATCGACCAGGCGATCAGCGCTTCGCGCCCCTAAAGCATCGGCGACAGGCTGACCACCCGCAGCGCCAGCCCCTCATATGCGTCCAGCGTGATGGTGAACTCACCTTCAGCGGTGAGATCGCCCTCGACCCGCTCATTGATGATGTCCACCACCGGCCCCGGCGCAATGTCGGGCAGGTGCAGGGTTTCGGTCAGCGCCGTACTGCCGAAGTTGAGCGCAGTGATTTGCGTGCCCTTCCCGGCCGGCAACTCGTGAACCATGATCAGCAGCCCCGGGTGCTCCACATCCGGCACCAGGATCTGGCGGCTGGCGGCGATTCCATAGGCGTTGCGCACCGCGAGAATTTTCTGCAGCTGTGACGCGAACGAATCCGGGTTCTGCAACTGGCTGTTGAGGCTGCCGTAGAGGGTTTTCGCCCTTGGCATCTGGCCGGCGGACAGTTCGGCATCCGGGTTCAAATCCACCAGGTCATAGGCGCCGCGATGAATCCAGCGCGTGTCGCCATCGCCCATCAAATGGGCTACCGCATCGGCCGCCAACGGCAACGCGCCGACCAGGTCCCAGCCAGACAGGGCAAACACCCCAGGCTGCATGGCGTTGTACATCACCAGCAGCACATGGATCCGGCGGATCTGCTCGATATCGGCCGGCGTGATCGCCTCCAGGTCACGGATGCCCAGGGCCGCCGTGATAATGCTGGCGGTGGTGCAGGAAACCCCATTGGTGACGAACTTGAGGTTATACGGCGCATGCTCGCCGGCCAGGCGCTCGTACATCTGCTCGCGGATATGCTCACGCAGGCTGTTGCCGGGGAACGTCTGGCCTTGGTAGAGGTAACTGTCGTGGGCGTGCAGGGTCCAGAAATGCACCAGCTCCAGGGTCAGCTCATCGTGGTTTTGCAGCGCATGGATCAAAGAGCCTGGGTCAATGCCCTGGCTGTGCATCTCACGCAGCATCAGGCGCAGAAATTCGGTGTCGCCCAGCAGTAACGCATGCTGATACGCCGGGCGCGTGATGAAGTCATAGGACAGGTCGGCGCCGCCGTGGGACATGGCGGCAATATCGTCGACAGTGAGGTTCAACTCCTGAAAGCTGAACCCGCCCGCCTTGCGAATCGCCCCGCCCAGCAACTGGTTGCCGGTGATCGACAACGGGTGGCTTTCCGACCAGGCAGTGCCGTCCAGCTTGCGTTCCACGCCGAGGAAGCCGTTGGCGTCCAGGCGCAGGATCTTGGCGCCCATCACATCAATGGCATGCAGGGCGTCGCCGATGATCATCTGCTGCGCGGCAAACGAGGGGTCCAGCCAGTTCAGCGACGGCTGGCCTTCCTTGAAGTAATGCAGGTACACCCAGCGGCGCGGCTTGTCATCCACACCGATGACCACCGGGGTTGCACTCCAGTCAGTTTCCTTGACGCCGGGTTCGAAGAAGATCACCCGCTGCAACTGGCCGACGATGTAATGCTTGTCGCGCAGCGCATCCACCTGCGCGGGGCTGAGGTTCTGCGCATCACGCCCTTCGGCGACGTCAGGTAACAGCGGCCAGTCTTCCTCGCGGATCTCGACCATGTGGTAGAGCCCCGGATAGTCCTCATACGCCATCTCGGCCAGGCGGAAGTCCGCGCCCTTGCCCGTGTGGGAGGGGATCACATCGTCGATGATCACCGCGTTGTGCGCGGCGGCCATGCGCGTCAGGGCCTGCAACTGCGCTTCGGTGCCCAGCTGTGGGTCAATCTCGAAGCTGATGCGGTCGAAATTGCCATCGATGGTCGGCGTATGCCGTGTGCCGTCGAGCCCGCCGGACTTTTTCAGCGGGCCGTTGTGAATGCCCTGGATGCCGATCTTCGACAACGCCTGCCACAGGCTTTCATCGCCCAGGGCTTCGAGCACCGTGCCGTTCTCACGGGTCACAATCGAGGCCGGATAAGCGGTGAACCATACCGACGACAACGCTGAGGCATCACGCGGCCGGGTCTGCGCATACGGCTGCTGCCACAAACGCCCTTGCCCGCTGTACAGCCTTGCCCGCTGACGCGCCGCATTGAGCATGGATTGTTGCACCAGCCAGTTCACATGATCGTTATCCGCCGCCGTCATAAGCCTGTTTCCTATTGCCGTGAAAAGGTGATTGGTAAGCATAGGAGCGGCGGAGGCCTTGATTCGTTGCATTTACTCCAATTGCCGGTACTGCCTGGGCGTAAACCCGGTCAATGCCTTGAACTGGCGGGTAAATGCGCTGTGGTCGGTGTAGCCGCATTGCAGCGCCACCTCGGTGATCGGCAGGTCGGTGTGCAACAGCCGGTGCGCATGCTCCAGGCGCACCTTCTGGATCATCTGCCGGGGTGTGAGGTGGAATACACGTTTGCAGTAGCGCTCCAGTTGCGCCACGGAAATCCCGGCAATGCGGGTCAGCTCGCCGAGGGTGACACGGCGGTTGAAATGTTGGCGAATGTGCTCATCCACGGCGGCCAGGCGCTGGTAGGCCGGATGCTTTTCGCTGGCCGATTGCAGGTCCACCGAAATACCCGCCAGGCCGATGATCGCGCCCTTGTCGTTGTACAGCGGCCATTTGTGCGTCAGGCACCAGCCCGGTTCGCGGCTGCCATACAGGTGCAGCTCTAGCTGGTCTTCTAGCACAAAACCCTGCTGCAGCACGCGCCGGTCCTGCTCGGTGTAGCCCGGCCCCAATTGTGCAGGGAACACTTCGGCGCTGGTCTTACCCAGCAGCGGCTGCAACTGTTTGAGGCCGCAGCGTTGCACCAGGGTGTGGTTGGCGAGGACGTAGCGGGCGTCGATATCCTTGATGAAAATCGCCGCGTTGGGGATTACGTCGAGCAAGGGCAACAACTGCGCGACCCCCGCCAATAGTTGCTCGATGCTGTTGGGGCGGTTGGTCTGTAGAAAGCTCGCAAATGCACTGGGCAGCATGGCCTGCACTCCATTTTTCTTAAGCAGATTGCCCTATGCCAGCCTGAGTATCTACACAAGGTTGTGGCAGCCTTGGAAGCCACACTCGATCAAAAATGTGGGAGCTGGCTTGCCTGCGATGCAGACGCCTCGGTCATTCAGGCAAACCGAGGTGATGCAATCGCAGGCAAGCCAGCTCCCACAAAAAAGCCTGGATCTACGCATTCAAACTGTGCCGAATTCGTCATTCACATCAACGCAAAACATCAATCGCAGCGCCCTTGATCGGTTCAGGATATCGCCACTGCATGCCTATCCAATAACTCACAAGAAGGCGCCGCCATGTCTGCTCAAGGCAAGTTCAAGAAACAACTTTCACTGATGGACCTGACCTTTATCGGGTTAGGCGCCATCTTCGGTTCGGGCTGGTTGTTTGCGGCCAGCCACGTGTCCGCCATCGCCGGCCCGGCGGGGATTATTTCCTGGCTGATCGGCGGTTTCGCCGTGCTGCTGCTGGGCATTGTGTACTGCGAACTCGGCGCCGCCCTGCCCCGCGCCGGTGGCGTGGTGCGTTACCCGGTGTATTCCCATGGCCCGCTGCTGGGCTACCTGATGGGCTTTATCACGCTGATCGCGTTCTCCAGCCTGGTGGCGATCGAAGTGGTCGCCTCGCGCCAATACGCCGCGGCCTGGTTTCCCGAGCTGACCAAGGTCGGTTCCAGCGACCCGACCACCCTGGGCTGGTTGGTGCAATTTGCACTGCTGTGCCTGTTCTTTGTGCTCAATTACCGCAGTGTGAAGACCTTCGCCATCGCCAATAACCTGGTCAGCGTATTCAAGTTCATCGTGCCGCTGCTGGTGATTGGTGTGCTGTTCACCTTCTTCAAACCGGCGAATTTCCAGACCCAGGGTTTTGCCCCGTTTGGCCTGTCGGGCATCGAGATGGCGGTGTCGGCCGGCGGAGTGATTTTTGCCTACCTGGGCCTCACGCCGATCATCTCGGTGGCCAGTGAAGTAAAGAACCCGCAACGCACGATTCCGATTGCCTTGATCCTCTCCGTGCTGCTGTCGACTGCCATCTATGTGCTGCTGCAAACCGCCTTCCTCGGTGGCGTGCCGACCGAGATGCTGGCCGATGGCTGGGCGGGTATCAGCAAGCAACTGGCGCTGCCTTATCGTGATATTGCCCTGGCGTTGGGCGTGGGTTGGCTGGCCTACCTGGTGGTGGCCGATGCGGTGATCTCACCCAGCGGCTGCGGCAATATCTACATGAATGCCACGCCGCGTGTGGTGTACGGCTGGGCGCAGACCGGCACGTTTTTCAAGATCTTTACGCGCATTGATGAGAAGTCCGGCATCCCGCGCCCGGCGCTGTGGTTGACCTTTGGTTTGTCGGTGTTCTGGACCCTGCCGTTTCCGTCCTGGGAAGCACTGATCAATGTGGTGTCGGCGGCGCTGATCTTAAGCTACGCCGTGGCCCCGGTGACCGTCGCCGCGCTGCGCCGCAATGCGCCCGGCATGGCCCGGCCGTTCCGGGTCAAGGGCATGGCGGTGCTCGGCCCGCTGTCGTTCATCATCGCCGCGCTGATTGTGTACTGGTCCGGCTGGAGCACCGTGTCGTGGCTGCTTGGCCTGCAAATCCTGATGTTTGTGGTGTACCTGCTGTGCGCACGCTGGGTGCCGACCGCGCACCTGAATCTCAAGCAACAAGTGCGCTCGTCGGCCTGGCTGATCGGCTTCTACGCGGTGACTATCCTGCTGTCCAAGCTCGGCAGTTTCGGCGGTATCGGCGCGATCAGCCACCCGTTTGACACGCTGGTCGTCGCCCTCTGCGCCCTGGGCATCTACTACTGGGGCGCCGCCACCGGCGTGCCCGCGCACCTGGTGCGCCTGGAACACGAAGACGACGAAAGCGAAGCGGTCAGCGACGCGCATTACAGCGCGCCACTGTCGCCAGCCACTCACTGATGGAGCCTGTTATGAAGCGCCTGCATGTTATCGACTCCCACACCGGCGGCGAACCGACGCGCCTGGTCATGGACGGCTTCCCTGCGCTCGCCGGCGCTACCATCGCCGACCAGTTGCACACCTTGCGCAGCGAACACGATCAATGGCGCCGCGCCTGCCTGCTGGAGCCACGTGGCAATGACGTGCTGGTCGGCGCGCTGTACTGCGCGCCGGTCACGCCAGGCGCCACCTGCGGGGTGATCTTTTTCAACAATGCCGGGTATCTGGGCATGTGTGGCCACGGCACCATCGGCCTGGTCGCCTCCTTGCACCACTTGGGCCGCATAACGCCCGGCGTGCACACCATCGACACGCCGGTCGGCCCGGTAGCCGCCACCTTGCACGACGACGGCGCGGTGACCTTGCGCAACGTACCCGCCTACCGTCATCAGCGGCAGGTGCCGGTGGACGTGCCGGGCTATGGCGTGGTGCATGGCGATGTTGCCTGGGGCGGCAACTGGTTTTTCCTGGTGTCGCAGCACGGCCACAGGCTGGCGATGGACAACGTCGACACCCTCACCGACTACACCTGGGCGATGCTCAAGGCCCTCGAAACCCAAGGCATCCACGGTGCGGACGGTGCAGTGATCGACCATATCGAACTGTTCGCCGACGACGCCCACGCCGACAGCCGCAACTTCGTCATGTGCCCCGGCAAAGCCTACGACCGCTCGCCGTGCGGGACCGGCACCAGCGCCAAACTCGCGTGCCTGGCGGCTGACGACAAACTCGCCCCCGGCGCCACCTGGGTGCAAGCCAGCATCACCGGCAGCCAATTCGAAGGCCGTTATGAGTGGGATGGCGAGCGCATTCGCCCCTTCATCACCGGCCGCGCCTTCATGACCGCCGACAGCACCTTGCTGATCGACGAACAGGACCCTTTTGCCTGGGGCATCTGAGCCCGGGCCTTATTTAACTGAACGCTGGAGTTAGAACAATGAGCGACAACATCTTCACCGGTTGCATCCCTGCACTGATGACCCCGTGCACGCCTGAACGCAAACCGGACTTCGACGCCCTGGTCGCCAAGGGCCGTGAACTGATCGATATCGGCATGAGCGCCGTGGTGTATTGCGGTTCCATGGGTGACTGGCCGCTGCTGACCGAAGCCGAACGCCAGGAAGGCGTGGCCCGTTTGGTTGCCGCTGGCGTGCCGACCATCGTCGGCACCGGCGCGGTCAACAGCCGTGAAGCGGTGGCCCACGCCGCCCACGCGGCCAAGGTCGGCGCCCATGGCTTGATGGTAATCCCGCGCGTGCTGTCCCGTGGCGCTTCGGCCACCGCGCAAAAGGCGCACTTCTCGGCGATCCTCAAGGCCGCGCCGAACCTGCCGGCAGTGATCTACAACAGCCCGTATTACGGCTTCGCCACCCGCGCCGAGCTGTTCTTTGAACTGCGCCGTGAACACCCCAACCTGATCGGCTTCAAGGAATTCGGCGGCGGCGCCGACCTGCGCTACGCGGCAGAGAACATCACCTCCCAGGACGATGCCGTGACCCTGATGGTCGGCGTAGACACCCAAGTGGTACACGGCTTCGTCAACTGCAACGCCACCGGCGCCATCACCGGTATTGGCAACGCACTGCCGCGCGAAGTGCTGCAACTGGTCGCCCTGAGCAAAAAAGCCGCCAAAGGCGACGCCAAGGCCCGGCGCCTGGCACGTGAGCTGGAAGCCGCGCTGGCCGTGCTGTCGTCCTTCGACGAGGGTTGCGACCTGGTGCTGTATTACAAGCATTTGATGGTGCTCAACGGCGACCAGGGCTACGCCCTGCACTTCAACGAAACCGACGCACTCAGCACCGCCCAACAGCGTTACGCCGAAAACCAGTACGCACTGTTCCGCCAGTGGTACGCCAATTGGTCGGCTGAACAGAACGTGGCCTGACACCCTCGCGCGCCGCTGTGGTTCTCACAGCGGCCAACCCTCATTTTTCAAGGACACCCCATGACTCTGACGGGCAAGATGCTGATCGGTCAGCACGCAGTCTGCGGCCATCGCGAAGCGATCCAGGCCATTAATCCCGCCACCGACCAGCCCCTGGCGCCCGCCTACCCAGGCGGCGCTGGCGAGCATGTCGAACAGGCCTGTGCCTTGGCTTGGGCGGCGTTTGACAGCTATCGCGACACCTCGCTGGCAGCACGCGCGGCCTTTCTTGAAACCATCGCGGACAACATTGAAGCCCTCGGCGATGAGTTGATCGAACGCGCCATGGCCGAAACCGGCCTGCCACGCCCGCGTATCCAGGGCGAACGCGGGCGCACCTGCGGGCAATTGCGCACATTCGCCCGCACGGTGCGCGCCGGTGAATGGCTGGACGTGCGCGTCGACACCGCGCAACCGGCGCGTCAGCCATTGCCACGTGCAGACCTGCGCCAGCGGCATATTGCGCTGGGGCCGGTGGCAGTGTTTGGTGCGAGCAATTTCCCCTTGGCGTTCTCAGTGGCGGGCGGCGACACCGCCTCTGCACTCGCCGCCGGTTGCCCGGTGATCGTCAAGGCCCATGGCGCGCATCCCGGCACCAGCGAACTGGTCGGCCGTGCGCTGGCCAAGGCCGTTAAAGACTGCGGTTTGCCCGACGGGGTGTTTTCGCTGCTGTATGGATCGGGTCGCGAAGTCGGCATCGCATTGGTCACCGACCCGCGTATCAAGGCCGTGGGGTTTACCGGCTCACGCAGCGGCGGTATCGCCCTGACCCAGGCGGCGCAAGCGCGGCCGGAGCCGATTCCGGTGTATGCGGAAATGAGTTCGATCAACCCGGTGTATCTGTTTCCTGCGGCGTTGCACACGCGTGCAGAGGCGTTGGCCCAAGGTTTTGTCGCCTCGTTGACCCAAGGCGCCGGGCAGTTTTGCACCAACCCTGGCTTGGTGGTTGCGGTCGCAGGCCCGGCACTCGAGCGCTTTGTCGCCACGGCGAGTGAGTTGCTCCCGGCGTGCGCCGCCCAGACCATGCTGACGCCAGGTATTTTCCAGGCCTATGAAGCGGGCGTCGGCAGCTTGACTGAACACGCACAAATCGCCGCCAAAGGCTTGGCGGCGCAAGGCCCGAATCAAGGCCAGGCGCAGCTGTTTGTGACCCAGGCCAGCGCGTTTTTAAGCAATGAGCATCTACAGGCGGAAGTCTTCGGCGCGGCCTCCCTGGTGGTGGTGTGTGCCGACGACGAGCAAGTGCGTCAGGTTTCCGAGCATTTGGAAGGCCAGTTGACCGCCACACTGCACCTGGACGACGCGGACCTGGCACGCGCCCAAGCCCTGCTGCCGGTATTGGAGCGCAAGGCCGGGCGCCTGCTGGTCAACGGCTGGCCCACCGGCGTGGAAGTGTGCGACGCCATGGTCCACGGCGGCCCGTTCCCGGCCACCAGCGACTCGCGCAGCACCTCGGTCGGCACCGCAGCGATCCTGCGTTTTCTGCGCCCGGTGTGTTACCAGGACTTCCCGGACAGCTTGCTGCCCGCCGCGCTGCAACACGCCAACCCGCTGCTGTTGCGACGCTTGCTCGACGGCCAGAGAGAGGCCTGAACGATGAGCGACAGCAACCGTGCTGATTTCGCTGTGATTGGCGCCGGCATCATTGGCGTCGCCTGCGCCCTGCAATTGGCCCGTCAAGGCCAACGCGTGGTGGTCATCGACCCACAGGCGCCGGGCATGGGCGCGTCCTATGGCAACGCCGGGCATTTAGCCACCGAGCAAGTGTTCCCGATTGCCGACGCATCGATCCTCAAGCGCCTGCCCGCCATGCTGATGGACCCTATGGGTCCGTTGCGCCTGGACTGGAAGTACCTGCCACGCGCCCTGCCCTGGTTCGTGCGCCTGTTGCTCAACCTGCGCCCGACGAACTACCGGCGCACGGTGGCGGGCATTCGTGCGCTCAATGAGGCCAGCCTGGGCGCTTGGCAGCGTCTGCTGCAGGCCATTGAGCAGCCGCAGCTGTTGCGCGCCGAGGGTTCGTTGCTGGTATTTGAGCGTGCCGCGTCCGGGGAAGCCATCGACGCATTGCGCCAACGCATGCAGCAGCAGAATGTGCCGGTGGATTTCTGGTCGGGCGAGACAATACGCAAGGCCGCGCCGCAACTGAACGAAGCGATCCAGGGCGGCCTGTTCTTCCCAGGCACCGGGCATTTTATTGATCCGTACAGCGTGGTGTGCGCACTGGTGAGCGCGGCCAAGGCTTGCGGTGTGCAGTTTGTGCAGCAACGCGTGCTCGATGGGCGCCTGGAATCGGACGGCGTATCGCTGCTGACCGATCAAGGCAGCCTGACTGCCCGCCAGGTGCTGATCGCCTGCGGCGCCCATTCGGCCAAACTCACCGCTGCACTCACCGGCAAGCAGGTCCCGCTGGACACCGAGCGCGGCTATCACCTGATGCTGCCCCACGAACACCAGCGCTTGCCCTTTGCCGTGACCTCGTTCGAGCGCAAATTTATCATGACCCCCATGAACGATGGCTTGCGCCTGGCCGGCACGGTCGAATTCGCAGGCCTGGAGCGCCCCGCCAATATGCAACGCGCCTGGCAGTTACACCGGTTGAGCCAGGGCTTGTTTCGCCAGGACTTGAGTACCCGGGACGCAACCCCATGGATGGGCTTTCGCCCGTCGCTGCCGGACTCGCTGCCGATCATTGATCGGGTGGCGGAAGGCAAGGTACTGCTCGCGTTTGGGCATCAGCATTTGGGGTTGACGCAGGCGGCGGTGACGGCGGAGATGGTCGTGCAACTGGCCACGCCAGGTAAGCGCATGGCGCTGCCGGACCTGGCCCCTTACCGATTGGCGCGCTTTTAGGTCTTTGGCGTTATTGTGGCGAGCAGGCTTGCCCTGCGTTGGGCTGCGCAGCAGCCCCATACCGTTACACCTGACGCACCGAGTCGTCTGAATGAGGGGCGGCTTCGCCACCCAACGCAGGGCAAGCCTGCTCGCCACAGTGACAATCACAGTGCTCGCGCTCAACGCTACTTGACCAAGCGCTTCTCTTTGGATGGCCGATAGCCGAAATACGCGCTGTAGCACTTACTGAAATGGCTCGGCGACACAAACCCGCACGCCACCAGCACATCCACCTGTGACAGTTCGGTGTGCTGTAACAAACGCCGCGCCTCGGTGACGCGTAACTCCATGTAATAGCGTTGCGGCGTAGTGCCCAGTTGCTCCTTGAACAGGCGTTCGAGCTGGCGCCGCGAACGGCCGGCGTAGACTGCCAATTGGTCCAGTTCCAAGGGTTCTTCGAGGTTGGCGTCCATCAGTTTCACCACTTCACGCAGTGGCGCGCTGACGCTGATGTTCTCCGTGGGTTTGATACGCCGGTAGCGTGACTCTTCAAACGCCAGGATGTCTTCGATACCTTCGACCAAGGCCTTGCCATGCAGGCTTTTGATCCAGTCCAGGGCCATATGGAACGCGCCCGATGGGCTGGAGGCGGTGAGGCGATCGCGGTCAACCACGTAGGGTTCGCTGGTGACCTGCGCAGCTTTGGACACTTCCGACAGCGCCGGGCGATGTTCCGGGTGGATCGCGCAGCGGTAACCCTGCAACAGCCCGGCGCGACCAAGGAACCAGGCGCCGTTCCATAGGCCGGCGAGGCTCACACCCTGTTCGGCGGCGCTGCGCAACAGCTGGATGAAATCCTCGCCGGCTTTGAGTTCGGTGCGAAAACCGCCGCAGATCACCAGCAAATCCAGGTCGGGCAATGCCGACGCTTGCAGGCGGGCATCCGGGCGGATCACCAGGCCCAGGTCGCTGATAACTTCGCCCTCGTCACACCCGAAGGTACGCGTGGCAAACAGCTCGGGGCGCAACAGGTTGGCGGTGATCAGGGTGTCGAGGGTCTGGGTGAATGCCGGCAGGGAAAAGTGTTCGAGCAGCAAAAAACCAACGCGGGTGACCGGCGACGGCTGCTGGAAGTTTTCATTCAGGTAGCGCAGGTTCTTGCCTTTCATGCCACCGCTGAACTGGCGTCTTTCCATCGAGGGTTGGCCCACTCTTTTTGTTTATGCAATGGGCGCTATCTTAGGGGCAAATGCGCCGGCTGTCGTGCCGCATTCCCACGAAGAATAATGACTATGCTGCGTGGCCGCCGCCACGATGGAGGACGCTTGCCTGTTGATAGTCAACACGACCTTTAAGCCTGATCTTTACAAAAGCAACCGCATCCCAGGCCCGCAGCCTGGCAGCTGCGGGACCATCTGATACGGTTTTTTCTTTGCTATCTGCGTCTGTATCGAAACGCCAGTGAAGCGGACAATGGGCGCCATTCCGACACTCCTGTCGACTCCCTTCCCTTCGGAGGCCTTATGACCAAGATGGCAATTTTCCTGTTCGGTTTTCTGGTGCTGACCATCGGTATCGGCTTGCTGGCAACCATCTCGCCGGTGTGAGGCACTGCTTCACACAAAAAACATCGGGTACAACGACAGCACCAACAGCGCCGCCATCGACCCGTTGAATACCCGCAACCAACGCGGCTCGCGCAGCACGTTGCGCAATCCACTGCCGCAGCCCACCCACACGCACACACTGGGCAGGTTGACCACCGCAAATACCAGCGCAATCACCAGTACATTGGTCACATAACCTTCGGCCGGCGTATAGGTGGTGATTGCTCCCAGCGCCATGATCCATGCCTTGGGGTTGACCCACTGAAACGCGGCCGCGCCAAGAAAGGTCATGGGTTTGCCACGCTCGTCAGGGTTCTCGGACATGCCGCCAGCGGTGGCAATCTTCCACGCCAGGTAGAGCAAATAGGCCGCTCCCACATAGCGCAACACCGTGTAGGCCCACGGGAATACCTTGAACACTTCGCCCAGGCCCAGGCCTACCGACATCACCAACAGCATGAAGCCGATGCTGATCCCCAGCGCGTGGGGCATTGAGCGGCGAAAGCCAAAATTCACCCCCGAGGCGAGCAACATGGTGTTGTTCGGGCCGGGCGTGATCGAGGACACGAAGGCAAACAGGACAAAGGCGGACAAGAGGCTGGTGGACATGAACATGGCGCGGCATCCAGGCGGTAGTGGTATGCCTGCGACAGTAGTGGGTTACAGCCCTTGCCGCCCCGTACAGCTAGGGGCGGATCGAGGCATACACTTTGGCGTTATCGAGCTGATCGGTAGAGTTGCGCGCCTTGCTTGAGTCTGCGCTGAACACATCACAACGGCTTACCGCGCCGACTACGGTTCCCGCTGAGCCCGCCGGGAACCGTTGGTGTTGGCAGACAACCCACGCGTCTCAGTTTTGGGGCCGTTGCTTGGTCGAGTCCAGCTCAGCCTTTTTGCCCGTGGAGATCTCGGTGATCTGCGCGGACTTGGCGATGGCAAAGTCGAAGGTGTCCTGCATTTTGGCGATGGCGTCGGTCGAGGTGCCATCGAGCCCACCCTTGGCCGCCCAATCAAAGTTCCACACGCCGGAGAGGTTGTCGGCCCCCGCCACGTCGTGGGTTTCAATCGCGGTGAACACGTCCGGGTGGCGCTCCATGTACTTGGCAGCGTCGGACACATCCGTGGGCACTTTGCCCGAAGCGTTGTTGGCCAGTTGCGTGAGCTCCTGCTTGGTGATCGCTGACTTGCCCGTTTGGCGCATGTAGTCGGCAATAACCTTGCTGGACTTGGCAATGTTCAACTTGTCGTCGAACGTGGAAGGCGAAGACTTTGGCGTATTCGACCCGCCAGACGCGGGCGTTACGGTAGTAGACATCGGCGCTGCTCCTTCAATGGAACGAATGAAATCGTCAAGCTGACGATACCCCGACGCGGACGTTAGCATGGGCAAAGGGCCATTCCGCACGCTTCACAACATTTCACAACGCCAGGCGGGTTTTGCCGGTGTTTTCGAAGCGCCGTTACCCTGTGCTAGCTGACAACCTCTAGTATGAGTGGGCTGTTGTGGCGAGCAAGCTTGCTTGCGCTGGGGTGCGAGCGGCCCCAATAAAGGCACTGCAATGTTCCTGAAAGAACTCAGCGAGTGGGTTTGGGGCTGCTTCGCAGCCCAACGCAGGCGGTGCGACGATTCGACAAGCCTGCTCGCCACAGGAGAAACTGGCTGCCTTGAAAAGTTGTGTAGGTACCTAGGGCCATCGCAGGCAAGCCAGCTCCCACATACAAGCAATTCGAAAAAATCATCAAGCCGGGCGCACATCCCGCTGCCTGGCCAACCCTTCCAGCGTAAACCGTGCCTGCATCAGCACCACATCGCGCACCGCCTCCATCTCCTTCTGATTCACCTCGGTCCACTTCAGCGCTTCCAGCAACTTGGGCTTCTGCACCCGAAACGCCAAGCCCTGGGTGAACAGCGCCATGGAGTGAATCACCGTGCGCTCGTCTTCCACGGCAAAGCCGGAAAGGCGCGCGATCAGTTGGCGTATGACCCGACCAATGCGTGCCTTGAAGCGGTCTTCAAAGGCGGTGGTTGCGCTTTGCGGGCACAGGCCGGCCTGATGACGATCCATAAATGCGCGCCAGATCGTGGTCTGGGGGCTGTCCTGGATGGTGGAGACCACCGTACCCAGAATGCCCAGCGAGACGTCGATCAAGGTTTTATCGCTCGCCTTGGCATCCGCCAACGCGGCCTCGGCCGCTTCCACGCACGGCGACATCTTGCGCCACAGCAGCGTGACCAAGTGCTCGACACACTCCAGGTACACGCCTTCCTTGCCATCGAAGTAGTACTGGATCGCGGGCGCATTAACCCCGGCAGCCGTGGCGATGTCACGGGTGGACGCGCGGTCATAGCCGCGTTCGCCAAACACCTCGACCGCCGCTTCGACGATACGTGCGCGGGTTTCTTCACCGCGCTGGTAACCACCTTCGGCAGCAGGTTTATGTCGTGCCATGTGCAGCTCCTCTCGAATACCGGACCAAAATATACCAGTTGACAAAAATTCGCGAAAAATAGAATTTATTCCATCCGATATAAAACCGGCCCTCACAAACAGGAATGACCCGATGTCCGCTGCAACACCCTCCCCTCAGGTCATTCCTGAAGACACCGTTAACGGCCAGCGCAGCAAAGCGCGCCGCATTCTCCTGAGCATCGCCACCCTCGCGCTGCTGGGCGGCCTTGGCTGGGCCGCGTGGTGGTGGCTGGACGGGCGCTTTATCGAGACCACCGACGATGCCTACCTGCAGGCCGACAGCATCAGCGTAGCGCCCAAGATCAACGGCTATGTGGCCGAGGTGCTGGTCAGCGACAACCAGAACGTCAAGCGTGGCGACGTGCTGGTGCGCCTGGATGCGCGCAAATACCAGGCGGTGAGCGACGAAGCCTCGGCGACGATAGCTGCGCGCAATGCCGACTACGCCAAAGCCCAGGCCGACCTGGTACAGCAAGATTCCACCATTGCCGAAGCCCGCGCCCAATTGCAAGGCGCCCAGGCCGACGCGCAACACGCACAAACCGAAGTGGCCCGTTATGCACCGCTGGCCCGCTCCGGCGCCGAGCCAGAAGAACGCCTGGCGCAACTCAACAACCAACTGGCGCAGGCACGCAGCACCGTGGCCGCCAAACAGGCTGCGCTGCGCTCCAGCGAAACCCGCTACGGCACCCTGCAAGCCCAGCTCAAGCAGGCCCAGGCGCAACTCGGCGTGGCCAAGGCCAGCGAAGCGCAGAGCCAGCTGGATGTAGATGATGCGGTGATCCGCAGCCCGCTGGAGGGTCGGGTGGCCGACCGTGGTGTGCGCGTCGGCCAGTATGTGCAGCCCGGCACGCGCTTACTGACGGTGGTGCCGATCAGCGCGATCTACCTGACCGCCAACTACAAGGAAACCCAGATCGGCGCCATGCGTCCCGGCCAGGCCGTCACAGTGCACGTGGATGCACTACCCGGCCGCAACCTGCAGGGGCATATCGACAGCCTGTCGCCCGGTACTGGCGCGCAGTTCGCCTTGCTGCCGCCCTCAAATGCCACCGGCAACTTCACCAAAATCGTGCAGCGTGTGCCGGTGAGAATTGCCCTTGATGTACCCGATGATATTCGCGCGTCGTTGATGCCCGGCCTGTCGGCCACCGTCGAAGTCGACACGCGTAGCCACGCGGCGGATGCCAATCATGGCTGAGGCGCTGATGGCCGAGGCCGTCGCCGAAAAACCGCGTAACGCCTCGTTGACCGACTGGATCGCCGTGGCTGCCGGGGCATTGGGCGCGTTGCTGGCGACGCTGGACGTGTCGATCACCAACTCGGCGCTGCCGCAGATCCAGGGCCAGATCGGCGCGACCGGCACCGAAGGCACGTGGATCGCCACCGGCTACCTGATGTCGGAAATCGTCATGATCCCGCTCGCCGCATGGCTGACGCGGGTATTCGGCCTGCGCCGCTTTCTGATCGGCACCGCGCTGATGTTCACCGCGTTTTCGATGTTCTGCGGCTTGTCCTCCAGCCTCGGTGCGATGATCGCCGGGCGCATCGGCCAGGGCTTTGCCGGCGGCGCCATGATCCCCACCGCGCAGACCATCGTGCGCACGCGCCTGCCCCCGCACCAACTGGCGATCGGCACCACCATGTTCGGCATGACCGTGATTCTCGGCCCGTTGCTGGGCCCGGTGATCGGCGGCTGGCTCACGGAAAACATCAACTGGCGCTGGTGTTTCTTTCTGAACCTGCCCATCAGCATTGCGCTGATCACCTTGCTGATCACCGGCCTGCCGACCGAGCGCATGAACCTGCAACGCTTTATCAGCGCTGACTGGTTGGGCATCCTCGGCCTGGCCATGGGTTTGAGTTCGCTGACCGTGGTGCTCGAAGAAGGCCAGCGCGAACACTGGTTTGATTCGCTGCTGATCATCTGGCTGAGCATCGCCACCGTCACCGGGTTCTTCCTGATTGCCGTGGGGCAACTGCGCTCAACAACCCCGATCCTGCGCCTGCAACTGGTGCTCAACAAAAGCTTTGGCAGCGTGCTGTTGATCGGCACAGCGGTCGGCGCCGGCATCTATGGCACGGCGTACCTGGTGCCGCAATTCCTGGGCATTTTGTCGGGCTACAACGCGCAGCAGTCGGGCGCGATCATGCTGTTATCGGGGATTCCGGCGTTTGTGTTGATGCCGATTCTGCCAAGAATGCTGGGCCGCTACGACCTGCGCTGGATGGTCGGCGCCGGGCTGTTGCTGTACTGGGCCAGTTGCTACGTCGACACCACGCTCACCACTGACAGCGTTGGCCATGACTTTATCTGGTCGCAACTGCTGCGCGGGTTCGGGCAGATCCTGGTGATGATGCCTCTAAGCCAATTATCCATGCGCTCGGTGCAAACCCACGAAGCCGGGGACGCTGCCGGGCTGTACAACATGTCGCGCAACCTGGGCGGCACCATCGGCCTGGCCCTGCTCGGCGTGTTGATGGACCGGCGCAGCCACTTTCACGACGACATGCTGCGCGAAGGCGTCCAGGCCAACAGCCAATTGGCCCAGGACCACATGGCAAGCAGCACCGCCAGCTACCTGGCACAAACCGGTGATGCGTCCACCTCACAGCTGCAAGCCTTCGCGCAACTGGCCAATGACATCGCGCGGCAAGCCTCGGTCATGGCCTACAACGACTCGTTTTATCTACTGGGACTGGCGATGCTGGCGTGCCTGCCCCTGATCTTTATTCTGAAAAAGCGCACGGTAACCCGATGATCCCTCGCAAGCTTGCTCTTCTGTTCAACGTTGCGCTGCTGTCCGCCTGCACGGTCGGCCCCGACTACCAGGGTGCCCCCAACGTTGCGCCAAAAACCCTGGCGGCCGGGCGCCTGCCGCATGCCGATAACACCTCCGCTGGCGCACCCGCTGTCGCGCAGTGGTGGCGCACGCTGGGCGACGCGCAGCTCAACGAACTGGTGGACAAAGCCCTGCGCAACAGCCCCGACATCGCCACCGCCCAGGCCCGGTTGAAGCAATCGCGCGCCAGCCTTAGCGGCGCACAGGCCAACGCGATGCCCAAGGTCAGCGGTGATGCTGCGATGCTCAAACTGCGCTCGCCCGACACCTCCGCGCTGGGTGGCAACAGTGGCGGCGGCCGCGGCCCGCTGAACCTCTACCTCGCCGGCTTCGATGCCAGTTGGGAAGCCGACCTGTTCGGCGGCACCCGTCGCGCCGTCGAGGCTGCGCAGGCCGAAGCCGACGCGTCCCAGGCGCAATTGGCCGATGCCCAGGTGCAACTGGCCGCCGAAATCGTCCAGGCCTACACCGACCTGCGCGACCAGCAAACACGCCTGGCACTGGTGGACTCCAGCGTCGACATCGAAAACCAGGCCCTGGACCTCACCCAGCAGCGCCGCGAGCGCGGCGTGGCCTCGCAACTGCAACTTGAACAAGTCATCACCCAAGCCGAAAACACCCAGGCCCAGCGCCTGCCACTGCAAGCCGCCATCGTCGAATCCCTCGACCAACTCGGCCTGCTTTGCGGCCTGGAACCCGGCGAACTGGATGGCCAACTCGCCACTGCCCGCGCCCTGCCCGCCTTACCCAGCGCCGTGCCGTTGGCCGACCCGGCGGCGCTGCTGAAGGCGCGCCCGGATATCCGCATGGCCGAGCGTAAACTGGCCTCCGCCAACGCACAGATCGGCGAAAAAACCGCCGACTGGTTCCCCAAGCTCAGCCTCACCGGCGACCTGTCCTTCTCGGCCAGCGACCCCGGCCACCTTGCGCGTAAAGACAGCGGCACCTGGCTGGTTCTGCCGCGCATCACCTGGAACGCCCTCGACTTCGGCCGCGTCGCCGCCAGCGTCAAAGGCGCCGAGGCCGGACGCGATGAAGCCTTGGCGCAGTACAAGAGCGTGGTATTGAGTGCATTGCGCGATGCGGATGTGGCCTTGGCACGCTATGGGCATCAGCGCCAGAATGTGGTGCTGCTGCGTAACGTGGAATCTTCGGCAGTACGCGCCGCCGACCTGACACGCCAGCGTTATCGCGCGGGCACGGCCAGCACCCTCGATTGGCTGGATGCCGAGCGCACGCGCTACCAGGCGCAAGAGAGCCGGATATCCGGCGACGCTGAACTGCTGAAGGATTTTGCCTCGCTGCACAAGGCGCTTGGGTTAGGCTGGACGCTGTAAAGGGTTCTACGCACATAAACCAAGGAACAACATGATCACCCTTCGTAAAGCGACAACGGCCGATATCGATACGCTGCGCGAGGTCGGTTGCCAGACCTATCGCGAGCATTTTTCGACATTATGGTCGCCTGCCGGTATGCACGGTTTTCTTGAGCAGGATTTTTCATCCAGTGCGCTGCGCCAGTCACTCGAGTTGCCAGGCAAGCATGCGTGGTTCACTGCTTTCGATGAACAAGGCAACGCCGTCGGGTTTGCCAAAGTAAATTGGTCGGTGCCGGCGCCGTTAACCGGTGAAGTGGGCGCGGAGCTGCAGAAAATCTACCTGCTCAAATCCGCCGCCGGCAGGGGTTACGGCAAACAACTGTTGCAGTGTGTTCGCGATGAAGTGGCGCAACGTGGTGAGCATTTACTGTGGCTGGACGTGCTCAAAACCAACGTCAGTGCACAGGGCTTTTATGAGGCATTCGGGTTTCGGCGCATGGGCGAAATCCCCTTCAGCACGGACCTTGCCGACATAGGGATGGTCGTCATGGGACTTCAATTGAAACAGCAGGCGCAGCGCTAAATGGCCGAACTGATAGAGGGGCTCGACGGGCCCAGAACCGCACAACAAGAACTGTTTTACGACCTTGACGATGCACGCGCAGTTATCGGCTGGTCGGTGGTGGAGCTGACGGCGATGGCCGCGAACGGCCGAACACCCGATGAAGCGGTGGCGCTAATGAAAATGTGTGCATTGCTGGCTGCGCAGCAGGAAAAGCTTGGCGTGTACGCCGAAGAGGTGAAGGCACAGCGTATTGTCCGCGCTGAGGCCTAGCGAGTAATAAAAAAAGGAATATATACATGCCGTTTTCATTGGAAGAAAGAACCGCTTTGCTCGCTCTCAAGGGCGTAGGCCCCACCGTGATTACACGGCTGGAGCAGTTGGGCATTGACTCATTGGAAGTGCTTGGAAAGTCGAACGTGAGCGACATTCTGGCGCAAGCATCGGCAGCAGTCGGGTCGACCTGCTGGAAAAACAGCCCTCAAGCGCGGGCGGCCATTACTGCAGCTGTGGCGCTGGCGCAAAAAGCCTGACAAGAAGGTCTAAACCACTGCCGGAATCCTGCACGTTGGTTAATGGCCGTTACCCATCACTTAAAGGCGAACACCGTTACTGTGGCGAGCAGGCTTGCCCTGCGTTGGGCTGCGAAGCAGCCCCAGTTCACTCTAACTGACACATCACGTCGCCTGAATTGGCTTGCACCGGGCCAAGCCCGCTCACCACAAGGCCACTCAATCAGTCGATAATCACATCGCGACCTTCCGCCTTCAAACGGGCAAGGTTGTCCTTCATCTGCTGCAACCGCTCAGGCGCATGCCCCTGCCACTTCGTCACCTCAGCCACCACCCGTAGCGGCTCCAACGAGCGATAGGACAGCGTCGGGTTACCGGCAAATTTCTTATCCGTCACGTTGGGGTCATCCAAGATTGGCCCGGTGGCCTCTACCACGTAAATCCGTTCTGGACCGTCACCCAACGCCAGCTCAGCGCCCCAAATCGCAGCGTCCAACGTGCCCGCGAAATACACCCAGGACAGTGGCTTGCCCGTTGTGAAGTTGGAGGGGTAGCCGACGCGGACGGTGTCGCCTGGCTCAAGGTCAGCCCGGGTGCCGTGGAAGAACTGGCGGGTGAATACGCCGGCAGTAGTGGACATGGCTGGGTGCTCCTTGGAGGAAGGGAGTTGGGGGTAATAACACAAAAAATGGATGAAATGGAGAAGCCAAAACAGTGATGGCACTGTAGCATCACTGCTTTTCTTTTGAGGCCCCCGCGTGAACAAGAAATTTCTATATTGCACTGGCGCGTTCATTCCGTTGGCCGCTGTCGTTTATGCCTTCCCCCTTTACGTCCGTGTTGACCCGTCGATTAAATTCTGGCTTTTCCTTGGGGTTCTGGCGCTCATCGTGATGATCATGCACGTGGCTGCGCACCTTGGCGCACTCGCTGATAACAAAGCGTTTCTGGAGGCAATAAATCGCCTTCCCACCGTGCGCATCACCCACCGACTGACTCGGGAAAACCTGATCAAGAAAATGCAGGCTGGCGTATTGATGCCCTACCCGGCAAAGCGCGGGCGCCTGCCAGAATGGTTCGCCCATTGGATGGATGGCAAACACCCCGCCACCTGGGTATCCATTGGCAAACCTGAAGACGTCAGCCCTGCTCTGCTGGGGTCCGTTCGTCAAAAAGAATGGCCCATGGCAATTTCGTTCCATGTGCCAAGTACAGACATCGTGATGCCACCTGGTTTTCTGAAACACCTGTATGGCTGCTACCAACAGCGGCTGCTCAATACGGTGAAGATCCCACACAACGCCGATCTGTATAAACGCGTCGGGAAAAATTGGCAGTTGCTGAGCCTTCTGGAACGCCAAGCACTGTACGCTCCGGTTGCTACGGCGGTGGCGGCTTAACAAAAGAAAGGGATGGATTCATGTCACTGAACATAGGTCCGTCCCTTCTCTCGGCAGCAGAGCATCAGCGCTGGTCGATTTCGATTTTTTGAGTTGGATCGGGGCTGTACTTTTGGCGTTTTAATTGCGGGTCGCCTTTGGCCAGGCAAAAGAAGAATATCTCCGCCTCCCCGCAGCCGCCGTGCAAGGCGCATTCGCTTGACTGCATGTGGTCTAGAAGAATTTCCCGGCCTTGAGACTCACAAAACTGATTCGCTTCTTTCAGCGCCTGGCCTTTCGCCGAGGCCGGCCCACCAAGGGGAACTCGCGTTGAGATGGTGTAGGTGTCAGGCCCCACTTTTATAGGACCGCTGTCGGCGCAGGCCGTGAGCATCGCAGTGACTAAAACCATTAGCCAGATTTTCATTGTTATCCCCCAGGAAAGGCATGAGGGTACATGGCAGCTCGCCAGCTCGCCTTATAATTTTACTTTCTGAACATCGCTAACGCTGCTCTGCTTGGTCTCGGACGTTTCCCACAAACTAACGAGGTTGAGCCATAGGAAGTGACTTGGTTAGGATTTGCCGTCGCAGTAATTACTGTGACCGGGCGTCGCAACCTGAATTATCTGAGTATTGCCCTTTGGAGCATCACTCTTGAAAACACCCACACCTGGCAACGACCATTCGACTAACGCGTTTAAAGTGAGGACAGAATTAAGCACGGAAGATGCGCTAGTGAATGCAAGTGAAATTTTGGCTTCGGCATCGGTTATGGCGAATGAACAAGCGTTCGGATCAACTGGATCTCGACGGTTTCAAATATTTGGGTTGGCGCAGCTGATTGAGAACGCGCAACTGCTCGTGGATGATGCGTTGGAGAAATTGAGCCCAATAGCCGCTGACCATTGACCGCCTAGCAATTGAACATGGGAAGACCACCTTTTTTAACATTCAGAAATTGTGGCCTGACCCCTTTTAGTCAAAAAAACCTCGCCGAAGCGAGGTTTTGACCGTGGCACAACAGCAATCAACTATTCGCCTGCGCTAAAAACTGCCGAATTTCCTCGTCGGTCTTGCCCTTCAACAGTTCTTTTAAGAGTTTGAATTGCTCTTCATCAGTAGGCTTAAAAAAGTCTAAAACTTCAAGCGACTGCTCCTTATCTAAAATGTTGTCTTTATCTTCCGATAGCGTGTAAGCATAAACCATATGATCAATAGACATAACAATCTCCTTTACATTAATATTTAATGGAGATGAAATCATCCATCGTCATTGATTTTTGTGAACCTGTGAAAATTAGCAGTTTCTTATACTGATTTGTAATTAAAAAGCGCATTCGACCGACATGCAAAATTATCAAAGTGCATCAGCAAAAGCCCTGGATAAAATCGCCCCAACATCCGAAATGAAGTCCTGCAACGCATTGTTCATGTAGTTGGCCCGAGGCTCAATGCGCGAGACATGCGCGGGGTTGCGGAACGGCTTTCAAATTGCAGGCATTAAAAAACCCCGTAGACCGTTGATCTACGGGGCTTCCAAGAGTGGAGGCCGAGGTCGGAATCGAACCGGCGTAGGCGGATTTGCAATCCACAATTAAAACTCTAAAAATCAATTAGTTAAATAAATTACTTTTCCGCATTTGTGATGTATTTAAACGGCCGGAGACCTTTGTTTGCGCGACGTTGATTTTTCATTGCGGAACTGTTTTTCGCTCCAATCTTGGCTGATCAGCATCGCCGCCGTCGCTTCACCCACTCCCTGAGCTGGCCCTCGACACAACGGCAAGACAGGCAGCTATCGGCCCAAAACATTCCTTCACGAAGAGCAGGAATTGGCTGATTCCTGCTGCCTGCAACCGACACAAGACCGAGCGCATGGGGCTATTTTTTGGGCGCCATAGATCACTCCCCCCATATTTCTTTGAGAAAATCGGGTCCTTGCGTTTTCTTAATTTACCGGTGGCTTCTTTAGGCCAACCGAGTCGCCGGCCTATTCGATGGCTACAAGGCATCTAGATCGATCGGGGCGAAAGCGACAGGCAGTTGCACCTTCACAGCGTCCCGTTGTGCCAGGGGTATCAACATGCCCATGCTCTGATCGAAAGAGTCCAATATGCGCGGCATAGCGGTCAACGGTTGGTCCAAGGGCTCAAAAAAATTATCCCAATGGATCGGGATCACGATTTTAGCGCCCGTCTGGACAACCGCCTCTTGCCAATATTGCGCGACAAACTCCGGGGTTTGTTTACCTAACGTTCCGATGCCAAGGAACACCACATCTGCCCTGACATCCTTGAACTTGCCTGGACTGTAATTACCACTGGCGATCACCAGAAGACGACGGCTGCCATGAGTAATCAGGTACGAGAAGTTTTCGCCAACTTTGAAATCCTCCTGCCGGGCAGGAGTGTGCAGCGGATGATCGATGAAACCTGGTGAGGTGGGATGTGGTGAATGCGGGGTCTCGAAGGCTTTGATTTGAAATTGACCAAACGAAAAAGAATCTCCGTCTTTGATTACCTTGATACGCTCAGGAGGTAATCCGGCACCCATAACGGCGTTGGCAGTCGATGCTGTACCCAATACCGTAGCGCCTGTTTTGAGAGCAACCAAGCCACTGTCCAGGACATGGTCGTAATGCGAATGCGCGACGAATATCGCTGCAAGCTTGGAAATGCCAGCGCTGCGCAAACTTGCATCAATGCGCTGCTCATTAGGCTGTATAGCCGTCAGTAGCACCGAATAAATACTTGGCCGTGAGAAAAAACCGTCCTCCATGATCGCAGTCTCCCCATCATCGAAGCTCAATGTGCCAGCGCCCAGAAAACGCACCGTCAAGTCCGGAGATCCTTGACCGACTTGCGGTCTTAGCGAAGCAAAGGGTTGAACCGAGGGTGATGAGAATTTCCATGCCCCCCAGAGCGCCCCTGCCAACACTGCCATAACAAATGCACAGCCCAACACTTTTTTGCTACGACTCACGCTACATCTCCTGATATTGATATTGAAATGGATAGGCATCGCTGCCCTCCATAGCCGGATCTAGTTTTTTATCTAAGCTGCCCGCCTCATATAAGACGAGACGCATTAAGCTACGCTGTAAGCGCCCGCTAAGTAAGCGTTGCCAATCACACTTTGCGATGACGCCAAGACTGTGTCTATATTAAACGGATCGTTTCCCCACGTCTCATATTCGTAATCCAGTCCAGATTGCCAGGTCGGCGGAGTCAGCCCAAGAATATCAATTTCCCTGGTTACTACCCGGCGCTGGTGTCCATGTTTGCAGTAGCGCTACAGCGCTGCCCAGAATTTCAGGCTGTCATCGATTGCTTTGCTGATGGCCGAACCTTCGGGCTCGAGGTCGCACTGGGCGCTCATCCAGGCATGCAAAATATTCATCACCAATTCACACCAAAACCGGCTGTATATCTAGCACTGTCCAAGTTGCTATTATCGGATTTACCCGCGACTACCGCGTGTTCATATTTCAGATTTAAGGAAGCCCATTCCGTGACACTGTAACGCAAGCCTAGCTCAGAGTCATAAGCATAATATGCTATATCGCTGAGTGGCCTTCCCAACTCACCCGATGTAAAAAATTCAAACTTTTTTCCAACCAGATATCGTTTGAAGTCCCAGCGGGCAGACGTGAAGTAAAACGTACTACTGCTACCGTCTGAGTACCCGAAACGCATACGATTCAACAGCGCTACGATGGTAAGCTTGCCTAATTGATCGTCCCAGAATTGGTAACCGGGACCGGTGCCAATTTTTCGCCTGGTTATTAGGTCTTCGAACTGATCCTTTTTGTAATTGAAGCCTCCTTCCCAAAGCCAGTTATCGGTTAGGAAACGATCCACGGAGTACTCGGCACTCCAGTTTGCCGTACTTGCAACCTCTGCGTCATCTTCGCGGACGTGAGCAGTCGCGCTATGCCGCCAAGAGCCACTGACAAAACTTGTTTGTGCCGCAAGTTCAACATTTTCACTCTCTGCCTTAGCCTTTTCGGCATGAAGCGCAAGGTCAATGTTCCCCTTCCAAATTGCAGCCGTGAGGTTGGGTTGGGGCTTCATAATCTGGTCGATATTGTTAAGGTCGACAAGACTCAAACCAACGCCCACACCAACTCGCACGTTGCCTTGCGGACCGGTTTGAATCGATTCAACAGTTCCTTGCAACTGGCCCACTTGCTTTACCATGAGCGGCTGTTTGCTTTCCAAAGTTTGAATCTGGTCCTTACTGATCGTTATATCGCCTCCGTAATTCGTACTCAGAACAAGATTTGCGCCCTCCATCAAAATGATGTCTCCGCTAACACGGTCACCATTTTTCAGCATTACATTGTCCGCAGATGCGCACAGTGAAAGAACGCTCACGTAGACAGAGCACGACAATATCACCGCTGTTAATCGCATGACGAACCCACCGGGCTTGAGAAACCTGCCATATGTCACAATTACCGTGTTTTACATTATGAAGAACCGCCCTCCGTTCGCTTTGCAGCGTGAAGTCAGCATCGCAATCTCAATGCCGTCGTTAGCCGCGAGATCTAAGTTTCTAAATAGAGCTATTTAGCTTGACCGATTCGAAATCATACAGGACTGCTGCGCATCACTTATTTACTTGACAGTTGACGCTCATACCAGCATTAAAGAAAACAAGCTATTTTATCCATAGCTTGTTTCGCTTCAGGTATCGGAAGGATTGGCCACACGTGAATCATTCCTCTCCCGATATGCAACTGAACCTCACCTCCAAGCGCCAACGTTTTCTCACAGAAATTAATTGCATCGTGGTGAATAATGTCGCGGGTGCCAGCGAAAATAAGGATCGGAGGTAGATTTTCTGGATCTCCGTTAATCGGACTTACGTAGTTGTGGTCCGTACCAAGATCTCCCGCATACATCATGCCGGCCGCTCTTAAACCTCTCGCGGAGAGCATTGGATCTGACTTCTCGGTTTTTGAAATTAACTCGTTACTCAACGTGACATCCATCCAAGGGCAGATCAATACTAGCTTAGTAGGTTGCACATATCCGATATCTGTTAACGCGAAGCAGAGGGCAACTGCAAGGCCGCCGCCAGCTGAGTCGCCCATTACATTCATTGCGTGACATCGAGCGTTAAAACAAGCAAGCTTATATATAGACAACATGCGAAAAATAACGGTTTTACATTTAGTCTCTGGTGCAAGGGGATAAAGCGGCACTATGATAATATAGCCATATCTTTCGACTAACGTTTGAAGAAAGCGCCAGTGCAGAAACGTAATAGGCCAAACGTAAGCTCCACCATGAAGATAGAAAATATGTTTGGAGCTTGCTTGGTCATCTTTAGGGGCTAGCCTGTAGACTTCGATACCATCAACCATTTGGAGTTCGATGGAGATTTTCTTTTGCATTTTAATAGTTGGTCTTGCAGGGCCCTGCTCTCGTGATTTCCGAAAACTCTTCAGCACTCTATCCAAGGAGCCATAAACTGATTTTCGCCTGACCAGCAAAAGATATGCTATAAGTGCGCGACTTCTAAAACTAGGTTTTTGAGGATTAGTTAGCGAGCCCACAATATATTCCAGTATAAATATTATTAAAAATTAAAATAAGTAATCGTTCAAACCAGCGTTGGTCAACCGGTCTAAGCAGTATTCGTTATTGCGAAACGACTCAACATTGGCGAATGGTACATCGCGGAACACTGCCGCCCACTCTCCAATGCCTGCTATTACCGCTTTTCATCGCACTATAGCGAGTTGGCCATCAGATGATTGGCCACCGCTCGATAGGCGGGCAAGGTAGTCGGATCGAAGTTCGAACTGCTAGCCAAGGGGTGCGAGGCATAACGCACAATGACCATTTTCGCCTTGGGGTCGATATACATGCTTTGTCCGTGGAGCCCACGTGCCGAGTAGACGCCATGAGTGTCGTGGGACACCCACCACATGTTGCGATAACTCCAGTTTGGCAGCAGCTCATAGCCTGCCTTGGCGAAGTCTTGCTGGCTGGCGCCCCCACGAATATTCGCGATCACGCTCTTGGGCACTATCTGCTGGCCATTAAACTTGCCGTCCAGGCGCATCATCTCGCCGAAACGGGCCAAGTCGCGCAACGAGGTGTTGAAACCGCCACCGGTAAACGCGGTACCCACCTCATCGACGATCAAGTAGGCGTCCTGCTCGGCCCCCAGCTTGCTCCAGATGCGCTCTTGTAGATTGACTGCGATGGGTTTGCCCGTCGCGCGCTGGATCACCCAGGACAAAACGTCGGTATTGACCGTCTTGTAAGCAAAGGCCTGACCGTGCTCGCCCTCTTTGCGCAGTTTCATCAGGTATTCGGTCACCGCGGTTGCGCCGACGTATCCCTCCGGTCGCGATGTCATATGGGCGGCTCGTAAGTACTCCCAGATTTCCGCTTTGGGGTCGGCGTAGTCTTCCGAGTAGCGAACACCGACTGTCATATCCATTACTTGGCGTACCGTGGCATCGCCAAATGCACTGTCCCTCAACTCCAGAACGTAGTGGCTGACCTTCGCCTGTGGGTCGATACTACCTTCCTCGACCAGCATCGCCGCCAAGGTGCCGATAAAAGATTTGGTGACCGACATGGCAATGTGCTGGCCCTGATCAGTCAACGCGCCGAAGTAGCGTTCATAGACCACTTGCCCGCGGTGCAGTACCAGGATCCCATCGGTGTAGTTGGCCTTCAGTGACTGTTCCCAGGTCATAGTGCGGTCGCTGCCCAGTAGGGTGAAGACCAGGGCGTCGATGTCTCCGCGTTCGGCGCGAGGTAACGGGCTGGCTGCTCCCTTTCCACGCGCGACCTGCACGCTTGGCAACAGCTCGCGCAGATGCGAGAACGACCAGCGCGTCTGGGGGAACTGCAGGATGTTGCTGAATCGCACGACCTTTTCCGGCACCGGCGGTGAACCTTGCATCCAGCCTATGACCTGCGGATCGCTGGCGTCGGCGCTGAGGAACTGCGGCTGGACGTCAGACTGGGCTATAGCGCTGCCCGGCAAGGTTTGCAGAGCGTCTATTTTCACTTGCATTTTAGTCTCCTTCGCACGCTTGATTACTCGGATTGCGTCGCAATCGGGTGGCCAGCAGGCCTTTTCTGTTCACGGCAACCAATTAGACCTAAGGCCGCAAGATCACACGGAGCTCTGTACTCAATTGCAGGTCGTGAATGCCTTTGAAGATCTTCGAGAAGGTCTCACCCTTTTTAAAGTTGAGCCGGCCGTCATCGTTTCAGGGCATCGAAACGCAAACGCACAGGTTGCCAGCCAAGCGCAAACTCTGGCGAATTTTCTGGGAGTGAGGTACAACCGTCCAATGCAAATATGAAGAGCGATTGATGCATTGAGCGACTTAATTGACTTGAAGCGAATTCGTCACCTGGTCTTGCTTGGAGAGGAACTGCACTTCTCCCGGGCTGCGGAGCGAGCCCATCTTTCGCAGACGGCGTTCAGCCGTAGCATCCAATCGCTGGAAAAAGACCTAAAGGTGCGCCTGTTTGATCGGGACACCCGCTCAGTGACGCTGACATGCGCTGGTCACCAGCTCATTGCTCGGGCGCGCGAGATGCTGGCGTGCGCCGACAAGTTGGTCGCGGAGGCCAGCGACATCGCCGGGGGGCAGGGAGGTGAACTCAACTTCGGCGTCGGCATGATGACCGCCAACACCACCCTTCCCAACGTGCTGCTGGCCTTGCGCAAGAGCGCGCCCAAGCTGGTGGTGACCCCTGAAGTCAATTACTGGCATCACTTGGCCAACCAACTGGCACAGGAAGACATCGAGTTTGTCGTAGCGAGCGTGCGGGTCGAGCAGGGGGTAGACCCACGCTTTGACGTTCGGAGTTTGCCGCCACAACCGGCCTCTATCTTCTGTCGCCACGAGCACCCACTGGCTCGACAGGCCGAGCCGGTGACGCATCAGCAACTACTCGCCTACCCGTGGGCTGCTGTGACCACGGACGACGTGCACGCCCGGGCGCTATTCGGAATGCCCTCGACGACACTACTGCCGTGGAAGTTGGTATGCAATGAGCTGAACTGCCTGCGTCAGGCCACGCTGACTAGCGACGCGCTACTGCTCACTTGGCAATCTTGGCTAGCGCCTGATTTGGAGAGTGGCGTGCTGATCGATCTAATCGAAAAAATCCAGCCTGCGATCCCCATACATTTGCGCTCTATCCCGGAAACCATCGTGTTTCATGCCGGCCGTACGTTGTCACCCATCGCCAGAAAAACCATCGCACTGATTATCGACGAGGCAGAAAAACGCCTGCCTGTCGTAACTCAGTCAGCGGCCATCTCGGACTAACTTCAGACTACGGTCGAGCTCCATCTGAGCAAACGAAGCGCTGGTCAGCATGAGAACCGAACTTTCTCTCTTTCCCCTCCGTTGTATGCAGGGCTGACTGACAAAGCAAACCCTTGCTTTGACGTTCGCCGAAACAAGGAAAAGCCACGGGACTATTATGCCGGTGAAACCGTATGGAACGCGGTATACGCGGAAGCGGTACAGGAGTTCAAGGACGCGATGGATCTGGCCTACCTGACCGGCCAACGTCCCGCCGATGTGCTCAAGATTGCAGCCACCGACTTGAACAATGGCTTTTTGCTGATTGGCCAGGGCAAGACCGAAAAACGCCTCCATCTTCGTTTGGAGGATGCCGGAATCCAATCCGGCCTGAGTAGCTTTATCGACGACCTGCAAGAACGCAGAGCCGTCAATGGAATCCGAACGTCAACCTTGATAACAAACGCGTCTGGACTTCGGATGAGCCAGCAGATGCTACGTATGACCGCTTCCGGCCGTTGTGGGCGCTTAGGCTCCTTAGTCTCAAGCACAATCCCACGTCCAATCGAGGAGAGGCATAACGATAACGGCGTCTTGAATTTCCCGAAAAAAGGCAGTGTTGCGGAAGTGATCCGAAAAATTGCGAAAGCGATGAGCAAATCTCAGACAATAAAAAACCCCGTAGACGTTAATCTACGGGGTTTTCAAGAGTGGAGGCCGAGGTCGGAATCGAACCGGCGTAGGCGGATTTGCAATCCGCTGCATAACCATTTTGCTACTCGGCCTCAAACGATCAATGCCCTGACTGCTGACATTCACCGCATAAAAACTTGAGTGGGCTGTAAAACCCTGTCTCTACTCTAACTCATTGAATGCATTGAAGTTTTAAATGCTTCGTTGCGTTCGATGGGCGCCATTATGTACGCATTTGCTTTTACCTGCAACCCCTTGATTTCAAAAATATTTCGTATAGTCATCAAGGAGTTGCGGGCCTGCCCTACTCCTGGATGCGCTGTTGCTGATAGTGCGGGTCGGCCTTGATCTGGGCTTCGGTGAAAGGCAGCGCGCGCAGCTTTTTCTCGGAGAAGGCTTGGGTCTGGTCCTTGGCGTGTTTGGATGCGGGGTTGCTGGATTCGGAGAAGGCCAGCACGCCCAGTGCCTGGGGGCCTTTGTCGTCGAAGGTGACGATTTGCAGGTAGCTGGTGCCGCTGACGACTTCGCGTTTGCCATCGGCGCGGGGCACGGTTTGCATGGCGTTGTAGATGCCCAGCTGTTGCGGGCCGCCGTGCATGGGGGTTTGGCCGCTGACCTGGATGTCGCCCCAGCGGGTGGCCTTGAGTTTACTGACCTCTTCACTGGAGGCCAGCATGGCTTCGCGCAGGGCTTTGGCCACCTCGATGTGGTCGATGGCCAGGCCACGGGGTGTGGTCAACGGCTGCGCCGGGTCGAAGGCAACGCGCCAGGCGTCGGGGATTTGTTGCAGGTGTTCGACCAGGTTAATGAAATGCACCAGGCCGATGCCACTGTCGAGGTTGGCGTGCTGGTCCCAGGCTTTCAGGCTGGTACACAACGGTTGCAGCGCGGCGGCGTCAGTGCCCAGATGTTTGGCGCAATATTCGAGCAGGTCTGGCATGACTTGGCTGGCGAGGTACACCTCGTTGTCCATGACCATGTTTTGCAGGTCGGCCACGCTGATCGGTTGCTTCTCCAGGGATTGCAGGCGCTGCACGGCGAAGCGTGCGCGCGGGCCGAGGCCGATGTGGTCCTGGCTGATCACCGGGGAGAAGCCGGTGAGTGGCGACTTGGGGTTGGCCAGCCACGCCGAGTCGTTGGAGTGTTGCACGTAGTCGGTGCGTTGCAGTTGCGGCAACTGGTCGGCAGCGAAGATGCCAGGTTGCGCTGCACGCGGGTCAACGTCCCAGGCGCAGGCGCTGTGGGCGCCGTCGAGCATGATCATTTGCAGGCCCGCGCGAGGGTCGCTGCATTGCGCCAGTTTGGCTGCGCTGACGTTGGGCACCACCGACAGGTTCATGTAGAGGCTCTGGCCCTGGTCGTCGGCGGCCACGGTATTGACCCACGGTATGCCTTGCAGGGTGTGCACCGAGGTTTGCAGTTCTTTAAGGCTGGTGGCGCGGTTCATCGCGTACCACTGTTGCAGCACGCGGTCGTTACCCAGGTTGGCGTCGCGCAGGCTGAAGGCGTAGTGGCTGTCCCAGTCGAGCTTGCCGGGCCATTGCACCACGGGGCCGAATTGCGAACTGTAGACCGTATGAGTGACCTCTTTGAGGCTGCCATCGGGTTGTTTGACTTGGACCTTCACCGCACGATGCTCCATAGCGATGGATTTCCCATCCAGCAGATAACGCGTGGAATCCTTGGGATCGAGGGTCAGCCGATACAGGGTGAAATGCTTGGACGTGTCCACCGTGTGGGTCCAGGCCACGTGCTGGTTAAAGCCGATATTGATCACCGGCAAACCCGGCAGTGCTGCGCCCATCACGTCCAGTTGGCCCGGGATGGTCAGGTGCATCTCATAAAAACGCATGCCACCGACCCACGGAAAATGCGGGTTGGCCAGCAGCATGCCACGGCCATTAAATGAACGATCACGGCCCACGGCCACGGCGTTGCTGCCACGGTCGAGGCTGAAGCGTTGCTGATTGGCTGCTGCCAGTTCAAAGGCCTTCATGCTCAACGGCACAGCGGCAGTGGCGTTAGGCGGCGTGGCGCCGACCAGGGCTTCGGCGAATTGGCCGACACCGCCTTCCACCAGCAGCCTGCGGGTCAGCTTGACCAGGTCTTCCACCACCAACGGGCGCACCCAGGTGGCGTGGCACTGGGTCGGTGCGCCCTGCTCTTTCAGATAACGGTTGTAGCCGGCGACATAGCCTTCGATGCGCTGCTGCATCTGTGGGGTTTGCGCCTTCCAGAATGCGGCAACCGCCTGGGGCGTATTCAGCCAGTTGAAAAACACATCACTGGCCAGGTTGTTGCGCTCTTCGAGGGCCGCCTGGTCCGGGCCGAAAAACCGCGCACGCTCGCCGTTCACCGTGACCACTTCATTGGCCAGCAGGCACAGGTTGTCTTGCGCATACGCGTAACCAATACCGTAACCCAAGCCACGCTCATCATTGGCGCGGATGTGCGGCACGCCGAAGGTGGTGCGGCGAATATCGGCTGAAGCCTGTGTCACCTGTTCACGCGCTGAAGCGTTCAGGCTCAGCCCCAGCAATAGCCCTGCCACGCACGCCTTGGACAACCGGTTGGAAATAATCACGCAAGCTCCACAGTCAATTTGGACACCCTTACAGGGGGCAACGACCCCACCGTAAGAACGCAGGCAACCGGGAATAATTTAGCCGCAGCGGGTGTTTTTTAAGGGCGGTCGACGTGTGACAAAGCGGATACCGACAAAATTTCTACATCCAGGACTTCATGATTTCGCTCGCTCGTTCGTCTTATTCAAATAAGAGCGCCATCATTTTCCTGATCAGGCTCTGATAAGGAGTTTTTTGCATGTACAACCCGCAACCGCCCATGGATGGACATTCACCGGCTGCCGACGCCAATTACGGCGGCGGCGCACAAGCGTTCGGCAAAGCGCCGGAGCACGGCAACCAGCGTATCCGCCATTTGCTCAAGTGCTTCGGTTTGCGCACCAGCCTGATCCGGCTGAAGGTCATTGACGCCCTCCTCACTGCTGCCGACAACCAGCGCACATTGGGCGTGCGCGGTGTGCACAGCCATTTGCTGGAGCTGGGCATTCCGTTGTCGTTTCTCAGTGTGCGCGAGGTGCTGAAGCGCCTGTGCAGCGAGGGCGTGATCACCCTCAATGCCGATAAGAGCTACAGCCTCCATGCAGAGGCTGCCAAAGTGCTCGACAGTCGCGCCTGACGCTTTCGCTCGGCGCTCCAGCAGGCATCAGAAGTGAGGCTTGACCTTGCGACGCATGATGCCGTTGATCACCACTACCACGACGGCAATCGCAATCGCCAGGTACTGGAACGTTTTTTCGCTGATCACGCCGGTGTTTTGCAGATAAGACAGGCCAAACATCGACGCCAGTACTGTCAGGGCGATCAGAATCGAATATTTCAAACGTTGCTTTTGGGTCATGACGGGTTCCTGAAGCTTAAGAATGTATCCACTTTGTATCGCCGAGCATGCCAAGCACATACCCGGTTACGGGGATGGCACCGGTTCGGCAGGGTCATATGTTACAGGCGCTGAGAAATTTTGGCTTGTTCCGCGCCTGATTGAACCTGTCGGTACTTTAGAGGATTTGAAAATGCTCCGTCGAATCACACTGTTGATTCCATTGCTGATCATGTTGACCATGAGCGGCTGCTTCTTTTTCCCACGTGGCGGCGGTGGCGGCTGGCACGACCACGACCATCGCTACGATGGCGGCCGTGGCTACGAGCACCGCTGACACCACGCGCGTCTCGCTTTGCAGTGAGCAAAGCGAGACGCCTGCAGTCAGCCTGCATGCACCCAACGTTGATATAGCCAGCGCGCAAAGGCATCCAGCGCAAACCCCAGCAAGCCGATCACCACCACCATCGCCATCAACTCCGAATACGCCAGGCGGTCACGCGTGTCGAGGATGTAATACCCCAGCCCCGCGCTCACCCCGAGCATTTCGCACGGCACCAGCACGATCCACAAAATGCCAATGGCCAGGCGCACGCCGGTCAGCACATGCCCGACTACGCCGGGAATGATCACCCGTCGCAGGGTTTCCCAGCGCGTGGCGCTCAGGCTTTTACTCAGTTGCAACCAACGCGGGTCCAACTGGCGTACGCCAGCGGCGGTGTTGAGCATGATCGGCCACACCGCCGCAAACGCCAGCAGGAAGTAAATCGGCTGGTCACCCACGCCCATCAACATCACCACAATGGGCATCCAGGACAGTGGCGAGATCATCCGCAGAAACTGGAACGCCGGTGTGGTGGCGGCCTCCAGGTTGCGCGAACTGCCCACCAGCAGCCCCAACGGCACACCGACCAACAAGGCCAGAAACAGCCCAACGAATATGCGCTTCAGGCTCACCGCGATGTGCAGGTACAGCTCGCTGCGCCCGAGCAATTCCCACAAGCTGCTTGCCGTTGCCGCCAGCGAAAAGCGCGCCGACAAGCCATCGGTATCGCCAAACACTTTCACACCCAACCACCACAGCAACAGCAAGCCGGCCAAACCACTCAGCCCCAGCCACCAGCCAGGGATTCTGCCGTTGTTCAAACGCCGATCTCCTCGTGCCGTTCGTAACCGTCGGGCAAACCGAAGGTTTTCATGCCGCCCACGGATTCGATGGCATTGCGCACGAAGCGGTCGTCCACCAGGTCCTTGGCCACGAACGTTGGGTCCAGGTCAGCGAGGAATTTCTTGTCGCCTTCGATCAAAGTGTCCTTCAAGCGCCGTACCAATTCCTCGGTGTAGCTGGGAAATGGGTACGGCTGGAAGTCGATGCGATGCTCGTCCCAGTTGGCATGCTGGATCGCGCCGTCAGCCAGGTACGCGGCACGGTCGGCGGCGGCCGGGGCCAGCACCTTGCTCAACACCGGCTCGGCGTGCGGTGTATAGCGGTTCGGGCCGTCCTTGGACAGCAGCTTCACCGCCTCTTCGCGGTTCTCGCGAGTCCACACCTGCGCCTTGACGATGGCATTGACCACCTTCTGCGACCACTCCGGGCGGTTGGTCAGGTCATGCTCGTGCATGAACACCACGCAGCAGGCGTGGTTGCGCCACACATCGCCGGTAAAGCGCTGCACGCGGCCGACCTTGAGGTTTTCCGCCAGGGCGTTGAACGGCTCGGCGACGATGTAGCCGTCAATGCGTTTACTCGCCAATGCCGGCGGCATATCCGAAGGCGGCAACACGATCAGGTTGACCTCATTGGCCGCAATCGCAGCCCCGGCGGCACGCGCTACTGGCGTGAGGCCGTTGTCGCGGAACAGTTGCTGCACCACTACGTTGTGGATCGAGTACCAGAACGGAATCGCCACCGACTTGCCGCCTAATTGCTTCACCTCGGTAATGCCCGGCGAAACCGTCAGGCCCGAACCGCCGACATGGTTCCAGGCCACGACTTTGGCCGGCACCTTGCTGCCGTAGCGCGCCCATACCGTCATCGGCGACAGCAAGTGAATCACGTTGACCTGCCCGGAAATAAACGCCTCGATCACCTGCGCCCAACTGCGCAACAGCACCGGGCGCTCGGCCTTGATGCCTTCGGCCTCGAACAAACCGTTGTTATGCGCCACCAGCAAGGGCGTGGCGTCGGTGATCGGCAAATAGCCGATGCGTACCGGCGCGTCCGGCTCGCTGGCGGCGCGGGCTTGCAGGCTGCTGAGCAGCGGCAAGGCACCGGCGGCACTGAGCACCGCCGAGAGTTTGAGAAAGTCACGGCGCGAGTGCGTAAGGTCATCCAGACACATGTGAAAACTCCTGTTGATCAATGGGGTTGGGTTGAGGGCGGCTCGCCTGCCGTAAGGTTTTCAGAATCTCGATACGCAACGCGCCGATGGCTTCAACCTGCTCTTCGCGCGGTTGCGGCAAATCTATGCGCCATTCGCCCAAGGTCCGCGCCGGGCGGTTGCCCAGTAGCAGGATGCGGTCGGATAGCAGCAGCGCTTCGTCGATGTCGTGGGTGATCAATACCGCCGCCGAACCCTGCTCGCGATTGACCTTGAGCAGCAGGCGCTGCATGTCGGCGCGGGTGACTTCATCCAGCGCGCCGAACGGCTCATCCAGCAGCAACACCTGCGGCTGGCGGGCGAGGCAACGGGCCAACGCGGTGCGCTGGGCCATGCCGCCGGACAACTGCGCTGGAAACTGCTGGCGCGCATGTTCCAGGCCGACCGCCGCAATGGCGTGGTCGACGCGCTGGCGGCGCTGCTCAAGGCTCAAGTGCGGCTGACGGGCGAAATCCAGGCCAAAGGCGACGTTCTTTTCCAGGTTCAGCCAGGGCAACAGGCTGGGGTCTTGAAACGCCACTGCCACCCGTGGATGCGGCCCGGCCAGCGGCTCGCCCAGCACCTGCACGCTACCGCCATGCGGCGCCTGCAAACCGGCCAGCACGCGCAGCAGGCTGGATTTACCCACGCCGCTGGGGCCGAGGATCGACACCACTTCGCCCGGCTGCAGCTGCAAATCAAACCCTTGCAACACCGGCCCGCTGGCATAGCCCAGGCAAATACCCTCGGCGCTCAGTACCGCCTGACTCATAGGTTGGCCTGACGGTGCAGCTCGGTGCGCAGCTGCACCAGGCTTGGCGTCACGATCGGCACAAAGGCCGACTCGCGCCAGCGCCGTGCAAAGCCACTGCCATGGGCTGTGAGGTAGGCCTTGCCACCACTGGCTTGCAGTTCCAGCTGCACCGCGCTGGCGGCGGTTTCGGCCAGGGCGATGCGCAGTTTGAACAAGGGCACCGGCTCGACGGCAAAACGACCGGCCAACAGGCCGCCTTTAAGTTCTGTGACCAGGTGATCGAGGGTCGCTCGCAAGGCTTCCAGCTCGTCACGCAACACCGTGCGTGAGGAGCCCAAATGGTTGGCCACTTCCGCCAGTGAGCGCCTCGCCAGGCCAATGGACATGCCGCACTGCAAACCCAGGAACGCCGGGCGTACGGCCGGCAGAAACTTGCGTGCATCTTCATGCAGCAACCAGTCGCGGCTCAGCTCCACGCCTTCCAGGCCCAGGGCCGCGGTATTGCTCGATTGCAGGCCCATCAGTTCCAGGTCACGCGAACGCTGCAGCCCTGCGACCGAATCCGGGATGGCCAGAATAAACGGCGCGCCGCCGCCGGCATGCTCAATCGCCGCCGCCGCAACAAAACCGTTCTTGCGCAGGTTGGTCACCCAGTGCAGGCGGCCATTAAGGGTCCAACCGTCTTCGGTCGGCTCCGCGCTGATTTGCAGGGTCTCGATGCCGGACAAAAATTTCATCGCGTTCGACAGCCCGGTCGCCCCGGCCAGCTTGCCGCTGAGCAGGTCCGGCAACAGTTGCTCGCGCAGCCGCTCATTCGGGCTCTGCAACAAATATTCGATAAAAGAGCGCTGGCCCCAACACACAAACGCCGCCGCCAGGGAATGGCTGGCCACGTTGGCAATGGCTTCCACCGCGCCGGTCACATCACCGCCCAAGCCGCCCAGCGCCTTGGGCACGCCAATGCTTAATACATTCGACTCTGCCAGCCTTGGCAGCACTTCCTGTGGATCGCAACTGCCCACATCCAGGGCCTGCGCTTGAACATCGAGCCAACGGCTCAAGATAGGGTCAAGCATTCGTTTCTCCTTTTTACAGCAGGTGGACCATCGCCGATTCAGCTTGCCGGTTTTTCCCAACGGTATTGCGCCAGCTCCGGGTTCAGCGGGGTACGGGCAAACACGTTAGCGAAGTTGCACAGGGTTGCCAGGCTGACGCCCAAAATAACTTCCAGCGCCTGGCCCTCGGTATAACCGGTGGCGCGGAACGCTTCAAAACCCGCGTCGCTGACATCGCCACGGGTAGCGATCACTTCGCGGGTGAAGGCGGCGAGTGTCTCATAACGGGCGTTGGGCAATTCACCGCGCTGGCGCAGGGCGTCAATCACGTCTTCGGGCAGCTTGGCTTTATTGCGCGCGACAGCGGTATGGCCGGCCACGCAGAAATCGCAGCCGTGGGTGGTGGCGGCAATCAGCTGCACCACTTCGCGGTCGGCCAGGCTCAGCTCAGACTTGGCGTTGAGCCCGGACACGGTGATGTAGGTTTCCAGCGCCGCCGGTGCATTGGCCAACACGGCGAGCAGGTTGGGAATGAAACCCGAGCCTTTGAGGGCATTTTCCAGGAAGGGCTTGGCCGCTTCCGGAGCGGTTTCGGGGGTGAGCAACGGTACACGGGACATGGAGTGGTCTCCTGATGGGTTCATCGCCTAAGTCTGTTGGTTATAAAAAAACGCCTCAATAGGCTAAAGTAGCGATTACTTGCTCTAGAGTCTTTCCGTTAGATGAATTCGTCCAGTGCGCTCGTTGATTGGTTATTAGACAGCCTCGAACTCAACACCAGCCTGTTCCATGTCGGCCGCTATTGCGGCGCGTGGCATGCCAGCACCCATGGGCTGGCCAGCGCGAGTTTCCACCTGATTGTGCAGGGCCAATGCTGGTTGCATATTGACGGCGAACCCCTTCCCCATCACCTGAATAATGGTGATGCGGTGTTTCTGCTGCGTGACCTCGAGTATCGGCTGTCTGGCGAGGCCACGGCCGCGGCAGCGCAGGAATGCCCGCGCCGACCGATGCTGGCGCTGGACAGCAACGCCGAAGATGGCGTCGGCCTGGTCTGCGGTTTTTTTCACTTCCATTCCGGTTTGTCGGCGATGATCGTCGACGGCTTGCCCGCCTGGATCATCCTGCGCGCCGGCGACCCATCGCTTACTGCCGCGCGTAATCTGTTCGAATTGATCCTGCAAGAGTGCGAGCGCGTCCCGGCGCCCTCCTCGGCATTGCTCGAGCGTTTGTGCCATTTATTGTTTCTGTATGTGCTGCGTCAGCAAGTCATCGATAACAGCGAACTGGGCGGTCTGGCGGCACTGGGCCGACAACCGGCATTCGCCGAGTTGCTCGAGCAATTGATCGCCCGACCGGCAGACCCATGGACCCTGGAAAGCATGGCAGCCTGCACCGGTTTGTCGCGCTCGGCATTTTTCAAGCGTTTCAGCGAGCTGTGCGGGCAATCGCCGGGGCAGGTGCTGTTGATGATGCGCATGCGCCATGCCTGCCGCCTGTTCAAAGAAGACATGACCGTGGCCGATGTGTCACTGGCGGTGGGTTATCAGTCGGTGGCAGCGTTTACTCGGGCGTTCTACAAGACCACCGGCCAGCAGCCTGGGGCTTATCGCAAAGGTCAATGGCGGAATTAGCAACCAGGAAAGCCGGAAATCGCATGAAAACGCACCACACAACAGGCCCGGCTCACGTGCCGACGCGGCAGTGGTGTATTGCGATCCGACCGTTTTAGGCGATGAGAGAGGCTTCCTGTTTATACCTGCAGTCGTGAAATGGACCGGCCTTTGCGCAAGCGCTACCTGGTCTGACCCTCTACGGCCGATCATCACCGGACGAACGACATATCCAGTCGCAAGCTCTGCGCGGTTGCCAGGAACGCTCTTGCATCGATCGCCCACGTAAGAGGAGCCCTGACATGCGGTCAGGTTTATACCTTGGTTATCGAGAAGGACATCACCATGCTCTCTCCCTACGCTCACGCCCCAGCAACCGCGCGTCACCTTGTGCCAAGCGTCGAGCCGGTCAAGCCCAAACCTTCACCCTATGATCCACCCGCCGACCTGTCACCGGGCGCGCGAGACGTCAGGACACACATACTGCTCCAAAAAGGCGATGTGACCTTTAGCCGCGAAATCACCTGGAGCACGGCGTACCCCGGTAAACCTAAGATTGTTGCCAATCAACTTAAGGTTGAAACCGGTAACGACGACGACATCATTCGCGTGCGCAGCTGGCCAGGTGACAAGTTGCAGTTCATCGTCAACGGACAGTCGTATGTGGTCGATATCCCACCCCAACAAAGCTTGAACAACAACCTGTTGATCAAGACCAATGGCGGTAATGACACAGTCATCGTCGAGGATGACGTCAAGCATTACGTGTTAATCGAGGGGGGTGATGGCGACGACAGACTCCAGGCCGGCGCAGGCCCGACCGGACTCCTTGGGCAAGACGGCAACGATACGCTGCGCTTGGGCAGTGGCTTTGGCGTTGCACAAGGTGGCGACGGCAACGACAGGCTGTACGGCGGCAGCGGCCCTACCATTCTGTTCGGCGAGGCTGGCGACGACCACCTCCAGGCCGGGTTCAGCAGCGCGCATAAATGGAACCTTCTCAATGGTGGTCCCGGCGACGACACGCTCTTGGGTGGGAGTGGGGACAACTACCTGCACGGAGAAGGCGGCGACGACGAATTGGTGGGGCATGACCGTACGTCGTTCTTCACCGGCGAAGGTAATGACCGCATTCGGAATAATCGGAGCAAGGACCGTATTTTCGCTGGCGCCAATGATCACTTCGACACCACGCAAGGCTCGGCTTTCACTGAGGTGAAACCGAGCACCACTGGCCAATAAGGTCAGCTCAAGGGGTGACCTTGCAGTGGCGAACACCGGCAAGGTCACCGTTGCCCACTCACTTTGCACCATCGTACCTAAAGCTCCTTCTCTCCAAGCCGATAGCCCTACGAAGCTCTAACAAAGCCGCGTCGATAATAACGCTTCGTAAGGACGATCCCATGCCCCCTCTGCGCTCCATCCAAACCCGCTACACCTTGTTTCTGGTGCTGTTCGTCCTGCTGATATTGGTGTTGACCGTTGTCGGTATCGGCCAGTTGGTGGCCCCCACGCTGCGCCATACCGAAGAACAGGTGGTGCTCAACCGCGTCGCCGAAGTGGCTGAGCGCATCCAGGGCGAACTGAACAAGGTTCAAGCCCAACAACGTAGCATCACCCAAACCATTCCCCTGCTCGACAGCGATGCCATCGACAAGGTGCTGCCCGGCCTGGTGGACCAGTATGGCGAGCTGAAAGTCTTCGGCGGCGGTATCTGGCCACTGCCCAACCAGCGCGCTCCAGGGCGCAACAAGTTCAGCACCTTCTGGCACCGTGATGCGTCGGGCAAACTGGCGGTCAACACGTTCTGGAACAGCGACGCTGCGCCCAACTACTACGACCAGAGCTGGTACAAAGGCGGCCTCGCCTCGCCGCGCGGCCAGTGCGCCTGGGCCGCCGCCTACAAGGACGACGCCAGCCAGGAGCCACGCACCAACTGTGCCATGGCCATTCAGCGCGATGGCGCAGCCTATGGCGTGGCCACCATTGACGTAACCCTGGGGTTCTTCAATGAGCTGGTGGCCAGCAAGGAAAAAGACATCGGCGGCCAGATGCTGATCGTTGAAGGCGACGGCAAGATCATCAGCAACAGTTCGCGCATCAGCGGCCCGGTGGTGTTGAAGAACATCAGCGAGCTGGCCAGCACCTCGGCGTTTGCCGCCCAAGTGAGTCAAGCCCTGGCCCATCGTGACCAAGGGCTTGTGCGTAACGAGTTCGACAACCAGGGCGTGGCCAGCACCTTCTACCTGCGCCCGATCGAGGGCACGCCGTGGTTCCTCGCCACCGCCCTGCCGACCTCGTTGATCACTGCCCAGCGTGATGACGTGCTCGGCAGCCTGGCCCTGCTGCAAATTCCCATGGTGTTGCTGCTGGTGCTGCTGGCCGCCTATGCGATCCGCCAACTGGTGCAGCGCATGAAGTCGTTGAAGACCAATATCGATGCCTTGTCAGCCGGCGACGCCGATCTGACGCGACGCATCACCATTCGCGCCGAAGACGAACTGGGCGCCATCGGCCATTCGGTCAACCACTTTATCGTCTACTTGCAGAACATGATTGGTGAAGTGACCCAGGCCACGGGCGCCATGTCGTCGAGCCTGGCGCAACTGCAGCAGACATCGGCCCACACCAACCAGATCCTGGTGCGCCACGCCTCGGAGACCGACCAGACCGTCACCGCCATCACGCAAATGAGCTCGACTGCCGACACCGTCGCGCAAAACGCGGCGGAAACCGCCTCGTTCACCCAGCGCGCCAACGAGCATGCCGACCGCTCCCGCGTGGTGGTGGGCGAAGCGTCCACCAGTGTCAGCGCCTTGATCGGCGAAGTCGCCAGCGCCACCCACACCGTGGAGGCCATGCGCCAGGACGCTGCACGCATCACCGAAACCCTCGGCGTGATCGGCGCGATTGCCGGCCAGACCAACCTGCTGGCCCTTAACGCAGCCATTGAAGCAGCGCGGGCTGGCGAGCAAGGCCGTGGTTTTGCGGTGGTGGCCGATGAAGTACGGGCGCTGGCGGCACGGACCCAGGCCAGCACCTCGCAGATCAACGAGATGCTCGCGCGCCTGACCACCGGCGTGAGTTCGTCGGTGGCGGCCATGGAAAACACCCAGGCCAGTTGCCAGTCGGCGGCGGATGCCACGGCACGGGTGAACACCGGGCTGGATGAGATGGCCGGTTCCGTCAGCCATATCAATAACCTCAGCACCCAGATCGCCACGGCGGCCGAGCAGCAAAGCGCAGTGACCGAGGAGATCAACCGCAGCATGGTGCAGATCCGACAGATGGTCGATGAGTTGGTAGAAAGTGGCCACGCCACCCAAACCAACACTCAGAGCCTGTTGGATGCCAATGGCCGGGTCATTGCATTGATGGGCCGCTTCAAGGTGCGCTGATAAAAGACTGAGACACTCCCGTGCAATGCGCGGGAGTGGGACTATTCTGACAGTTCTCAGGACAAACTCTCGCCACACAGGAGGTGTGTCATGCATGCAGCTGAGCATTCGGCCCGCTTGGAGCGGATCAGTCAGGAACGCTTTATCCAGGCGCCAATCGAGGTCATCTACGACTATGTGACCCAGCCGGATCGCTGGCACGAGTGGCACCCCACCTCCCTGAGTGCCGACACCGGCACCACCGGCTCACTGCCGGCCGGCACGCGCTTTACCGAAATCATCGACCTGCTGGGCGTGCGCGTCCCCATGAGCTATCGCGTACAAATCGCCCGCCGCCCCAGTGAATTCAAGACCGTGTTCACCTCCCTCGCGGTAGACGGTTCGATTCACTACTTCCTGCAACCCCACCGTGGCGGCACGCTGTTCAAACGGGTGCTCACCTACGAAACCGAATTGCAATTGGCCACCTTGCACGCGCGCATGATCGACCTGTCGACCATTGCGCTGGACCAACTCAAGCACCGCCTTGAAAACGCGGCTTTCGTATAATTTAGAAACATTACTGCCACCCCGCTCACCCTGTGGGAGCTGGCTTGCCTGCGATGACGTCGTCATGATCGCCGCAAAATCCCGACGCCGTCCTCTTGCCCACGAGCCCCACATGAAAAACCCCCTGCGACTGGCCCTACTTTGCGCCCTGTTCACCACCACACTGGCCCAGGCGGCCGACCTGATCCCAATCGACGTGCACCGCGATGCCAACTGCGGTTGCTGCAAAAAATGGATCAGTCACCTTGAAACCAACGGTTTCAAGGTTAATGACCATGTCGAAGCCGATATGAGCGCCGTCAAGCAGCGCCTGGGCGTAGCGCCGCGCCTGGGCTCGTGCCATACCGCCGTGATCGACGGCAAGTTCGTCGAAGGCCATGTGCCCGCCGAGCAGGTGCTGGCACTGCGCGAACGCGATGATCTGCTAGGCATTGCCGCGCCCGGCATGCCCATGGGCTCGCCCGGTATGGAAATGGGTGACCGCCGCGAGGCCTACCAGGTCATCGGCCTGACGCGCGACGGTCAGGATGTGGTGGTGGCTGACTACCCGGCCCACTGATTAATGCTCGCCGGTTACCTGGGGCTGTTTTTTGCCGCCTTTGGCGCAGCAACCTTGTTACCACTGCAATCGGAAGCCGTGCTGGTTGGCTTATTGCTCAGCGGCCACTACAGCCTGTGGCTGCTGCTGGGTATTGCGACGGTGGGCAATGTCCTGGGGTCGGTGGTCAATTGGTGGCTGGGCCGCTGGGTTGAACACTTCAAGGATCGCCGCTGGTTTCCGGTCAGCGCAAAGCAACTCGACAAGGCCAGTCGCCATTACGAACGCTGGGGGCACTGGACGTTATTGCTCAGTTGGGTGCCGATCATCGGTGACCCGCTGACCTTGGTCGCTGGGGTAATGCGCGAACCGCTGTGGCGGTTTTTGCTGTTGGTCACGCTGGCCAAGAGCCTGCGTTATGGCGTGCTGGCGGCGCTGACCCTGCACTGGGTGTTAATCCCCACTTAATCCCCTCGCAACAGCATCCGGGCATTCCTTCCGGAGCCCTGTTCATGTCGCTAATCCGCGCCTTTTGCATCACCGGCCTGCTCACGGCGAGCGCCGCTCCCGCCCTCGCCGCTGCTCCCCTTGCCACTACCTATGGCCCCGAGCTGCAAGGCTTTCAATACCCTCACCCGGTCGAACATTTCAGTTTCCAGTCCCAAGGCAAAACCCTGCACATGGGTTATATGGACGTGCCCGCCAAGGGCCGTGCCAATGGCCGCAGCGTGGTGTTGATGCACGGCAAGAACTTTTGCGGCGCCACTTGGGAAGATTCGATCAAGGCCTTGAGCGAAGCGGGTTACCGTGTGATCGCGCCGGACCAGATCGGGTTTTGCACCTCCAGCAAACCGGACCACTACCAGTACAGCTTCCAGCAACTGGCGATCAATACCCACCAACTGCTGGAGAAACTCGGCATTCAGAAGGCCACCCTCATCGGCCATTCCACCGGCGGCATGCTCGCCACCCGTTATGCACTGTTGTATCCGCAACAAACCGAGCAGTTGGCACTGGTCAATCCCATCGGCCTGGAAGACTGGAAAGCCTTGGGCGTACCGTATCGCAGCGTCGACCAGTGGTATGAGCGCGAGTTGAAACTCAGCGCCGACGGCATTCGCCAGTATGAACTCAACACTTACTACGTCGGGCGCTGGAAACCGGAATACGAACGTTGGGTCGACATGCTTGCCGGCCTCAATAATGGCCCGGGCCATACCCAGGTCGCATGGAACTCGGCGCTGATTTACGACATGATCTTCACCCAACCGGTGTACTACGAGTTCAAGGATTTGCAGATGCCCACGCTGCTGTTGATCGGCACGTCCGACACCACCGCCATTGGCAGCGATATCGCGCCGCCGGCGGTCAAGGCCAGGCTCGGTCACTACGACGTGCTGGGCAAGCAGGTGGCCAAGCTGATCCCCCATGCGACCCTGGTGGAATTCCCGGGCCTGGGCCACGCACCGCAGATGGAAGAACCGGCGCAGTTTCATAAGGCACTGTTACAGGGGTTAAACACCCTTTAATCCAACCTTTTTCGAGGCACTCCTGAATGTCGGTACAGATCGCAGTCATTGATGATTGGCAGAATGTGGCCAGTGGTGTGGTGGATTGGTCGGCATTGGCGGCGGTGGGCCAGGTGCATTTTCTGCACGATTACCCCGCCGATACCGCCACGATGGTTGAACGTTTGCAGGGGTTCGACGTGATTTGCCTGATGCGCGAGCGCTCGACCTTCGATCAGGCCCTGTTGCAAGGCCTGCCCAAGCTGAAACTGCTGGTGACCGGCGGCATGCGCAACGCGGCCATCGACATTGCCGCGGCTAAAGCCCTGGGCATCCAGGTGTGCGGCACCGACAGCTACAAGCAGGCGGCGCCGGAGTTAACCTGGGCGCTGATCATGGCCTCGACCCGCAACCTGCTGGCCGAAGCCAACTCACTGCGCGCCGGCGGCTGGCAGGTCGGGCTGGGTGGCGATCTGTATGGCAAAACCCTGGGGGTTCTCGGACTGGGCAGCATCGGCCAGAAGGTTGCGCAGTTTGGCCAGGCATTTGGCATGCGCGTGATTGCCTGGAGCGAGAACCTTACGCCGGAGCGGGCCGCAGAGGCGGGTGTGAGCTGGGTCAGCAAGCGTGAGTTGTTCGAACAGGCGGATATTCTGAGCGTGCATCTGGTACTCAGTGAGCGCAGTCGCGGCCTGGTGGATACGCAGGCGCTGGGTTGGATGAAACCGAGTGCGCGCCTGGTCAATACCTCACGTGGGCCGATTGTGGATGAGCAGGCGCTGATCGAGGCGTTATCGGCCGGGCGACTGGCGGGGGCCGCATTGGATGTGTATAGCGAAGAGCCACTACCGGTTGATCATCCCTTCCGGCGCTTGCCGAATGTGTTGGCCACGCCCCACGTCGGGTATGTGAGTGAACAGAATTATCGGCAGTTTTATCAGCAGATGATCGAGGACATTCAGGCCTGGGCCAGCGGCACGCCGATTCGCAGCCTATAAGCGGCATCGCAAGCAAGCTTGTCTTGCCATGCAGGCTTGTTGTGGCATGCAAGCTTGTTGTGGCGAGCAGGCTTGCCCTGCGTTGGGCTGCGCAGCAGCCCCATAATGAGCACACCCGGTCTATCTGATGCACCGATTGAGCGATTTGGGAGCGCTGCGCGCTCCAACGCAGGGCAAGCCTGCTCGCCACAACAAGCCTGCTCGCCACACCAGCTCTTTTCACTTCAATTACCCGCCGTTCTCCCAGAATCACCGCAAGTTCCGAACGGTGCATATCGTTACAAGTTTTTTGTCCTACAAAAAACCCCTAGAAACCGTACAGTCTCTGGGATCTGTCCTAGACTGATGACCGATGGGTCCGTTTCAAAACAAAAACCCCGCAAAAAATCGAAACTTTACAACTCTGCCGCAGGTCAAGTTTTTAAGGGAGACGAGCGCAGGCGCTTCAGCCGAACGCCCGTCCATCCACTCTTTTTTCGCAATGGGTGCAACTGGCATACGCCTTGCCAGCTTGTACTGTGCTTGTGCGCCTGGCCGCAGGATGTGGCCAATCGGAGCCGATGGCAGCGGGCCATCAGCCGACCAAACATGTAGGAGAGAACTATGATCAGTGCTGCAGTCGATACTCAGGGAGAGCGTTTTAGTCAGCCGGCAGGGGGACCGACTTCGTTGGCCGACCTGCCCAACACTGTGCGGCCGATCGTGAGTCAGAACCCTAATCGTAAGAAAGTCCTGTTTGTGACGTCCGAATTCGCCGACCTGGTGAAAACCGGCGGCCTGGGCGACGTCTCCGCTGCCCTGCCCCGCGCCATGGCGCACCTGCATGATGTGCGCGTGTTGATCCCGGGCTACCCGCAGGTAATGGAAAGTGACAACCCGATCCATATCATTGGCGAGCTGGGCGGGCACGCAGCGCTGCCGCCGTGCAAGATCGGGCGCATGGACCTCAAGGATGGCCTGGTTATCTATGTGCTGATCTGCCCCGAGCTCTACGAGCGTGAAGGCACGCCCTACGGCGCCAACAATGGCCGCGACTGGCCGGACAACCATATCCGCTTCGCTCGCCTGGGCCTGGCCGCCGCCGACATGGCCGCCAACCTGGCGCAGATCCACTGGTGCCCGGACCTGGTGCACGCCCATGACTGGCCGGCTGGCCTGGCGCCGGCTTATATGCACTGGCGTGGGTCGCGCACCCCCACGCTGTTCACCATTCATAACCTCGCCTACCAGGGGGTGGTCAGCCTGGCGTCGACCCCGGAATTGGGCATTCCACCCCATGCCCTGCAACAGGAAGGCATGGAGTTCTACGGCAAGATGTCGTTCCTCAAGGCGGGCATGGCGTATTCCAGCCATATCACCACCGTGAGTGCGACCTACGCCCAGGAAATCACCACCCCGGAATTCGGCTGTGGCCTCGACGGCTTCCTCGCCAGCAAGACCCAGCAAGGCCTGCTCAGCGGGATTCCCAATGGCATCGACGAAAGCTGGGAAACCTCCACCGACACGCATCTGACCCATAACTTCAATATTGGCGACTGGGAGGGCAAAGCCGTAAATGCCGCCCATGTGCGCGAGCTGTTCGGCCTGCACGAGTCCAGCGGCCCGCTGTTCGCGGTGGTATCGCGCCTGGTGTACCAAAAAGGCCTGGACCTGACCGAAGCGGTCAGCAGCTTTATTGTCGAGAACGGTGGCCAGATCGCCATCATCGGCCGTGGCGAGCCGGAAGAAGAACACGCCATGCGCGAACTGGCCCTGCGCTTTCCTGGCCAGGTCGGGGTGCGCATCGGCTTCAACGAAACCGATGCACGGCGCATGTTCGCCGGCAGCGATTTCCTGCTGATGCCCTCGCGCTATGAGCCGTGTGGCTTGAGCCAGATGTACGCCCAGCGTTTCGGCTCGCTGCCGGTGGCGCGCAATACCGGCGGCTTGGCGGACACCATCGAAAATGGCGTCACCGGCTTCCTGTTCAATGAGTCCACTGTCGAGAGCTATAAAGAAGCACTGAGCCGCGCGTTCAGGGTGTTTGCCAATAAAGGCCTGCTTAACGCCATGCGCAGCCGCTCCATGACCCAACCGTTCAACTGGTGCCAGGCGGTGGAACCCTACGCCGAGCTTTACGAGCAACTGGTGGCCAAGGCCCTGGGGAAACCCACGAAGTAATTTTTTGGTTGTTGTTTCAAAAAAGGGAGGTCTTCATAGATGCCGTCACGGACTCTGGAAACCTGGCCCCACGGCGCAATCATGCTGGACGCGCAACACACGCGTTTTGCCTTGTGGGCGCCAGACGCGTTTTATGTCAGCGTTGAATTGCAAGACGGCAAGTCCATCGCCATGCTGCCCCAGGCAGATGGCTGGTTCGAGGTAGAAACCGAGTGCCCGGCGGGCACTTGTTACCGCTACAACATTGATGGCGAACAGGACGTGCCGGACCCGGCATCCCGGGCCCAGGCACTCGACGTGCACGGCTGGAGCGTGGTCGTCGACCCCCTCGCCTACGAATGGCGACACAGCCAGTGGCAAGGGCGCCCTTGGCATGAGGCGGTGATCTACGAACTGCATGTGGGCGTACTGGGTGGCTATGCCGGCGTGCAAAAGCACCTGCCACGCCTGGCCGAACTGGGCGTGACCGCCATTGAACTAATGCCGCTGGCGCAATTTCCCGGCGAGCGCAATTGGGGCTACGACGGGGTTCTGCCCTACGCCCCGCAAGCCTCCTATGGCTCCCCCGAACAACTCAAGGCCCTGATCGACAGTGCCCACGAACACGGTTTGGCGGTGATCCTGGATGTGGTCTACAACCACTTCGGCCCCGATGGCAATTACCTGGGCCAGTACGCCCAAGGCTTCTTTGAAGAAGACGTGCACACGCCGTGGGGCGCCGGAATTGATTTTGATCGCCGTGAGGTGCGCGACTTTTTCCTCGACAACGCACTGATGTGGTTGCTCGAGTACCGCTTCGACGGCCTGCGCCTGGACGCGGTCCACGCCATCGACAACCCCGGTTTCCTCAAGGAACTTGCGCAACGGGTACGTCAGCAGGTGGACACCGGCCGGCACGTGTGGCTGGTGCTGGAAAACGAACTCAACCAGGCCCGCCTGCTCAAGCACGACTTTGATGCGCAGTGGAATGACGACTTCCATAACGTACTGCACGTACTGCTCACGGGCGAAACGGATGCGTATTACAGCGACTTCGCACAAGACCCCACCGAGAAGCTCGCGCGCTGCCTGGGCGAAGGTTTTATCTACCAAGGCCACACCACCCGTCACGGCCATGCGCGCGGCGAACCCAGTGGTGATCTGCCACCCAGCGCCTTCGTGGCGTTTTTGCAAAACCACGACCAGGTCGGCAACCGCGCCTTGGGCGAGCGCCTGCACCAACTGTGCTCGCCCCAGGCGTTGAAGGCGGCCACCACCTTACTGCTGATGTCGCCGATGATTCCGCTGATGTTTATGGGCGATGAAGTCAACGCCGAGCAGCCGTTCCTGTTTTTCACCGATCATCACGGTGAGCTGGCCGAAGCCGTGCGCGAAGGCCGACGCAACGAATTTGCCGATTTCGCCGCGTTTAAAGACCCTGAGCGGCGCGAACAGATCCCCGACCCGAATGCGCTGCCGACTTTCCTGCAGTCGGCGCCCCTCTTCACTGAGAACGAACACGCGCAGCTTTACCGTCAGCTGCTGAGCCTGCGCCATCGGCACATCGTGCCGCACTTGCCCGGCAGCGTGGCCCTGGGCGCGCAGGTACTGGCCGACGGCGCCGTCACCGCGCGCTGGCGCCTGGGCAACGGCAGCCTGTTGCAGATTGACCTGAACCTGGGTGCCACGCCGCTGGATCACCCGGCGCCGCCGCACCTGCTATTCGAGACGTCTGCCCATGAAGGCGCGCAACTGGCGCCGTTCAGCGCACGCGTCGCCTTATCCCCTGTTGGAGATCACCCTTGAGCGAAGCGAACCTGGAAATTCTCGCCAGCCGCGCGGGCCTGGCCGTCGATTGGATCGACGCAAACGGCCGCCCGCAACATGTCGAACCCGCCGCCTTGCGTGCCGTCCTCAAAGGCCTGGGCCACCCGGCCGATACTGACGCCGAGATCAATGCCAGCCTGCTCGAAATGGAACGGGTGCAACAAGACAAGCACCTGCCACCGCTGATGACCGTGGACACCGGCGTGGGTCTGGACCTCGCGCATTACTTCGCCCCGGACACACCGTGCCGCGTCAGCCTGGAACAGGGCGAAACCCTGGAATTGCGCCTGGACGGCAATGCCGAACTGCCCGGCGTAATCGCGCTGGGTTATCACCAGGTGCATATCGACGACCAAACCTTCACCCTGGCCGTGGCCCCTACCCATTGCTACAGCGTCGCTGAAGCGGTCGACAGCCAACCGGCCCGCGCCTGGGGCCTGAGTGCGCAGCTGTATGCACTGCGCCGCCTGGGTGACGGCGGCTTCGGTGACACCCTGGCATTGGAGCACCTGGCCCGCAGCGCCGCCGAACGCGGCGCCGATGCCTTGGCCATCAGCCCGATGCATGCGATGTTCAGCGCCGACACCGAGCGCTACAGCCCCTACTCACCTTCCAGCCGCCTGTTCCTCAACAGCCTGTATGCCTCGCCCGCCTGCATCCTTGGCGAGCGCGAAGTGCGCAACGCCATCGAGGCACTGGACCTTACGGATGAGCTGCACGCCCTGGAACAGCTCACCTTGATCGACTGGCCCACCGCCGCCCGCGCCAAGCAGCGCCTGTTGCGTGCCTTGTATGAAGATTTCCGCCACGGCCAGCACCCGCAACACGCCGACTTCCTGAGCTTTCGCCAGGCCGGCGGCGAAGCCCTGGAGAACCACTGTCGCTTTGAAGCCGTGCAAGCCTTGCGTGCCGCCGCCGGTGAAGACCTCGACTGGCGCCACTGGCCCGAAGCATGGCGCTCGCCTCAGAGCCCGGCGCTGACGCAATTTGCCGCCGACCATACGAATGAGATCGGCTATTTTGCCTTCTGCCAATGGCTGATCGCACGCAGCCTGGAGCGCGCGCAACAAGCCGCGCGTGGCAGCGGCATGGGCATCGGCCTGATCGCAGACCTGGCGGTCGGTGCCGATGGCGGCGGCAGCCAGGCGTGGAGCCGGCAGGACGAGCTACTCGCCAACCTTACCGTCGGCGCGCCACCGGACATTCTCAACCGCGCGGGTCAAGGCTGGGGCATCTCGGCGTTTTCCCCTGAAGGTCTCAAGCGCAACGGCTTTCGCGCCTTTATCGAAATGCTGCGGGCCAACTTCGCCCACGCCGGCGGCCTGCGCATTGACCATGTGATGGGCCTGCAACGCCTGTGGGTCATCCCCATGGACGCTACGCCGCGCGAAGGCGCGTATTTGTACTACCCGGTGGATGACCTGCTGCGCCTGCTGGCGCTGGAATCCCACCGCCACCAGGCCATCGTGCTCGGTGAAGACCTGGGCACCGTGCCCGATGGCCTGCGCGAAAAACTCAGCGGCCGCTCGATCCTGGGCATGCGCGTCTTACTCTTTGAACAAAACCACGACGGCCACTTCAAGCCGATCCTCGACTGGCCGGACAACGCCCTGGCTACCACCAGCACCCACGACTTGCCAACCCTCAACGGCTGGTGGCACAGCCGCGATATCGAATGGAATATCCAGCTGGGCCTGATCGATGCGCCGACCGTGGAGCAATGGAGCGAACACCGCCTGCGCGAACGCCAGGCGCTGCGCCAGGCCTTGAGCCAGGACCCGCAGAACTTCGTCGATGAAATCCGCAATGACACCGACCATATGCTCGACGCCAGCGTGCGCTACCTGGGCCACACCCGCGCGCCGTTGGTGCTGTTGCCGCTGGAAGACGCGCTGGGCATCGAGGAACAAGCCAACCTGCCCGGCACCACCGACACCCACCCCAATTGGCGCCGCCGCCTGCCGGGTGAAGCCGCCAGCCTGCTCGACAACGACAGCGCCGCCCGCCGCCTGGAGCTGCTGGCCGTGGCGCGCAACCAGGCCCATGAGCGTGACCGATGAACGCATTACCCCTGCGCGCGACCCAGCGCCTGCAATTTCACAAAGGCTTCACCCTGGATGATGCCGTGCCCCTGGTGCCCTACTTCGCCCAACTGGGCATCAGCCACCTGTATGCCTCGCCGCTGCTGGCCGCCCGCGCCGGTTCCATGCACGGCTACGATGTGGTTGACCCGACCCGCGTCAACCCCGAACTTGGCGGCGAGCCGGCCTTGCACAGGCTGGTTGCGGCACTGCGTGAGCATGGGATGGGGCTGATCCTCGATATCGTCTCCAACCATATGGCCGTCGGCGGTGCAGACAACCCGTGGTGGCTGGACCTCTTGGAATGGGGCCGCCTGAGTCCCTACAGTGAGTTTTTCGATATCCAGTGGCACTCGCCGGACCCGCTGCTCAAGGGCCAATTGCTGATGCCGTTTCTGGGCAGCGACTACGGTGAAGCGCTGCAAAGCGGCAACCTGGCGCTCAAGTTCGATGCCGTGCAGGGCGGTTTTTACGTCGAGCATTACGAGCACCGCTTCCCGATTTGCCCGCGTGACTACGCCATGATTCTGGGCGGCGATGAATTGTTGAAGCCCCTGGCCGAGCGTTTCAGCGCCCTTGCCTGCCAGGATGACGCCTACACCGAAGCCGGCTGGCTCAAACACGTGCTGGCCGAACGGGCCACCGAAGCCTCGGTGCTGCACGCCATCGAACGCCAGCTGGCCGAATTTGATGGGCGCCAGCCGGACGGCTTCAATCACTTGCACGCCTTGCTGGAACAACAGGTTTATCGGCTGGCCAGTTGGCGCACCGCAGCGGACGATATCAACTGGCGGCGCTTCTTCGACGTCAACGAACTCGGCGGCCTGCGCGTAGAACGCAGCGCCGTGTTCGAAGCCACCCACGGCAAGATTTTCGAGCTGATCAGCCAAGGGCTGGTAGACGGCTTGCGCATCGACCATATCGACGGGTTGGCTGACCCACGCGGGTATTGCCGCAAGTTGCGCAGGCGCGTGGATTCCCTTTCGCCCAACCGGCATTTGCCGATCTTCGTAGAAAAAATCCTCGGTGAAGGCGAAACCCTGCGCGAAGACTGGCAGGTAGACGGCACCACCGGCTATGAATTCATGAACCAGCTGTCGCTGTTGCAGCACGACCCAACAGGCTTTGCGCCGTTGGCGGAGCTGTGGACGCGCTACAGCGAACGGCCTGCTGCCTTTATCGAAGAAGCCTGGCTGGCCCGCCAGCAGATTCTCAACGGTTCCCTGGCCGGTGACTTCGAGAGTGTGGCCCAGGCCCTGCTGCAAGTGGCTCGCGACGACGTGATGACCCGCGACCTGACCCTGGGCGCAATCCGCCGTGCCTTGCAGGAGCTGATCGTGCACTTCCCGGTGTACCGCACCTACATCAGTGCCCGTGGGCGCAGCGCCCATGATGATGTGTTTTTCCTGCAAGCCTTGGCCGGTGCTCGCAGCACCTTGGGCGAAGGCGACTGGCCGGTGCTCGACCACCTGGAAAAATGGCTGGGCGGCCAGCCGTGGCGCAACCGCCCGGTCGGGCGTGAACGCAAGATGCTCAAGCATGCCTGCGTGCGCTTCCAGCAGCTCACGTCGCCGGCGGCGGCCAAGGCCGTGGAAGACACCGCCTTCTACCGCTCGGCGGTGCTGCTGTCGCGTAACGATGTGGGCTTCAGCACCGAACAGTTCAGTGCACCGCTGGCGGACTTTCATGCGGCCAATCAACAGCGCCTGCAGACCTTCCCCGACAACCTGCTGGCCACCGCCACTCACGACCACAAGCGCGGCGAAGACACGCGAGCGCGCCTGGCAGTACTGAGTGAATGCGCACCTTGGTACGTCGAACAAGTCGAGCATTGGCGCCGCCTCGCCGCACCGTTGCGCGACGATGCACACAGCCCGTCGGCGGGCGATGAACTGATCCTTTACCAAGTGCTGCTCGGCAGTTGGCCGCTGGATAGCAACCCGGACATGCAGGGTTACCAGCAACGCCTGTGGCAATGGCAGCAAAAAGCCCTGCGCGAAGCCAAGTTGCAAAGCAGTTGGAGCGCGCCCAACGAAGCCTATGAACAGGCGGTCGATGCCTTCCTGTCACGCCTGTTGCTCAGCGATGCCGGCACCCCGTTACGCAAGGCCATCGGCAGCGCCGCCCAGGCCATCGCCCCGGCGGGCGCACTGAACGGCCTGGCGCAATCCTTGCTTCGTATCACCGTGCCGGGTGTACCGGATTTGTACCAGGGCGATGAGTTCTGGGACTTCAGCCTGGTAGACCCGGACAACCGCCGCCCGGTGGACTTCAACGCACGGCAACAGGCGTTGAACACACCGCCGGACGTCGGCGAGCTGTTGTCCCATTGGCGCGACGGGCGTATCAAACAGGCGCTGATTGCCCAAGTGCTGGCCGTGCGCAAGGCCAACGCCGAACGCTTCCAACGCGGCAGCTACACGCCGCTGGAAGTGGTAGGCAAGCACGCCGATCACGTCGTCGCATTTTGCCGCACGTATCAAGGCAAACACCTGCTGGTGGTGGTGCCACGCTGGCCCCATCGCCTGCTGGAAAACGGTGAACAACCCCATATCAATGCGCAGGTTTGGGGCGATACGCGGGTGAAATTACCGTTCGCCACCACAACACAAAACTGGAAGGGACTTTTTCATACAGGCGCAGTCACACCAAACAAGGAGCTGTTGATCAGCGCTGCCCTGGGGGATTTCCCGGTCAATGTCTTTATCAATCCCGATGATCAAGAAAGCTGAAAATTTTCTGTGAGGAGTATTGTGATGAGTACTGAAGACAAACGCATACGCGAGTTGGCGCATCAGATCTGGGAATCCGAAGGCAAGCCCCACGGTGAAGATGCACGCCACTGGGAGATGGCGCGCAAATTAGCCGAAGCCGAAGCGCTGACCCCAAGCAAACCCAAAGCTGCGGCCAAACCCAAGACCGCTCCCAAGCCTGCGCCAAAAGCCAAGCCGCCGGCCCCGGCGGCCAGCAAGCCCGCACCGCCAGCGGCCAAAAAGCCTGCGGCGCCGAAAAAGCCCAAGCCTTAACAGCCCACGCGCCTCCTGCCGACACTGTCGCCAGGAGGCCCTTTTTACTTTTCAGTGCGCCAGCTGAGCAACCGTCGGCACGGTAGCGCTCGGCCCGAAAAAAGACCCTTGCAGGAGCAATTTAATGAGCAAACCCGATAACAACCCAGCCACGCCGGAAAACGAGCCGTCGCGGATTCGTGAAGGTTTGCCCTTCCCTCTAGGCGCCACCTGGGATGGCCTGGGTGTCAACTTTGCGCTGTTCTCAGCCAATGCCACCAAGGTCGAGCTGTGCCTGTTCGATGATACCGGCGAGGTCGAGCTTGAACGTATCGAACTGCCCGAATACACCGACGAAATCTTCCACGGCTACCTGCCCGACGCCCATCCCGGGCTGATTTACGGCTACCGCGTGTACGGTGCGTATGACCCGGCCAATGGTCACCGCTTCAACCACAACAAATTGCTGATCGACCCGTATGCCAAACAGCTGGTGGGTGAACTCAAATGGTCCGAGGCACTGTTCGGCTACACCATCGGCCACCCGGACGACGACCTCAGTTTTGACGAGCGCGACAGCGCGCCCTTTGTGCCCAAGTGCAAGGTCATCGACCCTGCGCACACCTGGGGCAACGACCAGCCGGTACGGGTGCCATGGGACCGCACGATCATCTACGAAACCCACCTGCGCGGCATCAGCATGCGCCACCCTTCGGTGGGCGAGTCAGTGCGCGGCACCTGTGCCGGGCTGATGGAAGATGACGTGCTCAAGCATATTCGCCAGCTCGGCGTATCGTCCGTCGAGCTGCTGCCGGTGCATGCCTTCGTCAACGACCAGCACCTGCTGCAAAAAGGCATGACCAACTATTGGGGCTACAACAGCATCGCGTTCTTTGCGCCTGACCCGCGTTACCTGGCCAGCGGCAAGATCGCCGAGTTCAAGGAGATGGTCGCGCACCTGCATGAGCAGAAGCTCGAGGTGATCCTTGATGTGGTCTACAACCATACCGCCGAGGGCAACGAGCGCGGCCCTACCCTGTCGATGCGCGGCATCGACAACGCCTCGTACTACCGGCTGATGCCCGACGACAAGCGCTTCTACATCAACGATTCCGGCACCGGCAATACCCTGGACTTGAGCCACCCCTGCGTGCTGCAAATGGTCACCGACTCCCTGCGCTACTGGGCCACCGAAATGCACGTGGACGGCTTCCGCTTTGACCTGGCGACCATTCTGGGGCGCTACCGCGACGGTTTCGACGAGCGCCACAGCTTCCTTGTGGCCTGCCGCCAGGACCCGGTGCTGCGCCAGCTGAAAATGATTGCCGAACCCTGGGACTGTGGCCCCGGCGGCTACCAAGTGGGCAACTTCCCACCCGGCTGGGTGGAATGGAACGACCGCTTCCGCGACACCGTGCGCGCCTTCTGGAAAGGCGATGACGGCCAGTTGGCGGACTTTGCCGGGCGCATGACCGCCTCGGGCGAGATGTTCAACCACCGTGGGCGCAGGCCTTACAGTTCGGTGAACTTCATCACTGCCCACGATGGTTTCACCCTGCACGATCTGGTGTCGTACAACGACAAGCACAACGAGGCCAACGACGAAAACAACCAGGACGGCAGCAACAACAACCTGTCCTGGAACCACGGCGTCGAAGGCCCCACCGAAGACCCGGAAATCAACACCCTGCGCCTGCGCCAGATGCGCAATTTCTTCGCCACGCTGCTGCTGGCCCAAGGCACACCGATGATCGTGGCCGGTGACGAGTTCGCGCGCACCCAGCACGGCAACAACAATGCCTATTGCCAGGACAGCGAGATCGGCTGGGTTAACTGGGACCTGGACGACGACGGCAAGGCACTGCTCAAGTTCGTCAAACGCCTGATCAAATTGCGCCTGGCCTACCCGATTCTGCGCCGTGGGCGTTTCCTGGTGGGCGACTACAACGAAGATCTCGGCGTAAAAGACGTCACCTGGCTGGCGCCGGATGGCAACGAGATGAGCACCGAACAGTGGCAAGACAGCCATGGCCGCTGCCTGGGCATGCTGATGGATGGCCGCGCCCAGGAAACCGGGATTCGTCGCGCTGGGGGTGATGCGACCCTGTTGCTGGTGGTCAATGCCCACCACGACATGGTGAATTTCCGCCTGCCGCCGGTGCCCCAGGGTGAATTCTGGACCTGCATGCTCGATACCAACGCCCCCGCAGTGCGCGGTCAGGAGCGTTTTGACTTCGAGCACGAGTACGCGGTGACCGGACGCTCACTGCTGCTGTTCGAATTGCAACGCGACGACGAGGTGTGAGATGGCTCTGCATGGATTCCTTCAAGGCAACCGCAGCTACGCCGACACGCAGGCGCTGGGCGTTGCACTGAAGAAGCTTCAGGAAGAAGGCCTGGACCAACTGCCATTGCCCGGCAGCGGCCAGACGTTGGAACGCTTCAGCCGGCTGGCGCAGGTGGCAGGTCATGACCTGCGCCTGTGCAAGCTGTTCGAAGGCCACACCGATGCCCTGGCGATCATCGCCGAGCTCGACAGCCCCTTGCCGCCCGTGGGCAGTGTTTGGGGCATGTGGGCCGCCGAACCGCCGACGGCCAAGGTACGCGTGCGCCGCGACGGCCAGCGCTTGATCGTCGATGGGCGTAAAGCCTGGTGTTCCGGTGCAGCGGTGGTCAGCCATGGTTTGCTGACCGCCTGGGACGAAGACGACAGCCAACAGTTGGTGGCGGTCGAGATGGACCAGCCCGGCGTCACCGTCACCCACGAAGGCTGGAAAGCCGTGGGCATGGCGGCCACCGGCAGTGTCGAAATCATCTTTGATGAGGCCCGCGGCATCGCGGTTGGCGAGCCGGGCGACTACCTGTCACGGCCTGGCTTCTGGCACGGCGGCGTCGGTATCGCCGCGTGCTGGTATGGCGGTGCGCAACGTCTGGCTGAGGTGCTGCGTGCGCATTGCAGCCAGCGTCCCGAACAGCATGCGCTGGCGCACTTGGGCGCGGTCGACAGCGTGCTCAACAGCGCCGCCTGTGTACTGCGCGACGGTGCTGAGCAGATTGACCGCCACCCTCGCGCCAATGCGCGGCAACTGGCCCAACAGGCACGGGCGTGCGTCGAGGATACCGTCGAGCAGGTCATTCATCACGTCGGGCGCGCGGTGGGTGCCGGGCCTTACTGCAAAGATCCGCATTTCGCCCAATTGATGGCGGACTTACCCGTATATGTACGTCAAAGCCACGCCGAGCGTGACCTGGCGGCGCTGGGAAAGCTGGTTGCGGACGACCCCACAGGTAGGTGGCTGTTATGAAACTCAACCCGATCGTTGGCCAGGGCACGCCGTTGCATCAATGGCAGGGTTCAGCCCATATGGCCCAATTGCCGCAAATCAGTGTCGAGCAGTTGGTGCCTGCGGGGCATCGCGCCGTTATTATTGCTCCGCACCCGGACGACGAAGTGCTGGGCTGCGGCGGCCTGCTGCAAGGCCTGGCCTTGCTGGACCGGCAGATCCAACTGATTTCCGTCACCGACGGCAGCGCCAGCCACCCAGGCTCCAGGCGCTGGCCGGTCGAGCGCTTGAGCATCGTGCGCCCGCAGGAGTCGGCCCAGGCCCTGCACCGTCTCGGCCTGCCATTGCACAGTTTGCAGTGGCTGCGCGCAGGCTTTGCCGACAGCCAGGTGGCGGCCCGTGAAGATGAGTTGAGCGCGTTCATAGAGCGGTATCTCAAGCCCACCGATGTGGTGTTCACCACCTGGCGCGAAGACGGGCATTGCGACCATGAAGCCGTTGGCCGCGCCAGCGCCAAAGCGGCGCAGGCGGTAGGTGCGACCCTGTACGAACTGCCCGTTTGGACCTGGCATTGGGCAACGCCCGAAGACAGCCAGGTGCCATGGCAACGAGCGCGCAAAATCGTGCTGACACCTGAAGCGGTGGCGCGCAAACGGCATGCCATTCACGCCTTTGCCAGCCAACTTGAAGGCGACCCGCAAGTGGGTCTGGCACCGGTGCTGGCACCCTATGTGGTGGAGCGTTTGCTGCAACCTTTTGAAGTGGTGTTTGTATGAGTGTGGCCACACCCTATTTTGATCAACTGTTCGCCGGTAATGACGACCCTTGGGCCTTTCGCCAGCGCTGGTACGAACAGCGTAAACGCGCACTCACCCTGGCGGTGCTGACACGGCCCCGCTATCGCTCGATTTTTGAACCCGGCTGCGCCAACGGCGAGCTGAGTGCCGAATTGGCGCCGCGCTGCGAGCGCCTGGTGTGTTGCGACACGGCCGCCGCTGCCGTGGCGCTGGCGCAAACCCGATTGCGGGGGTTCAGCCACGCCCAGGTTCATCAAAGCCGTTTGCCTGAGGAATGGCCGCCCGGCCAGTTCGAACTGATTGTGTTGAGCGAACTCTGCTACTACCTCGATGCCGAGGATTTACAGCGCTTGATCGACTGTGCCCTCAACGCACTGACCGACAACGGCCAACTGCTCGCGTGCCACTGGCGCCCGCGCATCGATGGCTGCCCGCAAACGGCCGAACAGGTGCACGAAATGCTCGCGCAACGCCTGGGCATGGCCCACCTCGTCCAGCATCACGACAGTGACTTTCTACTCGACCTGTGGAGCCGTGACGGCACCTCGGTCGCCACCCATGAGGGCTTGCGATGATCGGCATTCTGATCCCGGTGCATAACGAAGAAGCGCTGCTGGGCGAGTGCCTCAAAGCCGCGATGATTGCCGCCAGCCACCCTGATTTGCTGGGTGAGCCTGTGCAGATCCTGGCCGTGCTCGACAGCTGCAGCGATGGCAGTGCGGCGATTGCCCAGGCGTATCCGGTGCAGTGTTTACACGTGCAGGCACGTAACGTCGGGCAGGTGCGCGGAGTGGGTGCGCGGCACTTGTTAAACCAGGGCGCGCGCTGGATTTCGTGCACCGACGCCGACAGCCGTGTCGCCCCCGACTGGTTGGTGGCGCAACTGGCCTTGGGCGCCGATGCTGTGTGCGGCACAGTGACGGTGGACGACTGGAGCGAAGGCTTCTGCGTGGCAGCCCAAATCCGCTACACCCAAGCCTATGAGGCTCGCGACGGCCATCGCCATATTCACGGTGCCAACCTGGGCGTGAGTGCCGGGGCGTATGTGCAGTCCGGCGGATTCGAACCGTTGGCCTGCCACGAAGATGTGCAACTGGTGCGCAACCTGGAGCGCTGCGGCGCTTCAATCGCCTGGAGTCATACGCCACAGGTAATTACCAGCGCACGCCTGGACTGCCGTGCCCAAGGCGGTTTTGGTGATTACTTGAAGAGTTTGATGCAGGCCACCTGAATATTTCGACCCTGCACGATGTAAAAACGCCGAATCCTTGACTATGCTGAAATCGCCTTGCTGGTCATCCAGGGTTGGATGGCCGCAGTTCATCGCAGCGGAGCCTGTGCTGAGTACAAAAGCGTCGTCCCGTCAACGGGGTACGACCCGGCATCATTCGACAAGGACGTGACACCGATGAAATCTGCCTCATTAAGTGAGGGCCGTCGCGGCCCTGCGCAAATCTGGAACAGTGCGCCACAGTTGGCGCAAATCCCCTTTATCAAGCCCTCCTCCCTGGTGCCACGCGGCGCGCGCGTGGTGGTCATCGCGCCTCACCCCGGCGATGAGGTGTTGGCGTGTGGCGGATTATTGCAACTGCTCAGCACCCTCGACCACCCACTGCAACTGATCTCGATCACCGATGGCAGCGCCAGCCACCCAGGCTCGAATGCCTGGCCGGCAAGCCGCCTGAGTGTGATCCGCCCGCAGGAAAGCGCTGAAGCGCTGCGGCGCCTGGGGATGCCGCTGCACAGCCTTAAGTGGATTCGCGGCGGCTTTTGCGACGACGCCCTGGCCGCCCGCGAGCAGCCCATGAGCCAGTTCATTGCGCGCTATCTGCAACCGGGCGACGTGGTGTTTACCACTTGGCGCCACGACGGCAAGGACGACCATGACGCCGTCGGCCGAGCCAGCGCCAAAGCCTGCCAGCTCACCGGCGCGCGCCTGTATGAACTGCCGATATGGGCCTGGCATTGGCCGCTGCGTGAAGGCTCGGTGATCCCCTGGCATCGCGCGCGCAAGGTGCGCCTGGACAGTTGGAGCGTTGCGCGCAAGCTTCACGCCGCCCATGCGTATGCCAGCCAATTGGTCGGCGACCCGGAGATCGGCCTGGCGCCCATGCTTGCCCAGGAGTTGCTGGAGCGGATGCGTGAGCCCTATGAGATCGTGTTTGCCTAGGCCAGCACTCGCCTGTACCTGTCAGTTCTCACAGTAGCACCCGGCTCACTCTGCGACTAAGGTGCAAAAAGCCTGCACAGCTTGATGTGCAGTCGAGAAAGCCATGCCAACCCCTTGCATTCGCCGGTGTTTTCGTAGAACAGGCAACCCGTCGTGCCTGCTCCGTATCGCGCTCTACCTTCCCATGGCTTGAACCGCACCTGATTGCTCAGGTGCGGGAACTTCCTTCGGACAAGGAGCCGTCATGCGCACACTGCCAGTTTTTCTGACTTACCTGGGTATCACGTTGATGGCGGTGTGGCCGCTGCCGTCGCTTGGCGCCTGCACGATCAACATTACCGCCGGCAATGACACCTCGACCTGCAACAGCGGCGCCGCGCCGGGCTTTACCGACACCGCCGGCAACAACACGCTGAACCTCAGCGGCAGCGGCTCCCTCAACGGTGATGTCACCTTGGGGGCCGGCAACGATCTGGTTGACATCAACGGTGCGACAGCGGCAATCAATGGGATGCTGCACCAGGGCGACGGTGCGAATACGTTTCGTCTGACGCTGGGCGCGGTCACGGGGTCCATTACCCAGGGCGATGGTGTGGATCTGGTGCAGATCAACGGTGGGCACGCGGGGGCGATCATCCAGGGCGGGGGCATTGACAGTTTTGTCATGCGCGATGGCACTGTCGAGTCACTGGCCCAAGGCGACGGCCATGACACATTCGTTATGAGTGGTGGCACCATCAAGGGCGCCTTTGAAGACGGCGATCAAGCATTGATGACCGGCGGCACCATCGGCCGGGTCGACATGAAACTCGATAACAACGTCTTCGATATGCGCGGCGGCACCATCGTCGGCAACCTTGTCACAGGGCTTGGCAGGGACACCATTCTCGTCTCGGGCACCAGCACCATCGGCGGCAACATCAGCACCAGCGCCGGCGTGGATTTGATCCAGGTCAGCGGTGGCAGGGTCAACGGCCAAATCCTCACGAGCTTCGGCGCCGATCAGTTCATTTGGACCGACGGGGGAACAATCAACGGGGCAATTCTCATGGGTGCCGATGATGATTCTGCCCTGCTGAAAAACCTCCGCGAAACCTTGCTGGCCGCCACCCCCCAACTGGACGGCGGCGCGGGTAACGACACCCTCACCTTTGACGCAACGCAAACCAGCGTCCCGAGCCGCTACACCGGCTGGGAGCGGGTGTCTATGGTCAATGGGTCGGCCCTGACACTCGGTGGCACATTCGTATTGGGAGGCAGCGATACCGGTACCGGCGCAATGAGCATTGATGCAACGAGCAGATTGATCGTCACAACGGGCACTCTCGCGCCCTTCACGTCCGGACAATTGGCAACCTTGAACAACGCCGGTCTGATCGATATGAGTACCGACAGTTCCAGCACGACCGACAGCTTGACGGTCAACGGCAATTACATCGGCACGGGCGGTCGGCTGGCGCTGCAAACGATGTTGGGCGCGGATAACTCACCCAGCGACAAACTGGTGGTCAGCCAAGGCACCCTGCTGGGCGCCACGGCGATCAGCATCACCAACCTGGGCGGTGCAGGTGCGCTGACCGTGAAGGATGGCATTGAGGTGGTACAGGCAACCCAGGGCGCAACCAGCAGCGTCGGTGCGTTCTCGCTGGCTGGCCCCGTGTCTGCTGGTGCGTTTGACTATCACTTGTTCAGAGGGGGCGTGACCGCGGGTACGGAACAGAATTACTACCTGCGCTCCACCGTGCCGGCGCAGCCCACGCCGGATGCGGTGATTACCCCGCCCACCCCAGCGCCTGGCACCCCAGCATTGCCGCCCAATCCAGGCAACACCGCAATCCCCCTTTACCGCGCCGAAGTGCCGGTGTACGCCGTGCTGTTTCAAGCTGCCGAGCAAATCGTGCAAGGCATGCTGGGGACTTACCACGAGCGCGTGGGCGATCAGCGCCAGCAGCAACAAACCGGGGTATTCCCCACGGGTTGGGCCAGGGTGTACGGCGGCAACAGTCGCCAGAGTTTCGCGGGAACGGTCAGCCCGACACTGGACAGTTCGCTGTCGGCCTTCCAGGTGGGCAGCGACCTGTACGCCACCACCACGGACAGCGGCCAGACTCACCGGCTTGGCTTCTTTGTGGGCCACAGCCGCCTGCAAGGCGACGTCAAGGGTTTCAACGCTGGCTTCCAAGACAAGGACGCAGGCCGCCTGACCTTGCGCGGCGACAGCCTGGGCGCCTACTGGACACTGATCGGCGCCAACCGCGCCTATCTGGACCTGGTGGTAATGGGCACCCGCTTCACCGGCAACAACGAGTCCGACCGGGGCATCAAGATGAAAACCAAAGGCAGCAATGCATTGGCGTCCGCCGAAGCGGGCTGGCCTTTTACTGTGAGTGCCCAATGGAAACTGGAGCCACAAGCCCAGCTCATCGTCGACCGCACGCGGCTGGACAGCCAGAACGACCGAATCTCCGCCGTCTCCTACGACGCTGACACGCATGTCACCACCCGCCTGGGTGCCCGCTTGCGTGGCAGCTATGAGGTGAGTGGTATGCCCCTGCAGCCATACGTGCGTGCCAACGTCTGGCATGCCCGCGCCGGCACCAACACCGTAAGGTTCGATGATGCTACCGACATAAACACCGAGCAAAAGTCGACCACGCTGGACCTCAACGTCGGCGCCACCTTGACCGTTGCCCAAGGCATCAGCCTGTACGGCCAACTGGGCTACAACCGCAACCTGGACAGCAATGCCCTCAACGGCCGCCAAGGCACGCTGGGGCTTCGAATGGATTTCTGATCCGCGTATGTGTATCGCACTGTATCCAGGGCCCGTTGCGATACACAACGTTTAACCCATGGCACTTGCTGAAACACAGCCGATACAGCACGACGTTCAACTGAGCACCCGGCACACATCAAGCCCCAGGAGGCTCGCCATGCACGCTCAGTTGAAACGCCACCCACTTTTCCTGGCTTTTGCCCTGTTGCCATTCGTGGCCATGGGCATGGCCCATGCCGAGATGCCCGAACCGCAAACCCCGGCACCGCAGCATCAATCGGCGTTCGGGACGCTCAAGCACATCAAGGCCGGCCTGCTGGACGTGGCCTACGCCGAGGTCGGCCCGGCCAATGGCCAAGTGGTGATCCTGTTGCATGGCTGGCCCTACGATATCGACAGCTACGCCAACGTCGCACCGCTGTTGGCCGCCAAGGGCTACCGCGTGTTGGTCCCCTATGCGCGGGGTTATGGCGACACGCGTTTTCTGTCGGATAAAACCTTGCGTAACGGTGAACCGGCGGCGCTGGCTCAGGACGTGATCGATTTCATGGATGCGCTGAAGATCAATCAAGCGGTGCTGGGCGGTTACGACTGGGGCGCGCGCTCAGCAGATATCGTCTCGGCGCTGTGGCCGGAACGGGTCAAGGCATTGGTGTCAGTCAGTGGCTACCTGATCGGCAACCAGGCCGCCGGTAAGAACCCGCTGCCACCCAAAGCTGAGTTGCAGTGGTGGTACCAGTTCTACTTCGCCACCGAACGCGGCGCCGCCGGCTACCAGAAAAACACCCACGATTTCGCCAAGCTGATCTGGCAGACCGCCTCGCCGAAGTGGGCCTTTGACGAGGCCACCTTCGAACGCAGCGCCAAAGGCCTGGACAACCCCGATCACGTGGCCATCACCGTCTTCAACTACCGCTGGCGCCTGGGCCTGGTACAGGGCGAAGCGCAATACGCTGCCCTGGAGCAAACACTTGCGCAGTCGCCGAGCATTGGCGTGCCGACTATCACGCTTGAAGGCGACGCCAACGGTGCGCCGCATCCATTACCCGAGGACTACGCCAAACGCTTTACCGGCAAGTACCAGTTCCGTCTGGTGAGCGGCGGCATCGGCCATAACCTGCCGCAAGAAGCGCCGGCGGCGTTTGCCAAGGCCATAGTGGACGCCGATCACCTGTGAAGCGACGTGAACTGCGTAGCAGCCGTGCCTAAAGTCGCCCAAAGGAATGCCGATACGCTTCTGGCGCCGCCCTTTGGCGTTCCTTTTGCGAGCCGTCATGGCACGCCGCATGCTTTGTTCCTGGCTCGACCACATGGAGTAAGAGTGAATGCCCGAACGCGCCCGCTTCCTGGAGCACTACCGCAAAGCCGACCGCATCATGCTGGCGTTGATCTGGCTGATGTTTTTATTCTCCCTGGGCCTGGCCTTCTGGCACGACACCTGGCTGCAAGCGGTGATCGTCGGCGGCGGCGCCAGCGTGGTGCTCACCCTGCTCTATCGCGCCCTCGGTGGCACCCGTTTGATGCGTTGTTTGCTGGGCGCCGGCCTGATGGTCATGGCGGCGCTGCAGATTAACCAGGCGCAGGGCTTGATCGAAGCGCACTTCGGTATCTTTGCGCTGCTGGCGGTGCTGACGTTTTACCGCGACTGGCTGCCGATCCTCGTCGCGGCGGTGACCATCGCCGTCCACCACGTGGTGTTTCACGCGTTGCAACATCAGGGTTTCCCGGTATTTGTAATGGACCATCATGGCGGTTGGAACATGGTGTTCGTGCACGCCTTCTACGTTGTGATGGAGACGGTCGCCTTGCTCTACCTCGCCATTCATAGCCAGGCCGAGGCGGTCGAAAGCCAGGAGATGCTGGAAAAAATGCTCGCCGTGACCTCCCAGCTCACCGTTGAAACCGCCCAGGGTGAAGGCAAGGTGCATGTGTCCCTGGCCAAGCGTTTCGACCACTTCCTGCAGCAGATCACCCACCTGATCGATGGCGTGACCCGTGACTCCCACGGTCTCGGCCAACTCGGCCAGGCATTGGCCAGCGCCAGCGGCACCCTGGAAACCGGCGCACGCCATCAGTTGACGGAAATCAACCAGATGACCGGCTCCATGCAGCGCATGGAAGACGCCACGGCCCATATCACCCAGCACGTCGAACACGCGGTGGAACACGCAGGCCAGGCCCGCGAACAGATCGTGCGCGGCCAGCAAAGCGTCGGCCGTGCCCAACATGAAATCACCCAACTGGCCTCACGCATCGACGGCACCAACCACACCGTACAAGGCCTGGCCACCCAGGCCGAGCAGATCGGCTCGGTACTCGAAGTGATCAGCAGCATCGCCAACCAGACCAACCTGCTGGCGCTCAACGCCGCCATCGAAGCCGCCCGCGCCGGCGAGCAAGGCCGGGGTTTTGCGGTGGTCGCCGATGAGGTCCGCAGCCTGGCGCAACGCACTGCCGTCTCCACCCAGGAAATCAAACAGATCATCGAAGGCCTGCAACACGGCAGCCGCCAGGCCGTCGAGGCAATGCACGACAGCCAGGCAGGTGTAGCGCGTTGTGTGGAGGACAGCCAACTGGCGGTGGACATGTTGCAGGCCGTGGGCGCCGACATCGCGCATATCGACGAGCTGAACGGGCGAATCGTGATGACCACCCGCGAACAAACCTCGGCCAACCTGGAGATCGTCGGGCGCCTGCAGTCCGTGCAGAACATTGCACAAAACACCGCGGATGATGTGGAAACCCTCGCGCGCAGCAGTGAGCAGTTGCCGCCGATTGCGGTAAGGCTGGATGCGTTGGGGCGCAGGTTTCACCCCTGAAAAACGCCTCAACGTGAGGATGGCTCAGCCTGGCAAAATCCCCAGGTTTTTAGCCCGCATGCGCGCCAAGGCATACACGGTGCGCGTGCGAGGTATCGGTGCCCCGATGCGATCAGCCACTGAAACAAGCGTGCCAAGGATGGCCTCGATCTCCACCGGTTTGTGCCCCTCAACGTCTTGCAGCATCGAGGTTTTCACCTTGCCGAGCTTGCGGGTGATCGCAATGCGTTGCGCGGAATCAATCTGGGGCGCGATGCCCAGTGTGCGTCCCAAATCCAGCAACTCATCCATCATGCCGATGAACAGTGCGTGCAGGAATGGGTCGTCGATCAACTCATCGGTTGCGCAGCCCACCAACAGGCTGACCGGGTTGAAGCAGGCATTGCCCAGCAGCTTCAACCATATTTCTTCGCGCACATTGGCGTGGGCGTGGGCATCAAAACCTGCCTCACGAAAAGCCTCGGTGGTTGCATCTACGCGCGCGCTATTACCACCGGCCGGCTCACCGAACACCATTCGGCTTCCGGACATGTGCTTGATCACACCGGGACTCAGCACGGTACATGAGGCAAATACAACGCAACCGACAACGGCTGCAACGGGCACAGCCTTTTCTATCACGCCACCGGGGTCGACAGCCTCAAGACGCATACCCGCCAAAGCGCCTGCCGACTGCAGGAAATACCACCAGGGTAAGCCGTTGAGTGCAGGAATAACCAGGGTTTGCGGGCCAATCAATGCCTTGGCCTGTTCCACCACACTGGGCAATGCCGGCGCCTTGACGGCAAATATGACCATCTCCTGAATGCCAAGCTCTTCAGGTGCGCAGGTCGCTTTCAGTGGGGCAACCAACACCTCATCGCCCGTGTGCAGCTTCAGCCCATGCTCGCCAATGGCGGCGAGTGTTTCGCCACGCGCGATCACGCTGACGTCGTGGCCGGCGGCGAACAATTTGCACGCTAGGAAACCACCGATTGCTCCAGCACCTACGACCGTGACGCGCATGGGTAAACCTCACTGAGGGAGTGGAACAGAATACTGGCTAAACAGGCCGGAACAAGCCCGTCTCATTGAAAAACAGCCGCACTTGGCTCAAACCCATCAGCCAAGGCAAACATAGCCTCTGTGGCGAGCGGGCTTGCCCCGCGCTGGGTGGCGAAGCCACCCCACTTCAGGCAACGCGGTTAGTCAGTTAGCAAGGCAGGGGCTGCTACGCAGCCCAACGCAGGGCAAGCCTGCTCGCCACAGGTTACTTTTGCAGCGCATCCAGCTTGCGTTTCAGTCGCCTCAGGTTGCTGTTGACGATCAGCTTGTGCGCCGGCCCAACCGGCAACATGTACAGACGCCCAAAGGTGTTATGGGTGAGCACCGATGAGGTGATCGTAAACACCCGCTCACTGATCGACAGGCAAATCATCACATCCAGGTGCCGGTCGCGCTCGGTCAGCACCAACACGTCCGGGGCGCTGTGTTCTACCAGGAAAAAATCCAGTCGCTCGCCCGCTTGTACGCTGATTCGCGGCGAGCCCGAGAACCCACCGATGCGTTTCACACCGAACAACGAAGAAATCCGGTCGCGGATTCGAAAGGCCAACCGCATGAACATGCCAGGTTCGGCGGTCATGATGTTCCACGCCGCCAGTGCAGTGATATCAACGGGCAACACAACCGACCTGCGGTCGTAGTAATCAAGCGCTGTCGGTGCACCCAGCGTGTGAACAATGTTCGTGGTAACCAACTGATTTTCTCCCTGAAAAACGCGGTTTGTGATGAAACAGGGCGATGCCTGAAGGGCGCAGGTTATTTTGCACCGCAACTCAAGTAAAGCGCGGGACAGGCTGGGTATCGTGGTAAGCCAAGATAAACCTGACCTCACGGGCTGCCTTCTTGATTGTGCCCCACGCGCGTTGGGGTTCACGTGCTAATTGCTCAAGCGCCTCAACTGCATTTATCCTCAACGCTTCCATCCGCCCCCACCCAGAGCCGCCATGGACCTCGCCACCCTCGCCCTATTCTTGCCCGCCTGCTTCGCCCTGAACATGGCGCCCGGCCCCAACAACCTGCTGTCCGTGAGCAACTCCACGCACTATGGCTATCGCACTTCTTGCCTTGCGGGTATTGGCCGTTTGCTGGCCTTTGCCGGCATGATCGCCCTCGCCTCTGCCGGCTTGGCGGTGGTGCTGCAGACTTCGGAGCTGTTGTTCTACGGGATCAAGATTCTCGGTGCGGCGTATCTGTTTTATCTGGCGTTCCAGTTGTGGCGGGCTAATCCGCAGAAAGAAGCTGAATCAGCCACGCACAAAGTGGGATTGTGGGCCTTGGCACGTCAGGAGTTCCTGGTGGCGGCTGGCAACCCGAAAGCCATCCTGATCTTCACCGCGTTCCTCCCGCAATTCGTGGTACCCGGCCAACCGATCACCCCCCAATTCGCGCTGCTGGGTGGGATGTTCCTGGGTTTAGAATGGATAGCGATCAGCGCCTATGCCTACATGGGCACGCACATGCGCCGCTGGTTTGCCGAACCCAGCGGCAAGCGCCTATTCAATCGCTGCTGTGCCGGGTTGTTGTCGGCGGCGGCGACGGTGTTGTTGATGGCGCGCAGGGCGTGAGGACAAGCCTGCGCACTCAACGAACAGGGAAAACGCGACATGACCCGAATCGAACTCGCCGACTTTTACCAAGGCTACATCGACTGCCTCAACCGCCAGGACTGGGAGCACCTGGGCCACTTCGTCCACCCGCAGGTGACCTACAACGCCACCACCGTCGGCCTGGCAGGCTACCGCGCGATGCTGGAACGCGACTTTCGTGAGATCCCGGACCTGGTGTTTCGCATCCAGCTGCTGGTAGCCGACCCGCCTACCATCGCCAGCCGGTTGAATTTCAACGTCAGCCCCAAAGGTGAGTTCTTCGAGCTGCCGATCAACGGCAGGACCGTGGCCTTCGATGAAAACGTATTCTACGAGTGCTGCGACGGGAAAATTGCGCAGGTCTGGTCGGTCATCGACAAAGCCGCGATAGCCCAACAGCTGACACCCGATAAACCTTGCTCGACCGTCTAGACTCTCTACACCCAACCACCCCGTGGAGACCCAAGATGAACAAAAACACCCTCTGCCTCTGGTACAACGGCACCGCCCTGGAGGCGGCCACTTTCTACGCCCGGACGTTTCCGAACAGCGCTGTGACGGCCGTGCATCACGCCCCTGGCGACTTTCCGGCGGGCAAGCAAGGCGATGTGTTAACCGTCGACTTCAGCGTGCTGGGCATTCCCTGCCTGGGCCTGAATGGTGGCCCGGCGTTCCCGCACAGCGAGGCGTTTTCGTTTCAGGTGGCGACGGACGACCAGGCCGAAACCGACCGCTATTGGAATGCCATTATCGACAACGGCGGCCAGGCCAGCGCTTGCGGCTGGTGCAAGGACAAATGGGGCGTGTCCTGGCAGATCACCCCGCGCGTCTTGTCTGCGGCGGTGACGCATGCCGACCCGGCCATCGCCAAGCGTGCGTTCGATGCGATGATGACCATGACCAAGATCGACGTGGCCGCCATCGAAGCTGCGATAGCTGGGCGTTGAACGCAACACAGACCAGTGTGGGAGCGGGCTTGCTCGCGAATGCAATCTTTCAGACAGGCAGATATTGACTGACCCACCGCTTTCGCGAGCAAGCCCGCTCCCACACCCGCCCGCAGTCTGGCATTCTTGCGGCCTCAGTCGTCGAACACGAGTCTCAGGCCCATGAACCATGGCGTAAAACTTGAACCGCGCACCATCCCGGTCCCAAGCTCGATCAGCGCCCCAGCCCAGGCGACACTCCAGCGCCTGGTCGGGGCTGATGGCGTGCCGTTGAACGCACTGCACAGCATGCCCGCGCCGCACGACCACGATGGCTGGCGCCAGCTGCAAGCCGTCGTCGACCAGAACTACACCAGCGCCAATGCCGGACAGGCGGACGGCCTGCGCGCCAGCCTGCACACCATCACAGTAGAAAGCGCCACCGTGCACGTGGCCACACCGCCGGGCTACACGCCCTTTGCCTACATCGATCTGCACGGCGGCGCACTGGTGTTCGGTGGCGGCGAAAACTGCCGTATTGCCGCCGGCAAGCAGGCCGACCTGCACAACCTGATGTGCTACGGCATTGATTACCGCATGCCGCCTGATCACCCGTACCCGGCGGCGCTGGATGACTGCGTGGCCACCTACCGCCATGTACTCAAGCACCATGCGCCTGAGCACATCGTGATTGGCGGCCGTTCGGCAGGCGGTAACCTGGCGGCGGCAATGGTCTTGCGCGCCCGTGACGAAGGGTTGCCAATGCCAGCGGCGCTGGTGCTGCTCTCGCCGGAGGTCGACCTGACCGAATCCGGCGATAGTTTCCATGTCAACCGAGACGTCGACGTGGTTCTGCCCATGCCGCTGATGAGCACCAACCTGCTGTATGCCAACGGCGCGGATTTGTCCCACCCGTACCTGTCGCCCCTGTTTGGTGATTTGGCCGGCTTCCCGCCGACCTTCCTGCAAAGCGGTACACGGGATCTGTTCCTGTCCAACACCGTGCGCATGCACCGCGCCTTGCGCCAGGCGCAGGTGCCGGCGCTGCTGCATGTGTTCGAGGCCATGCCCCATGGCGGCTTCATGGGCGCACCGGAAGATGCGGAACTGGCAGCCGAGGTCGCCGCATTTGTGCGCGAGCACCTTCGGCGGAGTTGACATATTCAGTCACATCCCCTGAAGATGGAGATCTTATTCAGGGTGTGCCAGCGCATGTCAGCAACGTCTTTCGTTAACCTTTGTGCCATTGGCTTGATTGCCAAGGCGCAAGGTTGCGTGGCGCACGCCCTAAAATCGAAGAAACAGTCGCTCATGTGACCGGGGCGCGCTGTCCCGTCAGATGAGCTGACAGGACATTGAGCGCGGCGGCCCCCTCCTCCTCCTTCTGCACAATCCCTCTGCCCTTCTGACGGTGACTTTAGCGGTCAACCATCAGGAGAAAGTGCATGTCATCGTTTCAAGGTATCTGGGTTCCCATAGTCACGCCGTTTCAGGATGGCGCCATCGACTTTATCGGCCTGCACCGGCTGGTCGGTCACCTGCTGGAAAAACACGTCGCCGGGATCATGGTCTGCACCACCACGGGCGAAGCCGCGTCGTTGAGCCGTCAGGAGCAGCTCGCCGTGCTCGATGCCGTGCTGCAATGGGTGCCCGCGCAGCAGGTGGTGATGGGCCTGGCGGGCAACAACCAGATAGAACTGCTGCACTTTCAAAGCGAAATTCTCAAGCGCCCGGTAGCCGGTCTGCTGGTGCCCGCGCCCAGCTATATCCGCCCTTCCCAGGCTGGCCTTGAGGCGTTTTTCCGCACGTTGGCGGATGCCTCCAGCGTGCCGATTGTGCTCTACGACATTCCCTACCGCACCGGCGTGACCTTTGAGCAGGCCACGTTGTTGAGCATCGTCAAACACCCGCGAATCAGCGCGATCAAAGATTGTGGCGGCAACCTGGCCAATACCCTGGCGTTGCTGGCCAGTGGTGACGTGAATGTGTTGTGCGGCGAAGACGTCCAGATTTTTAACGCGCTGTGCCTGGGCGCCAGTGGCGCGATTGCGGCCTCGGCGCATCTGCATACCGAGGCCTTTGTGGCGCTGTGCCAGCAAGTACGCGATAACCAATTGGCCGAGGCCAGGACGACGTTTTTCACGTTATTGCCGCTGATCAACACGATGTTCATAGAGCCCAACCCGGCGCCGGTGAAGGCTGGGTTGGCGTTGCAGGGCTTGATCGGCAGCGAACTGCGCGCGCCGATGCAAGCTGCCAGTGCGCGCGTACAACAGGCGTTGGGCGCGCTGCTGTAAACGCCCTGTCGGGTTCATGCGCCAAAAAAAGACATCCAACGGACCGCCCGGTTGCGACCGGCGCGATCCCGGCCTATGTTCCAAGGCACGCCTTTACTTTGCTGCACCACCTCTGTCTGCTCGCAACCAAGGTGAATTCATGCCCAGCCTCCCACGTCCCGCCGTGCTCGAACTGATCGGCAACACGCCGCTGGTCAAGGTCAGCCGTTTCGATACTGGCCCTTGCACGCTGTTTCTCAAGTTGGAATCGCAAAACCCCGGTGGCTCGATCAAGGACCGTATCGGCCTGGCCATGATCGACGCCGCCGAACGTGACGGCCGCCTGCAACCAGGCGGCACCATTATCGAAGCCACCGCCGGCAACACCGGCCTGGGCCTGGCGCTGGTCGGCCGGGCCAAAGGCTACCGTGTGGTGCTGGTGGTGCCCGACAAGATGTCGACTGAAAAGGTCTTGCACCTCAAGGCCATGGGCGCCGAAGTACACATCACCCGTTCCGATGTCGGCAAGGGCCATCCCGAGTACTACCAGGATGTGGCCGCGCGCCTGGCCAAAGACATTCCCGGTTCATTCTTCGCCGACCAGTTCAACAACCCCGCCAACCCGCTGGCCCACGAAACCAGCACCGCCCCGGAAATCTGGGCGCAAACCCAGCATGATCTGGACGCGATTGTGGTCGGTGTCGGCTCGGCCGGCACCCTCACCGGGCTTACGCGCTTCTTCAAACGCGTGCAGCCCGAACTGGAAATGGTGCTGGCCGACCCGGTGGGCTCGGTGATGGCCGAATACAGCCGCAGCGGCAACATGGAAACGCCCGGCTCCTGGGCCGTGGAAGGCATCGGCGAAGACTTTATCCCCTCGATTGCCGACCTCTCCAGTGTGCGCCATGCCTACTCCATCAGCGATGAAGAAAGCTTCGACCACGCCCGTCAGTTACTCAAGGCCGAAGGCATCCTCGGCGGCTCATCCACCGGCACCCTGCTTGCCGCCGCACTGCGTTACTGCCGCGAACAAACCGAGCCAAAACGTGTGGTCACCTTCGTCTGCGACACCGGTACGCGCTACTTGTCCAAGGTCTACAACGACCAATGGATGAACGACGCGGGCCTGTTGCAATACAAACACTACGGCGACCTGCGCGACCTGATCGCGCGGCGCTTCGAAGACGGCCGGGTGATCAGCGTGAGCCCCGACGACAGCTTGCTCACCGCCTTCCAGCGCATGCGCCTGGCGGATGTCTCGCAGCTACCGGTGCTGGTGGACGGCCGTGAATTGGTCGGCGTCATCGACGAATCCGACATCCTGCTGGGCCTGCATCAGGACGCCACACACTTTTCCATGGTGGTGGCAGACGCCATGAGCAAAACCTTGCAAACCCTGGCCCCCAGCGCCAGCCTGGCCCAATTGCAGGCGGAACTGGATCGCGGCCTGGTCGCGATTATTGCCGACACATCCGGCTTCCATGGCCTGATCACCCGCGTCGACCTGCTTAACCACCTACGGAGATCCCTTGCATGAGCCTGCCCGATAAAAGCGCGTTTGCCACCCGTGTGATCCACGCCGGGCAATCCCCCGACCCAACCACGGGCGCGCTGATGCCGCCGATCTACGCCAACTCCACCTATTTGCAAGACAGCCCCGGCGTACACAAGGGGTTTGATTACGGGCGCTCCCACAACCCCACGCGGTTTGCCCTCGAGCGCTGCGTGGCCGACCTGGAGGGCGGCAGTGCGGCGTTTGCGTTTGCTTCGGGGCTGGCGGCGATTTCCACTGTGCTGGAACTGCTGGATGCCGGTGCGCATATTGTCTCCGGCAACGACCTGTATGGCGGCACGTTCCGGCTGTTCGACAAGGTGCGTCAACGCAGTGCCGGGCACCGTTTCAGCTTTGTCGATTTAAGCGACCTGTCGGCCTTTGAAGCCTCACTGCAGAGCGACACACGCATGGTCTGGGTCGAGACCCCGAGCAACCCGCTGCTGAGCCTCACCGACCTCAGCGCCATTGCGCGTATCTGTCGCGATCGCGGCATCATCTGCGTGGCCGATAACACCTTCGCCAGCCCATGGATCCAGCGCCCACTGGAGCTGGGCTTCGACATCGTGGTGCACTCCACCACCAAATACCTCAACGGCCACTCCGACGTGATCGGCGGTATCGCCATCGTCGGCCACAACCCGGAACTCGCCGAGCGCCTGGGCTTTTTGCAAAACTCGGTCGGCGCGATTGCCGGCCCGTTCGATGCGTTCCTGACCCTGCGCGGGGTAAAAACCCTGGCACTGCGCATGGAGCGCCATTGCAGCAACGCACTGGACCTGGCCACCTGGCTGGAACAGCAGCCGCAAGTGTCGCGGGTGTACTACCCAGGCCTGGCCTCGCACCCGCAGCACGCACTGGCGCGCAAGCAGATGCGCGGGTTTGGCGGGATGATTTCGGTGGATTTGAACAGTGACCTGGCGGGTGCCACACGTTTTCTGGAAAACGTGAAAATTTTCGCGTTGGCCGAAAGCCTCGGCGGCGTGGAAAGCCTGATCGAACACCCGGCGATCATGACCCATGCAAGCATTCCTGCGGCGACGCGGGCGCAGTTGGGGATCGGCGATGGGTTGGTGCGGTTGTCGGTGGGGGTTGAGGATGTGGAAGATTTGAGAGCCGATCTGGCTCAGGCGCTGGCCCTGATCTAGACGCCTGTGGGAGCTGGCTTGCCTGCGATACAGACACCTCGGTGTATCAGTTGCACCGCGGTGATGCTATCGCAGGCAAGCCAGCTCCCACACAAGCCAGCTTTCACAAGGGGGATTGTGTCAGGCTGAAGTGACGTTGGCCCGCGCCGAGTGCAGTTTTTTATAGCTCTCAATCAAGCGCAAATGCCGATCCAGGCCTTCCAGCTTCATGCTGGTCGGGGTCAAGCCATAAAACCGCACACTGCCATCGACCGAACCCATCACCGCATCCATCCGCTCGTTACCGAACATTCGGCGGAAGTTGGCCTCGTAATCGGCGAGGTCCAGGTCGTCGTCCAACTGCATCTCCAACACTGCGTTCACAGCCTGGTAGAACAGGCCGCGTTCAGCGGTGTTGTCGTTGTATTGCAGGAACATCTCCACGCACTCCTTGGCCTCCTCATATTGCTGCAAGGCCAGGAAGATCAGCAGTTTCAACTCCAGGATGGTCAACTGGCCCCACGCCGTGTTGTCGTCGAACTCAATGCCGATCAAGGTGGTGATGTCGGTGTAATCGTCCAGCTCGCTTTCGATCAGACGCTCGACCAACGCCTGCAGCGCCTCCTCATCAAGGCTGTGCAGGTTGAGGATATCGGCACGGAAAAACAGCGCCTTGTTGGTGTTGTCCCAGATCAGGTCGTCCACCGGGTAGATTTCCGAGTAGTCCGGCACCAGGATCCGGCAAGCCGTGGCGCCGAGGTGTTCGTACACCGCCATATAGGACTCTTTGCCCATGCCTTCGAGAATGCCGAACAGGGTGGCGGCTTCTTCGGCGTTGGAATTTTCACCTTCGCCCGAGAAGTCCCACTCGACGAACTCATAGTCCGACTGCGCACTGAAGAAGCGCCACGACACCACGCCGCTTGAGTCAATAAAGTGCTCGACAAAGTTGTTCGGCTCGGTCACCGCCTGCCCTTCAAAGGTCGGCTGCGGCAGGTCATTCAAACCTTCAAAACTGCGGCCCTGGAGCAGTTCGGTGAGGCTGCGTTCCAGCGCCACTTCCATGCTTGGGTGTGCGCCGAACGAGGCGAATACGCCGCCGGTGCGAGGGTTCATCAGGGTGACGCACATCACCGGGAACTCGCCGCCCAGGGATGCGTCCTTGACCAGCACCGGGAAGCCCTGGGCCTCCAGGCCTTCGATACCCGCGACAATGCCGGGGTATTTGGCCAGCACTTCTGCGGGCACGTCCGGCAAGGCGAACTCGCCTTCGATGATTTCGCGCTTCACGGCGCGCTCGAAGATCTCCGACAGGCACTGCACCTGGGCTTCAGCCAAGGTATTGCCCGCGCTCATGCCGTTGCTGAGGTAGAGGTTTTCGATCAGGTTGGACGGGAAATACACCACTTCGCCGTCGGACTGGCGCACGAACGGCAGCGCAACAATCCCGCGTTCTTCATTGCCCGAGTTGGTGTCGAACAGGTGCGAGCCACGCAGCTCGCCCTCACGGTTGTAGACCTTCAGGCAGTAGGCATCGAGGATTTCACTCGGCAGCTCGTCCTTGGGCCCAGGCTGGAACCAGCGTTCGTCCGGGTAATGCACGAACGGCGCGTTGGCCAGCTCCTCACCCCAGAACTGGTCGTTGTAGAAGAAGTTGCAGTTAAGCCGCTCGATAAACTCGCCCAGGGCAGACGCCAATGCGCCTTCCTTGGTTGCGCCCTTGCCGTTGGTGAAACACATCGGCGAGTGTGCGTCGCGGATATGCAACGACCACACGTTGGGCACGATATTGCGCCACGAGGCGATTTCAATCTTCATGCCCAGGCCGGCGAGAATGCCGGACATATTGGCGATGGTCTGCTCCAGCGGCAGGTCCTTGCCGGCGATGTAGGTGCCCGCCTCGGAGGTGGAATTGGGCATCAACAATGCCTGCGCATCCGCGTCGAGGTTTTCCACTTCCTCGATCACAAATTCCGGCCCGGCCTGCACGACTTTCTTCACGGTGCAGCGGTCGATGGAACGCAGGATGCCCTGGCGGTCCTTGTCGGAGATGTCCGCTGGCAACTCGACCTGGATCTTGAAGATCTGGTTGTAGCGGTTTTCCGGATCAACGATGTTGTTCTGTGACAGGCGAATATTCTCGGTGGGAATATTGCGTGTTGCGCAGTACAGCTTCACAAAGTACGCCGCGCACAACGCCGACGAAGCCAGGAAGTAATCGAACGGACCCGGGGCCGAACCGTCGCCTTTGTAGCGAATCGGCTGGTCGGCAATCACCGTGAAGTCATCGAACTTGGCTTCAAGCCGAAGGTTGTCGAGAAAGTTGACCTTAATTTCCATGCGGGCACACCAGAATAACGAGCTAAACAAATTGGCCGCCATTATGAAGATTTTCGCCGGGAAGTCTCAGGGTTTTGCGAATCGGCTGCCGATCGGTGCTAACGTCCACCCACCACACTTTGAGCCATCGGCCCATGTCCATTACCGATAACCTCCTCGCCTTTACCTTCGCCGCCACCCTGCTCACGCTCACGCCGGGGCTGGATACCGCGCTGGTGCTGCGCACCGCCACAGTCGAAGGCAAACGCCAGGCGCTGCACGCCACCTTCGGCATCAACGCCGGTTGCTTGCTGTGGGGCGCGGCCGTGGCGTTTGGCCTGGGCGCTTTGATTGCAGTGTCGGAGCTGGCGTACAACCTGCTCAAATATTGCGGCGCGGCTTATCTCGCGTGGCTGGGCCTGAACATGTTGGTGCGCCCACGCCGCTCACTGTCACCCGCCAAAGCCGAGGGCAAACCGGGCGGCAACTGGTTCCTCAAGGGCATGCTGGGCAATGTGCTGAATCCCAAAGTGGGCATCTTCTACGTGTCCTTCCTGCCGCAATTCATCCCCCAAGGCCAGCCGCTGATTGCCTGGACCTTTGGCCTGGTCAGCATTCATGTGCTGCTGGGCCTGCTGTGGTCACTGCTGCTGATTGGCGCCACCCGACCGCTGTCCGGTTTCCTGCGCAGGGAAAAGGTGATCCGGTGGATGGACCGCACCACCGGCATGATCTTCGTGTTGTTCGCCGCGCGCTTGGCATTGAGCAAGCGCTGAACCTTAGCCGAGGCGGATCGACAGTTCGATATCATCGGCAAACGGCACCGACAGATAGCCGTTCCCAGGTTCGCGCACGTGCGCCAGGTATTCAGGGCAGTAGTTGGTGTTGTCAGCCACCACCAGCGCGCCCGGCCGCAGGTGCTTCTCTACCAGGTTCAACACATCGCCATACAGCGACTTGGCGCCATCGAGCAGCAGCAGGTCGACCGTTTGCGGCAGGTTTGCAGCCAATGAGACCAGCGCGTCGCCTTCGCGCACCTCGATCAGGTCGCTGACGCCGCCTTCGATGAAATGTTCGCGCGCCAGGGCAATCTTTGACGGTTCGAATTCGCTGCCGATCAACACGCCGCCGCCGTTGTCGCGCAGCGCGGCAGCCAGGAACAAGGTGGACAACCCGAACGAGGTGCCGAACTCGACAATAGCTTTTGCATGGCTGCTGCGGGCCAGCATATAGAGCAGGTTGCCGGTGTCACGCGATACAGGCAGCCACAGATCCTTGAGCATCGTGTAAAGCTCAAGGTACTCGGTTTTGCTGTACATCAGGCGGTTGCGCTCTTGCGGCGATACAGTATCGATGAGCGGGCTGGTCGCCGCATTGGCTTGGGCGTAGAGGCGTTCGATCAGGGCTGCAAGAGGCGCGGTGGTCAGGGTGGTCATGATTGATTTCCGTCGAATGGGGACTAAGATGCGATTAATTCGTCGCATTAAAAGTATGCGAGTGATTCATCGCCTTCGCTATTCGCGTTCGCCCAGCGCTCGGAACCCGAAATGACCACCCGCCAGACGCCCCGTATTGCCTCGCGCAAACAGCCACAACAAGCACGCTCGACCGAGTTGGTGGCGGCGATTCTCGAAGCCGCTATTCAGGTTTTGGCCAAGGAAGGCGCTACGCGTTTCACCACCGCGCGGGTCGCGGAAAAAGCCGGCGTGAGTGTCGGTTCGGTGTATCAATATTTCCCCAACAAGGCCGCGATCCTGTTTCGATTGCAGAGCGATGAGTGGCAGCAGACCACCCAAATGCTGCGCGACATCCTCGAAAAAACCGAAATAGCGCCGCTGACCCGCCTGCGCACACTGGTGCATGCATTTATTCATTCCGAGTGCGAAGAGGCGCTGATGCGCGGTGCGCTCCACGACGCGGCGCCGCTGTACCGCGATGCACCGGAAGCCGTGCAAGTGCGCGCGGCCGGCCGGCAAGCCTTTGAGACCTTCATGCACGAGTTGCTGCCCGAGGTGCCCGACGCAACCCGCGCACTGGCGTGTGACCTGATCCGCAGCACGCTGGGTTGCGTGGGCAAGGACTTTTCCTTCAGCCCGCGCACCGCTGCCGAAATCGAGGTGTATGCCAATGGCATGGCCGCTATGTTCAGTGCTTATGTGAATACACTCAATCGGCCCTGATTGCTTACGAAGCCGTAGCGCAAGGTTCACACGGCGATTGAAGGCACCAGCGCTCGATGGGAGTATCGGCGACTGTGGGAGCTGGCTTGCCTGCGATGGCGGTGGGTCAGTAACAGATTTATGCACTGATAGACCGCTATCGCAGGCAAGCCAGCTCCCACTTTGGATCGATGTGCATCGTGCAAATGAGCTTCGAACAATAGACCTGTTTAAGCACGCCCAATCGCTGCTATGTTTCGCGCCTGATCCAGCTAAAGGATGTGCCATGGAACCGCTAGCCACAAACGCCGCGTTGTTGATCATCGACATGCAGCAAGGCATGAATGACCCCACGCTGGGGCGCCGCAATAACCCCGACGCCGAGGTGCAGATACAGCACCTGCAGCGTGCATGGCGGCAGTCCAATCGCCCCGTGGTGCATGTAAGGCACATGTCCCGCAGCGAAGGCTCGGTGTTTTGGCCGGGCCAACCGGGCTGTGAGTTCCAGCCGGCACTGGCACCGCTCAAGCATGAGCATGTGGTGGAAAAAAACGTCCCGGATGCGTTCGCCGCCACCGGCCTGGAGCGTTGGCTGCATGTGCGTGGGATCCGGCAATTGGTGATCGTTGGGGTGATCACCAACAACTCTGTCGAGTCTACGGCGCGCTCCGGCGGCAACCTGGGTTTTGAGGTAACAGTGGCGGCGGACGCCTGCTACACCTTTGATCAAGCCGATTTATCGGGCCGCCTCTGGCCTGCCGAGGATGTGCATGCACTGTCGCTGAGCAACCTGGCGATGGATTACGCCAGGGTCACAGCCACTGCCGATATCCTGGCCATGCTTTAAAAAACGCCTGCCTGCGCGAGCATGTCGATAAGCCCTTCTGGCCATACCGTGTCTGCCGTCGAATGCAGCTCCTCGGTGGACCACCAATGGTGATCCGCCATGACCTGGGCTTCTTGCACTGTCCATTCGTCTCGCGACAGGTGCTCGTTTTGCGCCTGCACAACAAAGTACTGCTCAATGGCCAACACCGTTTCACCACTGGGTAGCATCAGCTCAAATCGGCGATCTGCTACCGGCGCTTGTACGTCACTGACCACAATGCCGGTCTCTTCGCGCAGCTCACGGATCGCAGCGGTGTGAAAGGTTTCCCCGGCTTCAACACCGCCGCCGGGCGTCGCCCAGTAATTCCTGCCGGCCAGTGCCCCGTCCTTGTGGACGAACCGGAACAGCAGCACTTTTCGAGCCGGGCTGATCACCAAAAGGCGTGCCGCCTTGCGCTCACGCATTGTCTCTCGTCCTTTCACCAAGCCGCTCTACCAGTCTTACCAGATAACCATCCGGGTCCTGCACCAGAAACTCGCGCTGCCCAACCTCGACCTCGCCTGCCCGGTACCACACGTCTTTGCAGGCCTTGAACACGGGATAGGCCGCCCTCTCCAGCCGTTGAATAACCGGATGTACCGCCACGACATCAATTTGCAGGTTCATGCCGCGCCCGAATGGCCGTTCCAACGCCCCCGTGAGCCATTGACTGGCGAGTGGGTCGACTTGTTCAAGCATCACCTGGGCTCCGTCCAGGTCAAGATACGCGAAGCCGTCTTCCAGGCGCTGATAAGCCACCGTGAACCCCAGACAACCGACCCAGAACTCAAGGCTGCAGTTCAGGTCGGTCACCATCAATTCCGGGACCAGATTATTTCTATGCATCATCCAGCTTCCATGGCGGATTTGAGTAACTGCGCGATCGTGTTGCGCAACTCACCGTGTTGATCTTCAGCGTAAGGTATGGCGGTTTTCCAGTCGTAGAACCACACCGGCATCTTGCGTTTGCCCTCCGGCTCCGAGGCGTAACGCGGGAAAATATGGCAATGCAACTCCGGTTCCGAGTTGCCCAGAATCTCGTAGTTCATGCGCAGGGCACCGGTAGCCGCCAGCACGGCATCGCCAAGGCGCGCCATATCGAGCAGGTAGATTGCACGCGCCTCGGCATCCAGATCATTGAGGCTGGCAACCACCGGGTCGGGCAACAACAAACAATAGCCCGGCAAGAACTGCACATCGCCCATCACCGCCCAGCCTGAGGCCATGCGGCAAATAACCTTATCGTTGGCGCCGTTGCGGGCCAGCGCTACACGTTCCGTGATCAGTGGCATGCATTGTCCTTAATGAGAAGATGTCGACGGCATCTTAACTGTGATAACACTGTGGGGCTCAGCACTTCCAACCTGGCGACCCCCTATGCGAATCACCTGCCTTCATACCGCAGCCAGCAACATTGCCGTCTTCGACGCAGCCGCACAAGCACTGGGAATCGCACCCGCCGTTTTGCAGCATGAAGTGCGTACCGACCTTCTGGCTGCGGCGGAAGAAATGGGTAATCTCACGCCTGAAATTGCGGCCTCAACCGCCAACGCATTACTTTCACTCGCTCAACACGCTGACGTCGTGGTACTCACCTGCTCGACGTTGGGGCCATCGGTTGATGAGCTTGACGAGTGTACCCAGTCATCCATCCTCAGGGCGGACCAAGCCCTCGCTCTCACAGCCGTTCAAGCAGGCGGCAAGGTTGTGGTGTTATGCGCCGTCGAAACCACCCTCGCCCCCACCTCGAGCCTGTTCCACCGCGCAGCGTTGCACTCAGACGCAACCGTTGACGTGCAGCTGGTTCCAGGCGCCTGGGCGCTGTTCAAGGCGGGCGATATTGATGGCTACCTGTCGACCATCGCCAGGGCGGCCGATCAGGCCTATATCGATGGCGCATCCGTGATTGCGCTGGCCCAAGCCTCCATGGCCGGGGCCGCTGCTCTCGTGACGGCAGGGCCGACGCCGCTGACCAGCGCGACCGGCGGCCTGAAGGCTGCCTTGAAGGCAATCAAGGGTTAATCCAAGTGCGCCTTCCGGCAGGTTAATTTCTCAGGACAAAATCAATTGTTGTTGTACACAAAATAAAGCTAAAGCTTTATAACCCTCGGGCCGAGACAGTCAGTGATATCAAATCGCCTCTTCGCCCAGTGGTCGTCTCGATGAAAATAAAAAACAAGCTCGTTCTCGCGTTCGTCTCTGTCGCCTTTATCCCGGTTAGCCTGGTTGCAGTTATCTCCGTCATGAACACGCGGACTCAGGCGGTCGATCAGTTTATTGATGGCAGCACCCGCGAAATACGTCAGATCGATGGCAATATCCGGCAATTCTTCGACGGCACCTTGCAGAACGTCGATCAAATGTCCGCTGATCCTGTATACACTTCAGTGAACACTCTAAAAGATTATCAGCCTGCAAACGCCGCGAGTCAGCCAATGCCCGCCCAGGCGCAGCAGGTAATCGACCAGTTTGCCCGTTTTGGCGCCACCCACCCTTCCGCTGCGATTCTGTCCATTGGCCTCGAAGACGGCACCTACGCCAAATGGCCCGATGACCCACAACTGGCCAAATACGACCCGCGCACCCGCCCCTGGTACAAGGCTGCCATGGCCAGCCCCAACAAGACCGTGCGCACACCCGCTTACTACTACGACAAGGATGATGTGGCGCTGGTGGGCACCGCACGTGCGCTGCTCGATAGCAGCGGCAAGGCCAAGGGCGTGTTCGTGGTCAGCGTGTCGCTGAAGAACCTCACCGAATTGCTCAAGAGCATCAAGCTGGGTGAAAGCGGCTACGTGATGTTGATCGAAGACGGCGTGGTGCTGGTCGACCCGCGCAACGCCGCGCACAACTTCAAGCCGCTCAAGGACCTCGGCGCGCCGTATGCGCACTTGGCCGAGACGCCCCAGGGCTCAACCGAGGTGGTCATCGACGGCGTGCGCTACATGGCCAACGTGTGGACCTCGCCGGGCCTGGGCTGGCGGTATGTGGGGCTGATCGAATACAGCGAAGTCATGGCAGCGGCGACGCGCATGACCTACCTGACCACGGCAATCGTGGCCGTGCTGGTGCTGATCTTCGGGCTGATCGCCGCGGCGTTTTCCAAGGTGATCGTCAAACCGATCGGCCAGGTCAGTACCGGCTTGCAGTCCATCGCCCAGGGTGAAGGCGATTTGCGCCATGAGCTGCAAGTACAGGGCAAGGATGAAACTGCCGAGCTGGCGGGCTGGTTCAATAAATTCCTCGCCGCAATCCGTCAGCTGATCCAGCATATTGGCGCGGCCTCCACCAATCTTCAGGACGCGTCACGGGTCAACAGCGAAGTGGCACACAACATGAACGAAGCCGCCGGGCGCCAGCGTGAGGCGGTGGAATTGGTGTCTACCGCGTTCAATGAAATGGTCGCCACCGCCAACGAAGTCGCACGCTCGTGCAGCGGCGCGGCGGAGTCGGCCGAGAACGGCCATCGCCGTGTGGCCGAAGGCAAACAGCAGATCGAAGTCACCACCGATAACGTCAACCGCCTGGGCCGCCGCCTGACCGAGTCATCCCAGGCCATGGTCGAGCTGGAAGCCGGCAGCCGCAGCATCAACCAGATCCTCGGCACTATTCGCGCCATCGCCGAGCAGACCAACCTGCTGGCCCTCAACGCCGCCATCGAAGCCGCCCGCGCCGGTGATCAGGGCCGTGGTTTTGCCGTGGTGGCCGACGAAGTGCGCGCACTGGCCAAGCGCACCTCCGACTCCACCGGCGAGATCGAGCAGTTGCTCGGCACCCTCGGCAGCAAGACCGAAGAAGTCACCCAGAAGATGAGCAGTTGCCTGGACCTGTCCCGCGCCAGCGTGTCGTCCATCGAAAACGCGCGGGACAGTTTCGAGGGCATCCAGTTGTCGGTAAACGAGATCCGCGACCAGAACCTGCAGATTTCCGCCGCCGCCGAGGAACAACACAGCGTGGCCGAAGAAATCAACCGCCATATCCAGCAGATCTATGACGAGGCAAGGTTGGTGGAGAGCCTGGCCAATGCTGCGCAGGATGATTCGGGGCGGTTATCGAGCCTGTCGCAGGAGCTGAATGGCTTGGTCGGGCGTTTTAAATCCTGATGTGCGCAGCGTAGGTAAAGTGAGCCTGAGTGCCAAATTACCTATCTATACCTGCTGTCTATACCTGCTGTGAAACCATCCAGTCGATAAAGGTTTGCAGTCGCACGCTGAAGGGCTCGCCCACGGCACTCGGGTTTCGCGCCTCGAACAGGAAATACGCGATCTGGATGCGCATCGCGGGGTGATGCTGTACGAACAAGGCAACGTGCTCTTCGAGGGTGTACGGCCAGGGCGCGTCGGGGCCGCGCAATATGTTGGTCGCTCGAATCAGCTTGCGAGCCGCTTCGCGTTGCAGCCGCAGGCGCTCGGTTGGGGTATTGGCCTGATGGATGAGGTTGAGATAGCCGCTCAACACGGATTCAAAATCACCATTCAACGCCAGGGCGATTTCGCGCGAAGGCTGGAAGCGTTCAAAGCGCAGCGAAAGATCCTCGCCCCACACACAACGGCAATGATGCTTGAGCCAGAAACCCCATTTATTTGCATTTTCGGGCGCCAGTACTTCGGCGCGGTGGCCGATATCGAAGTCAATCTTGGTGACCACCGGGTGGCGTTGCTCCAGCGCCTGGCGCAGCGTTTCCAAGTGTGCCAATACCTGTGCATCCGGCGGTTCGAGCAGAATCAGGCTAAGGTCCAGGTCCGACTCACCTGGGCGGGCTTCGCCCCTGGCGACACTGCCATACACATAAATGCCGTCCAGCCCGGACTGGGAGAGGCTGGCGATAACATCCGCCAGCAGCGGCTCAAACTCAGGCTGGAAGGCGGCATTGCCCAGCGTCAGCACACAGCCCTGGGCATCCACACCGGTCACCGTACTCATGGGTGATGCACCTCGATCACCAGGCCTTCCGCCTCACTCGGCACACAGAAATGGCGGGTGATCAGGTCAAACTCGGCGTCGGTGGCGGCGAAATCATGCTCGCCCTGGGCATTGCGCGCCTGTAAACGGCTGCGGCAGGTGGCGTCATCCAGCTCCAGATAGTGCAGGCAGTGCGGCGCTCGCGCAGCCTGGGCCAAGCTCAGCAGCCACTCGCGATTAGCCAGCGTATTGGCCGGGAAGTCCAACACAACGCTGATGCCCGATCGCAGCACGTTGATCACCAACGGCCCGAGCACACCTCGAATACGCTGGGCGCAGCTCACGTAATCGGCAATCGAGAGGACTTCACCGGGGTAAAGGGTGGCGAGCCAATGGTCTTCGCTCAACAGGATGGCGGCGTGTTCAGCGGCCAAAGTGTTGGCCAGGGTGGATTTGCCGGAGGCGATCTTGCCGCACAGCAGGTGCAGGGTTGGCATGGACACGGTTCCTTTTGTCAGGCCCTGAAGCATGCCAGTTTTCAGGGCTCTGCATAATGAGAACCTATTCTGTAACAGTGAATGGGCACCCTGGTTTCGACAAATTAACGACAAGGGATGGTTATGATTCGTGATGCATTGCCCAAGGACGCCAAGCACATCGCTCAGGTGCATGTGAGCAGTTGGCAACAGGCTTATGTAGACCTGATGCCAGCAGATTTTCTGGCCTCGCTGAGCACAACACTGCCGCAGAAAGAGGCTAACTGGGCGCGCTTGATTGAAAGCCAAGACGCTGGCGTATTAGTCGCCGAAGTGGATGGCAACGTTATCGGCTGGCTGTCGCTGGGCCTTTGCCGGGATACGGACACGCCCGAGGTCGCATCGGGAGAGGTCATGGCTATCTACGTGTTGGCGGACTACTGGGGTCACGGCATCGGCGCGCAATTGTGGCAGGCGGGTTTCCAACGTTTGGTTGAACAGGGTTATAAACGCATTTCCTTATGGGTTTTAGCCGCCAACCAAAGAGCCGTACGTTTCTATACACGCTTTGGCGGCACTGAAGACCCAGGTAGCCGTCGCACGCTGGTGCGCGGTGGCGTGACGCTGGAAGAGGTGCGCTATGTGTGGACCCGTTAAAGCCCTCTCAAACCCTGAAATAATATTTCGACACGAATTGCGCTGAACTATCCGCCAGGCTCTACGCTCCTTCCCTATGCGCTGCCCCGCCCCGGGGCGTTGGATAAAACAAGGAGCCGCGACCCTATGACCACCCTTCCCGCCTACCCACTCGTCAGGCCTGGCCCGCTGCACTCGACCCTGTTGGCCGGCACCGTGCCGCTGTTTCTCGGTGCGTTGCTCAGTGACATCGCCTACGGCCAGACCTATCAGATCCAATGGGCCAACTTCGCGTCCTGGCTGATCGCCGGTGCCTTGGTGTTTTGTGGCTTTGCATTGTTGTTCGCGCTGGTCAACCTGGTGCGCGCCGAGCATAAAGGCGGACGCCCCGCCGCGTACTTCCTGCTGTTACTGATCACCTGGGGACTCGGGCTGGTCAACGCCTTCCAACATGCCAAGGACGCCTACGCCATGATGCCTGTTGGCCTGGTACTGTCGGTGATCGTGACGGTTCTGGCGATTTTTGCCACATGGGTCGGCCTGACCAACCTGCGCTCGGGAGCTGCCAAATGAACCCACTCAATACGCTGACCTTACTGAGCGCAGCGCTGTTGCTGAGCGCGTGTGGCGACGCCGGCGACAAAACCCAGGCACGCGGTCCCGATCCCAAACTGCCCGAGCAACAAAGCAGCCTGCTGCCGAGCATGAAGATTGCCGAGCCGACACCCTGGGGCGAGCAAAAACCCACGGTGCCGCAAGGCTACAGCGTCACGGCCATCGCCACCGACCTGGCCATTCCTCGGCAAACCCTGGTGCTGCCCAATGGCGATATCCTCGTCGCCGAAGGCCGTGGCGGCAGTGCGGCCAAGCTCAAGCCCAAGGATGTAATCGCCAGCGTGATCAAGGCTCAGGGCAACACCAAGGTCAAGGGTGGCAACCGCATCACGTTGCTGCGCGATGCCGACGGTGACGGCAACTACGAGCTCAAGACCGTGTTTGCCGACAACCTCAACGCGCCCTATGGCCTGGCTTTCGCCGACGGCAAGCTGTACGTGGCCAACCAGGATGCCCTGGTGCGCTTCGACTATACCGACGGCCAGACCCAAGCCAGCGGCGCGCCGACCAAAATCACCGACCTGCCGGCGCAGATCAACCATCACTGGACCAAATCCCTGGCCATCAGCGAAGACGGGCGCCAGCTCTATGTGGGCATTGGCTCCAACAGCAACATCACCGAGCGCGGCATGGAAGTGGAGATCGACCGCGCCATGGTCTGGCAGATCGACGCAGCCAGCGGCGCGCACAAGCCCTACGCCACCGGCCTGCGCAACCCGACCGCACTGACCATTCAGCCGGGCTCGGGGCAATTGTGGACGGTGGTCAACGAACGCGATGAACTCGGCCCCGACCTGGTGCCGGACTACCTCACCTCAGTGCGCGAAGGCGCCTTCTACGGCTGGCCCTACAGCTACTGGGGCCAGAACGTCGACCCCCGCGCGCAACCGCAGAACCCACTGAAAGTGGCGGCCGCGATCAAGCCGGATTACAGCCTGGGCTCGCACGTTGCGGCACTGGGCGTGGATTTTTCGATACCGGCCATGGGTGAACAATTCGCCGACGGCGTGTTTGTCGGCGAACACGGCAGCTGGAACCGCGACAACCCGGTGGGCTACAAGGTGATCTTCGTACCGTTCAGCAACGGCAAGCCGGCTGGCGAACCGATTGATTTCGCCACCGGTTTCCGTGGCGACGACGGAAAGACCCGTGGCCGCCCGGTGGGCGTGACGGTCGACCCCAAAGGTGCGCTGATCATTGCTGACGACTTGGCCAACACCGTTTGGCGGGTGACACGCAATCGGTAACCGCCGTTGAACCTTGTCACTGTGGCGAGGGAGCTTGCTCCCGCTGGGCTGCGAAGCGGCCCCTGCTCTTTGCTTCAAGAGCATGGGACTGCTACGCAGTCCAACGGGAGCAAGCGCCCTCGCCACAGGGGACGGGTTTACAGGTCAGTGATTTCCTTATGCCGCGGCACCAGCGCCTTCATCACGCTCCACGCGACCAGGTACGCCAAGGCACAAATCGCAAACATGATCATATAGCCGGTGTGAATGTCGTTGATGGACTTGTAGTAGTCGAACACCCAGCCACCGATCTTGGTCATCACCACACCGCCCAGGCCGCCCGCCATACCGCCGATGCCGACCACCGACGCCACGGTTTTTTGCGGGAACATATCCGACACGGTGGTGAAGATATTGCACGACCACGCCTGGTGCGCCGAGGCGCCCACGCCGATCAACAACACCGGCACCCAGAAGCTCAGGTAACCGAACGGTTGCGCCAACAGCACCACCAGAGGGAACAGCGCGATCACCAGCATGGCTTTCATGCGGCCGTCATACGGGGCATCACCGCGCGCCATAAAGTAGCTGGGGAACCAGCCGCCGCCGATACTGCCGACCATGGTCATGCTGTACAGCACGGCCAACGGCATCACGATATCCGCGCCTTTCATGTTGTATTGCGCCGACAGGTACGTGGGCAGCCAGAACAGGAAAAACCACCACACGCCGTCGGTCATGAACTTGCCGAAGGCGAACGCCCAGGTCTGGCGGTAGGTCAGCAGCTTGAACCACGAGACTTTTTTCGGCGTCGCCCCCACAGGCTCAGGCGCGAAAGGCTGTACGGTCTGGTCACTGCGAATGTAGGCGAGTTCTTCGGCGGACAAGCGCTTTTGCTGCTCCGGTTTCTCATAGAGCATCGACCACACCGCCACCCACACAAACCCGAGCATGCCGATCACGATAAACGCGGCTTCCCAGCCCCACATGCCGGCAATCAGCGGCACACAGATCGGCGCGAGGATTGCACCCACGTTGGCGCCGGAGTTGAAGATGCCGGTGGCCAGGGAGCGTTCTTTTTTCGGGAAATATTCCGCAGTAGCCTTGATCGCGATGGGGAAGTTGCCCGCCTCGCCAATCGCCAGCACGGCGCGGGAGAGCATAAAGCCAGCAATCGATACCGGAATCACCGCCAGGCCGATGGCGGCGCTGAGCGAGGCAATCCCCGCGCCCATCGGCACCGAGAACGCATGCATGATCGCGCCGGTGGACCAGATGGCAATCGCCACCACATAGGCCGCCTTGGTGCCGATCTTGTCGACAAACCGCCCGGCAAACAGCATGGCAATCGCATAAACGAACTGGAACACCGCAGCGATGTTGGCGTAATCGGTGTTGCTCCAGCCAAATTGCGTCGACAGTTGCGGCGCCAAGAGGCTGAGCACCTGGCGGTCGAGGTAATTGACGGTGGTGGCAAAGAACAACATCGCGCAGATGGTCCAGCGATAGTTGCCGACTGCCTGGCCGACGCGGTGGGCGTTGATGGGCTCATTCAAATTCATGGCATCACTTTTTATTTTTGTTAGATAGGACATATGTAACGTCATATGTCGTCGTACAACTGCGACTTTTATAGCCGGGCGCCTTGGCGGTGTCAATCTGAAAGATTGCCGTTTCTTCAGGTATTACTTGGGCGTATAAACAATCAGTTCAAAGCGGTTGTAGGATGACAAACGCGAAACACCCGGCTAGGCGCCTTGCCCGGTACATCGTCGAGCAGGCCGTAGGGCTGCATGCCTAGCTTTTCCAACACACGGATCGAAGCCGCATGATCGGGTCGCACCAGACCGAAAACCTCCGGCAGATTCAGTGTTTGGAAGGCCAGCGCCAGCGCATCCCGACCCAGCTCGGTGGCGTAGCCCTGCCCCCACGCCTCCACGGCGAAGCGATAACCCAGGTTGATGCGCCGCTCGGTCAGGTAATTAAGCGGCGCTATGCCGCCAAAGCCAATGAGGTGCCCAGGCTGCTCCTTACGGGCGATCGCCCACCAGCCATAACCCTGGGCGGCCCACTGTTCGAGCCAATGGTTGAGCACACGCTGGGCGTGCTCCAGGCTGGCCATCGGCCCTGCGGGGTTGAACATATTTGTCTGCGGGTCACCGAAGATCGCGAACAATCGCTGCACATCGTTGGCTTCGGGCTTGCGGTAGATCAGGCGTGAGAGGGTGTCAGGCATGCGCATAATTCCTTGTTGATGCCATGAAGTTCAACGCATCAGCAAAAAAACGCAAATAGAGGTGAATTATTTCATGTCGGCTTGTATCTGAACTGACAGAGCGGTGCCATCGCAACGATGGCACCTCCCCTGTTCAGTTTTAGAGTGACCCGCATGAAATTACGTAAGAAAAGCGTCAAACCCATCGGTTTGAAAGACATCACCATCGTCGACGATACCAAGGTGCGCAAGGCGATCACCGCCGCCGCACTGGGTAACGCCATGGAGTGGTTCGACTTTGGTGTCTACGGGTTCGTCGCCTATGTGCTCGGCAAGGTGTTCTTCCCCGACGCCTCGCCCAGCGTACAAATGATCGCTGCCTTGGGTACCTTCTCCGTGCCCTTCCTGATTCGCCCGCTGGGCGGCCTGTTCTTCGGTGCCCTGGGTGACAAATACGGGCGGCAGAAAGTATTGGCCGCCACCATCGTGATCATGTCCCTGAGCACCTTCGCCATCGGCCTGATCCCCGGCTACGCCTCGATAGGCATCTGGGCGCCGATCCTGCTGCTGTTGTGCAAAATGGCCCAGGGCTTCTCGGTGGGCGGTGAATACACCGGCGCCTCGATCTTTGTCGCCGAATATGCGCCGGACCGTAAACGCGGGTTCCTTGGCAGCTGGCTGGACTTCGGCTCCATCGCCGGTTTTGTGCTCGGTGCCGGCGTCGTGGTACTGATCTCGACGATCCTCGGTGAAGCCGACTTCGAGGCCTGGGGCTGGCGCCTGCCGTTCTTCCTCGCCCTGCCCCTGGGCATCATCGGCCTGTACCTGCGTCACGCGCTGGAAGAAACCCCGGCCTTCCAGCAGCACATGGACAAACTCGAACAAGGCGACCGCCAGGGCCTGACCCACGGCCCCAAAGTCTCGTTCAAGGAAGTCGCGACCCAGCATTGGCGCAGCCTGCTGACCTGCATCGGTATCGTCGCGGCCACCAACGTGACGTACTACATGCTGCTCACGTATATGCCCAGCTACCTGTCGCACAACCTGCATTACAAAGAAAACAGCGGCGTACTGATCATCATCGCGATCATGGTCGGCATGCTGTTCGTGCAACCGTTCATTGGTTTTGTGAGTGACAAGATCGGCCGAAAACCCTTCATCATCGCCGGCAGCGTGGGCCTGCTGTTCCTGTCCATTCCGGCGTTCATGCTGATCACCAGCGGCAAGATCGGCCTGATCTTCGCCGGCCTGCTGATCCTGGCGGTGGTCCTCAACTTCTTTATCGGCGTGATGGCCTCGACCCTGCCGGCTATGTTCCCCACGCACCTGCGCTACAGCGCGCTGGCCAGTGCGTTCAACGTCTCGGTATTGATCGCCGGTGTCACCCCCACCGCCGTGGCGTGGCTGGTGGAAAGCACCAACGACCTGTTCATGCCCGCCTACTACCTGATGGTGTTTGCCGTGGTCGGCTTGATCACGGGCCTGACCATGAAGGAAACCGCCAACAAGCCACTGCGCGGCGCCGCGCCTGCGGCCTCGGACATGGCAGAAGCCAAGGAAATACTGCAAGAGCACCACGACAATATCGAGCAGAAGATCGAAGACATCGACACTCAGATTGCCGAACTGGAAGCCAAGCGCCAGAACCTGGTGCAGCAGCACCCACGCATCAACTGACTACTGACCTGGTGTGGCGGCCCCTGCCGCCATGCCTTTGGAGTGCCTGAACATGGTTCCAAGCGTCACCGCAGCACACTCGCTACTCAGCGCCGACGAACGCGCTGCCATCGCCGAAATAGAAGCCACTACCAGCATCCTGCAACTGGTTACCCGCCTGACCGGCATGCGCTTTGCCGGCATCGCCAAATTCACTGACCTTGAGTGGGTCGTCTGCTCGGTGCACGACACGGCCGATATGGGCATTCATGTCGACGACGTGCTCGACCTCGAAACCACACTGTGCAGTGAGTTCTGCATCAACCCGCAGACCCTGTTCATCCCGCAGATCAGCCACAACGGCCGCTTCGCCGCGCGCCCGGTGGTCAAGCAGTTCGCCATCGAAAGCTACGCCGGTGCGCCGATATTCCTGCCTGATGGGCGCCTGTTCGGCGCATTGTGCGCGCTGGATTCACGCGCGATGCTGTTTGAAGACCCCAACCTGCCGGAAACCCTGAGCCTGTTTGCGCGGCTGATCGGCTGTATTTTTTTCGCTAACTTGAGCTCGGTTGATCAGTGAGCTTGCCGCGCAAGGCGGCCATGTCGCGCTTGGGCGGCACACCGAACAGCCGGCTGTACTCACGACTGAACTGTGACGGGCTTTCATAACCCACCTTGAACGCCGCACTGGACACGTCTTGATGTTCGTTGAGCATCAAGCGCCGCGCTTCATTCAAGCGCAGCCATTTCTGATACTGCAAAGGGCTCATCGCGGTCAGGTGACGAAAGTGATGATGAAAGGTGGCAGCGCTCATCTGCACCCGCGCCGCCAACTCCTCCACCCGCAACGGTGCGGTGTAGTTGAGCTTCAGCCAATCGATCGCCTTGGCGATCCGATAGCCCTGCCCGTCAACGGCGCAGATCCTGCGCAGGCGCCCGGCCTGGTCGGTGTTTAACAGCCGGTAGTGGATTTCACGCTGAATCAACGGCGCGAGTACCGGGATCGCCTCGGGTTCGTCCAGCAAAGCGACCAAGCGTGCGAACGCTGCCAGCATGCCTTCGGTGACCGTGCCGATTCCCACCCCTTTCATCACTGCCCGCTCCCGAGTGGGCGGCAACTCACTCTGGGCGATCAGCTCGGCGAGGATGCGCAGGTCCAGTTTGTAGGTCAGGCCCAGGCAGGGCCGGGTCGGGCTGGCAACCAGCACTTCGGAGTTGGCCGGGATATCCAAAGACGTCAGCAGAAACCGCGTCGGGTCATAGGGGTAGCCTTCACCGCCAACCCACAGTTGTTTTTCACCCTGGGCGACCAGCACGACGCACGGCTCGACCATGCACACCACCGGCGCTGCCGGCTGCTCACGCCGATAAAAGCCCAGGCCCGGGACTGGCATGGGGTAATCGCCGGGCGCCGTGACCTGCGCGTTGATCGCCTGGATCAAGGCGTCCAGGGGCAATGGATTAATCGTCATAAAAGGCTCTTTTAACGCGTGACCGAACTGTACCGCGCACACCAAGCAAGTGTCACCGACAACCCACAAGACTCAGAGGATCAGGCAAGTAATCCACTGGAACGCACTACAGAACGCCGGTCCATGCCGGGAAAATGCGCGGACCAACCTTATCCGGGATCACGCCATGAAAAGCCTTTTGCTCGCCCTGAGCGTGCTGCTGACGTCTTTTTCTTCATTGGGAGCCGATATGTCCAACGGTGCTGACAACTTCTACAAAAGCGACAAAGTGACGGTGCAAAACGTCACCTTCAACAACCAGTACGGCATGGCGGTGGCGGGCCATTTGTTCATGCCGAAAAACCTCGCCCCCGGCGCAAAAAACCCAGCCCTTGTGGTTGGGCACCCGATGGGCGCCGTCAAAGAGCAGAGCGCAGACCTCTACGCCACCAAAATGGCCGAACAAGGCTTCGTCACCTTGTCTCTGGACTTGTCATTCTGGGGCGATAGCGCAGGCTCACCACGCAATGCGGTGCTGCCCGACCTCTACGTCGAGGACTTCAGCGCTGCCGTGGATTTCCTCGGTACCCGCCCGCAAGTTGATCGCGAGCGCATCGGTGTGATCGGTATTTGCGGCAGTGGCAGCTTCGCCATTGCCGCCGCGAAGATTGACCCACGCTTTAAGGCAATCGCTACCGTGAGCATGTACGACATGGGTGCGGCCAACCGCAATGGCCTCAAACATAGCGTGACGCTGGCGCAACGTCAGCAACTGCTGCGCCAGGCCGCCAACCAGCGTTATGTGGAATTCCAGGGCGGCGAGACCGTCTACACCGGCGGCACGCCAGCCACCCTCACCGGCGATGCGGTGGGTGATGAGTTTTACGATTTCTACCGTACGGCGCGCGGCGAATTCACACCTGTCGGCGGCTCACCGCAAACCACCACGCGGCCGACCCTGACCAGTAATGTGAAGTTCCTGAACTTCTACCCCTTCAACGATATCGAGACGCTATCCCCTCGCCCGCTGTTATTGATCGCCGGCGCCGACGCGCACTCACGTGAATTCAGTGAAGACGCCTACCAACGCGCGGCCGAGCCCAAGGAACTGCTGATTATCCCGGGCGCAGGCCATGTCGATCTTTACGACCGGGTCGATCTGATCCCTTTCGACAGACTCGCCACTTTCTTCAAAGGCCACTTGAAATAATGCCCGATAAATCACAGATGCATAGCTGGGCCGCGGTGTTTGCGATGTCGTTGGCGGCGTTCGCACTGGTGGCCTCTGAGTTCATGCCGGTAAGCCTGCTGACGCCGTTGGCCGCCGACCTGCAGATTTCCGAAGGCCAGGCCGGCCAAGGCATCTCGGTGTCCGGTCTGTTCGCCTTGCTCACCAGCCTGGTCATCGCTGCCGTCGCTGCGCGGGTTGAGCGCAAGCGTCTGCTGTTGGCGTTGACCGTCCTGATGATCCTGTCTGGAACCGTGGTGGCGCTGGCGCCGAACTACCTGACGTTCATGCTCGGTCGCGCGCTGATCGGCGTGGCCATCGGCGGTTTCTGGTCGCTGTCGGCGGCGACCGCCATGCGCCTGGTGCCCACGGCCCAAGTACCGCGCGCGTTGGCGATCGTGAATGGCGGCAACGCACTGGCGACGGTGATCGCGGCGCCCTTGGGCAGTTTTCTCGGCGCACTGATCGGTTGGCGTGGCGCATTTTTCTGCGTCGTGCCGGTGGCGGTAGCGGCTGGCCTATGGCTGCTGTTCAGCTTGCCCGCGATCAAGGTGCAAGGCCAGGCCAAGACTGGCAACGTGCTGCGCTTGTTCAAACAGACGCCTGTGGCCCTGGGCATGCTCGCCATCAGCGGCTTTTTCATGGGCCAGTTCATGCTGTTCACTTACCTGCGTCCGTTTCTGGAAAGCGCCACGCGGGTCAGTACCTCCACACTCTCGTTGCTGCTGTTGGTGCTCGGCCTGGCCGGGCTGGCGGGCACTGTGCTGATAGAGCGCGTGCTGAAAAACCGCCTGTATCCTGTGCTGATTGCCATTCCATTGATCATGGCGGTGATCGCCGTGGCTCTGGTGGCCTTCGGCGGCTCGCCGGTCACCACAGCCGTGTTACTCGGTTGCTGGGGTTTCGTGGCAACCGCCGCGCCGGTGGGTTGGTGGACCTGGTTGGCGCACGTGTTGCCGGACGATGCCGAGGCCGGCGGTGGATTAATGGTGGCAATCATTCAATTGGCGATTACTGCCGGTGCCACTGTCGGTGGCGTGGCGTTCGACCACAGCGGTTATCAGGCCACCTTTGAACTGAGCGCAGCCACGCTGGGGGTTGCCGCGCTGCTGGCAGGCCTGGCCGCGCGGCACTCAGCGCCGGGGTTGATGGCCAGCCGCCCTACCTGAAAAACTGACTCGGCGTCTTGCCAAACTGTTTCTTGAACATGCTGGTAAAGGCGCTCGGGCTCTCGTAGCCCAGTTCGATGGCAACATCGATAATCTTCTGCCCCACCGCAATCCGCTCCAGCGCCAGCAGCAAGCGCGCCTGCTGGCGCCATTGGCCAAAGGTCAACCCGGTTTCCTTGCGAAACAGACGCTGGATGGTCTTCTGGTCCAGCTCAAGGCGCCCACTCCAATCCTCCACCGTCGACGCATCCCCGGGATCCTGCTGCAGCGCCAGGCAAATCCGGTTGATACGCGGGTCGCCCGGTTGTGGCAACGACAGCGGCAAGGCCGGCAGAATCGCCAGCTCATCGAGGATCAGGTGCATGATCCGCGCATCGCGTGAGTCCTCGGCATACGGCGGTTTCAAACTCACCGACGCCTTGATCAGCTCACTGAGCAACGGTGAAACGCTCACCGCCTTGGTCTCGGTCGGCAGGTTCGGGAACGCATCGGGGCGCACAAACACACTGCGCATTTTCAACGGGCCGACACAGCGCAGCGAGTGGACTTGCCCGCAAGGCATCCAGAAGCCACGATTGGACGGCACCGTCCATTGGTTGTGCGCCGAGTGCACCACCATCACGCCCTCGATGGCGTAGAGTAACTGGTGCTTTTCGTGGCTATGCTCGGGGATCACCCAGTTTTCGGGGTAATCGGTAGCGGAACTGATGACAGCCCAGTCGCCTGCGTCGATTTCCTGCAAAAATTCATTCAGTGGTTTGATCATTTCGCCCTTTTTGCGACAGTTGCCTCCCGAATTTCGTGAGACAGGCATTGGCACCGAATTTAGCATAACCGCCGAAACAATTAGAAATGGGTGCCGGGCTCAAGTACTCGCCACCTCAGTTTGCTGCCCTGTATGGAATGCCTGCATGACGACCGTTACCGCGTCACCCGCCGCTGCAACCACTACACCCCAAGTGAGCCCCTTGGTCATGCGCGTCCTCGGCGCCTGCGCCTTGGCCCACCTGATCAATGACCTGATCCAGGCCGTGCTGCCCTCGATCTACCCGATGCTCAAAGCCAACTACGGGCTGAGCTTTACCCAGGTGGGCCTGATCACCCTGACCTTCCAATTGACCGCCTCGCTGCTGCAACCCTGGATCGGCTACCACACCGACCGCCACCCCAAGCCCTGGCTGTTGCCGGCCGGCATGGTGTGCACCTTGATCGGCATTCTGATGCTGGCGTTTGTCGGCACCTTCCCGGCCATTTTGCTGGCGGCGGCCCTGGTGGGCGTCGGCTCGTCGACCTTTCACCCGGAAACCTCGCGCGTCGCACGCCTGGCCTCCGGTGGGCGTTATGGCCTGGCGCAATCGACCTTCCAGGTCGGCGGCAACACCGGCAGCGCCTTCGGCCCATTGCTGGCGGCGGCGATCATCATTCCTTACGGCCAGAGCCATATCGCCTGGTTCGGGCTGTTCGCCGTGTTTGCGATTCTGGTGCTGTACGGCCTGAGCCGCTGGTACCGCAACCACCTCAACCTGTTCAAGCTCAAGCAAGGCGGCAAGGCCACTCATGGCCTGTCCAAAGGCCGCGTGACCTTTGCCCTGGTGGTGCTGGCGCTGCTGGTGTTCTCCAAATACTTCTACATGACCAGCCTGACCAGCTACTTCACGTTCTACCTGATCGAGAAGTTCCAGCTGTCGGTGGCCAGTTCGCAGATGTACCTGTTCCTGTTCCTTGGCGCGGTGGCGGTGGGCACCTTCGCCGGTGGCCCGATTGGCGACAAGATCGGGCGCAAGAAAGTCATCTGGTTCTCGATCCTCGGCGCGGCGCCCTTCACCCTGGCCCTGCCCTACGTCGACCTGTTCTGGACCGCCGTACTCAGCGTGGTCATCGGCTTTATCATCGCCTCGGCCTTCTCGGCCATCGTGGTCTTCGCCCAGGAACTGGTGCCGGGCAATGTGGGCATGATCGCCGGTATCTTCTTCGGCCTGATGTTCGGCTTCAGCGGCATTGGTGCTGCGCTGCTGGGCTTGCTCGCTGACAACCACGGCATTGAGTACGTTTATAAGATCTGCTCGTTCCTGCCACTGGCGGGCATCCTGACGATATTGCTGCCTTCGACCAAAGGCGTCTGACCCGCCGATTATCGGCTGGCCGTGTGCTATTAGCCGGAATGCTCTGAAAAACCTGCGTGTGCGCTTACAATCCCGATTTTCAAGCGCACACCCAGGCAGCCCGGCACGACATGACGCTCGACCCTCCTACGATTCTGATTCTGACCATCGCGCTGGCCGCCGCTGCCGCGTTGTATCTGGCCATTGAATGGCGCAGCGTACGCGAGGCTTCCCTGCTGTTCTGGGCTGCAGGTTTTGCGACCATCAGCGTCGGCTCCACCCTGGCGTTGCTGCGCGGCAGTGGCCTGTTAATGATCGGCATCTGGTTCGCCAACGGCTTGCTGGTGACTGCGCACTTTCTGTTCCTGCTCGGCGTGGCGCGTTTTACCCAGGCGCGCCTTTCACCGCTATGGCTGTTGATGCTGCTGGTGTGGCTGGGAATGCTGATGCTTCCAGCCGAGCTCCCATGGTCCAAAGCCATGCTGGCGGTGCAGTCGCTGCTGGTGGCAGCGCCGACTCTGCGCGCCAGCTTTTTGCTGCGCCCGCACGGCAAATCACTCAGCATCGGCGCGGTGCAGTTGCGCTATGTGCTGCTGATCCATGGCGCGTTTTATGTAGCCAAAGCGTTGTCAGTGATGATCCCCGGCACACTGATTGACCTGGCTGCCTTCAAGGGCGAAATCATCCAGGTGTCCCTGGTGGAAGGTGCGATGGCGATCATGTTGATCGCGCTGTCGATGACCGGCTCCGAACGCTACCGCCGCGAGCAGCACATCGCGCGGCTGGCGGCCCGCGACCCACTCACTGCGCTCTTCAACCGCCGCGCCCTTGACCTGCAAGCGCCCCGCCTGTTGGCGCAAGTCTCGTCGGCCCAGCCAGGCGCCGTGCTGTTGATCGATATCGACAACTTCAAAGGGGTCAACGACCTCTACGGCCATACCGCCGGCGACCGTTTGCTCATCGCCCTCAGCGAGATGATCCGCAGCGTCGTACCCCAAAGTGCGTTAGCTGCGCGCCTGGGTGGGGACGAGTTTTTGATTCTACTGAACAACACCTCGACCCAGCAGATTGTCGAGCTGGGCAGCCGCTTGCGTGAACAGTTCCAGCAAGTCGCCGCTGAAACCTTTACCACGCCGGCGCCGGTGACCTTGAGCATCGGCGCCAACCTGTTCGACCAACCACCGGCAAGCCTGGCCGCGCTGATCGAACAAGGCGACACCACGCTCTACGAAACCAAGCGTGGCGGGCGCGACAGCATTCGTCTGGTGGACCAGACCGGCACGTTCGGCTAAAGGTCGTAATGCACCGCTACGCTGCGCCCGGTCTTCACCGACTCCAATGCACTATCGGCCAGGTGCAAGGCATACAGGCCATCACGCACGCTGGTCGGTAGCTCTCGGCCAGCGTTCAGCGCGTCAATAAACTGTGTTAGCTCATTGCGATAAGCATCCGCGTAACGCTCGAGGAAAAAGTGCTGCAACGGCTCCAGCGCTTCGGTGTGGTCGGCACTCCAATGGCGCAACGTGCTGGGGCGGTGGTTGTCGGTGAGCAGCACGCCCGTGGCGCCGGACACTTCCACGCGCTGGTCATAGCCGTACACCGCCTGGCGACAGCAGTTGATGTGGCATTGCTTGCCGGAGGCCGTGCGCAGCAGCACCATCACACTGTCGTAGTCGTCGATGTCGGCCAGGCTCGGGTCCACCAAGCGGCTGGCGAAGGCACTGACTTGCACCGGCTCCTCGCCGAGCAGGTGGCGGGCGGTGTCGAAGTCATGGATGGTCATGTCGCGCAGGATGCCACCGGAGTGTTCCAGGTAGTCACGCGGCGCCAGGCCGGGGTCGCGACTGGTGATGATCACCTGGCGCACCGCGCCGATCTGGCCGGCGTCCAGCGCCTGGCGCAGACGCAGCATGTCGGGGTCAAAACGTCGGTTGAAACCGAGCATCACCTTGCCGCCCAGGCGTTCGACGGCCTGGGCGGCGCTGCGAGCCTTGGCGATATCCAGGTCGATGGGCTTTTCGCACAGTACCGCCTTGCCTGCGGCCACCGCTGCCAGCAGCAAGTCGATATGAGTGTCGGTGGGCGTGCCGATCACCACGGCATCAATGTCTTGGCGGGCAAGCACGGCGGCGCAGTCATAGGCCGCTTCGCAGCCCAATTGTGTGCTGAGCGCATCGACACCTTCGCGCCAGGGGTCGGCCACCAGCACCAGCGTGGCGTTGGGGTGAGCGGCGACGTTGGCGGCGTGGATCCTGGCGATGCGCCCGGCACCTAAAACGGCAATACGTAGCATGGTCGAACTCCTGGCGTTGTTATTGAGGGAGCTTCAGTCCGGCAGGTTGAACGGTGTCACGATCTGCACCTGTGACGGCGCAATCGGCCCGGTTTTCCATAGCCGGTGGTGTTGCAGGATGTGCAAAAACACGCTGCGGGCATCGATCTGCAGGTTGTGGTCGATGATCGCGGCGACTTTTTCTTCCAGCAGCAGCTGGCGATTTTCTTCGTCCAGGTCATGGCCGATAAACACTTCCAGCGGGCGCTCGAGCGCGGTGAAGGCATCGACAATCGCGCGGTTACCGCCGCCGACGCTGTACACCGCCTTGAGTTCGGGGTGTTGCTTGAGGGCCTGGGTGACGCGCTCAAACGTGCGGTCGTACACGCCATAGCCGCCGCTGATATCCAGCACCCGCAGGTGCGGGGCACGCCCACGCAGCCAGGCGCGAAAGCCCATCTCGCGCTCTTCTTCGCCACGGAACAGTTCGCTGCCGATCACCACCGCTACGTCCTGGGGTTGCGCCGGCAGCCAGCGCGACATCAGGTAGGCCGCGGTTTGGCCGGCGGTGCGGTTGTCCATGCCTACATAACCGATGCGCTCGCTTTGCGGCAGGTCGGTGACCAGGGTTACCACGGGAATGCCGGCCGCGATCAGCTGCTTGACGGCCTGATTCACCGCCGGCTCATCCGCCGCTTTAAGCACCACGCCCTGGCTGCCGGTGTCGAGGCAGCGCAGTAATTGGTCATGCATGGCCTGGGGTTCGATTTCTTCAAACAGGTGAAAACGCGGCGCGATGCGAAACGGCGCCAAGCTGCCCAATTGCGCGGTGATCGCCGCCTGCACCGCCGCGCTGAAGCGCTGGGGTGTGTGCATGATCACATCGACGTGAAACGTGCGCCCCACCGCCAGACCGTTTTTTTCCTGGGCCTCCAACTCATCCAGCGCCTGCTCGATGCGCCGGGTGGTCTGCGCATGCACGCTGCCGCGCTGGTGCAACACGCGGTCGACCGTGGCTTTGCTCACGCCGGCCTGGGTCGCGAGCTGCTTGATGGAGAAGTGTTTTGCGCGTTCGAGCATGCGGTTCGCCTGAGGTGTTTTTGAGGTCTTTTTTGGGCGTTACTGAGGTTTTGCAATGCTAGTCTCAGTTTTGCCCGGCGTCGAGCCGGGTCGATAAAACAACAACAATTTCAGGAGAACCGCATGCCTCACACCGATCTCGCTAGCGCATTCAACGGCCAATATTTTGTTGTCACCGGCAGCACTCAGGGGCTGGGCGCTGCCGTGGCACATACCCTGGCGCAGCGTGGCGCTGCCGGGCTGATCGTCTGCGGGCGCCGCCGCGCCGAGGGCGAAGAGCAGGTCCGGCAACTGGCACAGCTCGATTGCCAGGCATTTTTTGTCGAGGCCGACCTGGAAAACGTCGAGGATTGCCGTGCGATCATCGACGCAGCACGCACCCACTTCGGCACCTTGCACGGGCTGGTGAACTGCGCCGGCATGTCGGATCGCGGCACTATTCTCGACACCTCGCCCGAGCTGTTTGACCGGCTGTTTGCGGTGAACGTGCGGGCGCCGTTTTTTCTGATGCAGGAAGCACTCAAGCTGATGATCAGCACCGGCGTGGAAGGCGCGGTGGTGAATATCCAGAGCATCACCGGGCATGGCGGGCAATCGTTTTTGAGCGCCTATGCGGCGTCCAAGGGCGCGCTGGCGATTTTGACCAAGAACGTGGCGTTCAGCGCATTGCGTAATCGCATCCGCGTGAATGGCCTGAATATCGGCTGGATGGACACGCCTCACGAGGATCAGATCCAGCGCCAATACCACGGCGCGCAGGACGGCTGGCTGGCCGAGGCCGAGCGCGCGCAGCCGTTCGGGCGGCTGCTCAAGCCCGAAGAAGTGGCGCAAAGCGTGGCGTTTTTGCTCTCGCGTGAAGCCGGGATGATGACCGGCTCGGTGATCGACCTAGAGCAAGGCGTGGTCGGCTGCACCGACAGCGGCAGCCCGCAACCGCACCAGGCACTGAGCCTGCCGGGAGGTGTGTGATGTCGGCGTTCGTGACCGGCGCGGCGGTGCGCCTGGCGGATTTCAGCCGTATTTGCGCCCAACGGACCAACGCCGAGGACTACCCGCTGTGTGCCGAGGTGGTGAGCAATGTGCCGATCTATCAGGCCGGCACTTTACGCAACAGCGAGCGCTTGCGCGTCATGGATGAGCTGCATCACCTGTTCCGCGACGGGCCTGGGGTGATGGTGGTGCGCCAGGCCTATGAAGACCTGGCGGTGGTCGATCGCCATAGCCAGGTATTCGAGGCGATCTTTGCCCATGAGGCTGCGCAAGGCGTGGCCGCCGACCATTTTGCCCAGGCCGGCAGCAACGGGCGCATCTGGAATTCGCTGCAGAAAGCCGCGCTGCAGTCGCCGGAATCGTTTGCCGAGTACTACGCCAACCCGCTGCTCGGTTTGATCGCCGAAGCGTGGCTAGGCCCGAGCTTTCAGATGACGGCGCAAGTCAACGTGGTCCACCCTGGCGGGCAAGCACAGCAGCCGCACCGTGACTATCACCTGGGCTTTCAGACCACTGAGGTGGTTGAACGCTTTCCGCTGCCGCTGCATCTGTTGTCGCAATACTTGACGCTGCAAGGCGCGGTAGCCCATTCGGATATGCCGCTGGAAAGCGGGCCGACCCAACTGCTGCCCTTCTCCCAGCAATACCCGCTGGGTTACCTGGCCTGGCGCCGCGCGGAGTTTATCGACTACTTCCAGCAGCACGCCGTGCAACTGCCGCTGAACAAGGGCGACCTGCTGTTCTTCAACCCGGCGCTGTTCCACGCGGCGGGCAGCAACCGCACGACACATCACCGGCGCATGGCCAACTTGCTGCAAATTTCCTCGGCATTCGGCAAACCCATGGAAGCCCTCGACCGCGACCGCATGATGCTCGCGGTGTACCCGGTGCTGCTGGCCAACCCTGCGTTGAATGCCGAAGCGGTGATCGCCTGTACGGCCGACAGTTACGCCTTCCCCACCAACCTTGACACCGACCCGCCCTTGCACGGGCTCGCCCCGCAAACCGGGCAACAATTAATGCAACAAGCCCTCAACGAACGCTGGCCCTCTGCGCACTTCGCCGCTGCCGTGGCGCAGCTGCGGGCCAAGCGCCAGGCGTGAATCACACTGCTTTTACAGCAACAAAAAGAACGGAGCACCACCATGAAGAAGCAACTTCTCGCAGCACTGCTGACCCTCGCTGTTACGCCCTGGGCCTGGGCGGATATTCGTATCGGCGTGAGCATCGCCCAGGTCGACGATGTGTTCCTCGCACAGATGCGTGACTACATGGCCGCCCACGCCAAGGAGCTGCCCGGCGTGACTTTGCAATTTGAAGACGCACAGGGCGATGTGGTGCGCCAGCTCAATCAGGTGCAGAACTTTACCGCCCAGGGCATGGACGCGATTATCGTCAACGCGGTGGACACGGCGGCCACGCAGAAAATGACCGTCAATGCCCAGCAGGCCAAGATCCCGCTGGTGTACGTCAACCGCCGCCCGGAGTTCCAGGACGTGCCGCCGGGCGTGGGTTATGTTGGCTCGGATGAGATCAAGGCCGGGGAAATCCAGATGCGCTACCTGGCAGAGAAAATGGGCGGCAAGGGCAACCTAGCGATCATGCTCGGGCTGTTGTCCAACAACGCCACGCACAACCGCACGCTGGGGGTGAAGACGGTGCTCAAGGATTACCCGGACATCAAGATTGTCGAGGAGCAAAGCGCCGAATGGCAGCGCGGCAAGGCGATTGACCTGATGAGCAACTGGATTGTGTCCGGACGCAAAATCGATGCCGTGGCGGCGAATGCCGATGAAATGGCGATTGGCGCCGCCATGGCGATCAGCCAGGCGGGCATGCAACCGGGCAAGGATATCCTGGTGGCCGGCAGCGATGGCGGCGCAGCGGGGCTGGACGCGGTGAAGAAGGGCCAGTTGCTGGTGACGGTGTATCAGGACAACAAAGGCCAGGCCGTCGGCTCGATTGATCTGGCGGTGAAGATGGTCAAGAAGGAACCCTATGTGGCTGAGCTGACCATTCCTTATCAGCAGATCACCAAAGACAATTACCAGGCGTTTCTGAACCCTTAATCCCTTGCCTATGGCCAGGTTTTCTTGTGGCGAGCGGGCTTGTTGTGGCGAGCGGGCTTGCCACAATAAGTTTGCTCAGCCAGGGGGGATTTCATCTCAGCCTCAAGACCACCAGGGCACCGAGCCCGAAGAGGCAGGCCACGCCCACTGCATAGGCCAGCGTGCGCCAGGGTTGCAGCCCTGCCAGATACGTCACCGTGTGCGCCAATCGAGCCAGGGTAAACAGGCCAAAGAGCCAACCCGTGACACCCTGGGAACTCCCCAGCGCCACACATAATCCGCCCAACACAAAAAACAGCGGGATGTTTTCCAGGTCATTGGCCCACGCCCTTTGCGCCCTCACGACGTGCGGCAATTCTTGTGGCTGCGCCATGCGGCTGAAGAACGCCGCATCTTCAAGGTTGGTGAACGCCCGCCGCCGAATCCGCCAAAAACCCTGATAGCAGGAAATCGCAAACATTTTCAGGCACAGCACCAGCACACAGCCTGCGTAGATAGCCAGCAGGTCATTCATCGCGCAACCCATTGACGACGATATAAAGCAACGGCCCCACCGAAACAAACACCGCCGTCAGCGCAAAATACGGCAGCACAGACACGACTGACCGCCCGCGACCACGCGCATCCCGATACATCCACACACACGCCAGCACCGCCATCAGGTACAGGTCCATCACTACCTGCGCGGTGTCCGGACGCGACATCAATTGCCGCCCGAAGGCCAGCAGCGATTGCTCGGCGGTGAGCATCGTCACCAGTGTATAGAGTGAAAATCCAACTAACCCGACCAGGGCAATAGAGGGTCTGTGCATGGTCTCGTCCTTGAAGTGAATGAAGCTCACGATAGTGATAAGGTCTTGGCCCTCGCAATGACCTCACAGGTTATGAACCCGCCATGGACACTACTGCCGGCGACCAGCTGCGCCAACTGCGTCGCCACGCCAAGCTGAGCCAGCTGGACCTGGCGCTGATCACCGGCGTTTCGCAACGCCACCTCAGTTACATCGAAACCGGCCGCGCCAAGCCGAGCCCGGGCACGTTGCACAATTTACTGACCGCGCTGGATGTGCCGCTTGAGCAGTGCAATCGCGTGTTCCTCGCCGCCGGCTACGCGCCACGCTACACCGCCACCCCGCTCGCCTCACCGGCCATGGCCGCGATTCGCGAAGCCGTCAGCCATGTGTTGCACGCCAATAACCCGGCCCCGGCGATTCTGCTCGACAGCCAATGGCAAGTGCTGGCGGCGAATGCGAGTACCGGCGTTCTGTTTGAATTGTTGGGGCTTGAACCGGATGCGGCAGACGGGCTGAACCTGCTGACCACGCTGCTGCAAACCGGCGGCTTGGGCGACCACCTGATCAACGCCGAAGAGATCCGCACGCTTGCCTGGCAACGCGCCAGCCGTGAGGCGTTGGGCAATCCTGAATTGGCGGTTTTATTAGCCAGCCTGCCGACGCCCACCCACACCGAACCATCCGGCCACATGCCGCCCTTGGTGCTGACGCGCATCCGCTCACCCCAGGGCGAGCTGAGCTTTCTGTCGACCTTCACCACGTTCGGCATGCCCCAGGACATCACCCTCACGTCGCTGCGTATCGAGCATCTGATTCCGGCTGACGAGCCGACGTGGCAAGTCATGCGCGCCGCCTATGCGGAGCATGCCGCGCTGGTTTTGTGAAATATCTGTCCGTAGACTGCCGCCATACCTCCCACTTGAAGGCGGCGAAAAAAACGTGATGCAAGTTACCGAAGTCTCCATTGCCCAACTGCGCGCGGCGCTTGAAACCGGCCAGACCACTGCCGTTGAACTGGTAAACGCCTACCTGGCGCGGATCGATGCCTATGACGGCCCGCAGACCGCCACCGCCTTGAACGCCGTGGTAGTGCGCAACCCCGAAGCCCTTAAAGAAGCCGAAGCGTCCGATGCGCGCCGGGCCAGGGGCGAAACGTTGGGGCCATTGGACGGCATTCCCTATACCGCCAAGGACAGCTACCTGGTCAAGGGCCTTACGGCCGCATCCGGCAGCCCGGCCTTTGCCAAGCTGGTTGCGCAGCGCGACGCCTTCACCATCGAACGCTTGCGAGCGGGCGGCGCCATCTGCCTGGGCAAGACCAATATGCCGCCGATGGCCAATGGCGGGATGCAGCGGGGTGTGTATGGCCGTGCCGAAAGCCCTTACAACGCCGACTACCTGACTGCACCATTTGCCTCCGGTTCGTCCAACGGCGCGGGTACCGCCACGGCGGCAAGCTTCGCCGCCTTTGGTGTGGCTGAAGAAACCTGGTCGAGCGGGCGCGGCCCGGCGTCCAACAATGGTTTGTGCGCCTACACACCGTCCCGTGGGGTGATTTCGGTGCGCGGCAACTGGCCGCTCACGCCGACCATGGACGTGGTGGTGCCCTATGCACGCACCATGGCCGACCTGCTGGAAGTGCTGGATGTGGTGGTCGCCGAAGACTCCGACACCCGTGGCGACCTGTGGCGCCTGCAGCCCTGGGTGCCAATCCCAAGCGTAGCGTCGGTGCGCCCCGCGTCTTACGCCGACCTGGCTGTGAGCAGCGAAGCCCTCGCCGGTAAACGTTTCGGCGTGCCGCGCATGTACATCAATGCCGACCCCGAGGCGGGCACCAGCGAAAAGCCCGGCATTGGCGGGCCGACCGGGCAGAAGATCAACACCCGCGCCAGCGTGATCGACCTGTGGGCAGGCGCACGCCAAGCGCTGCAAGCCGCCGGCGCCGAAGTGATCGAGGTGGATTTCCCGCTGGTGTCCAACTGCGAAGGCGATCGCCCTGGCGCGCCAACCGTGTTTACCCGTGGCTTGGTTTCCAGGGAATTCCTGCACGACGAATTGTGGGAACTGTCGGCCTGGGCCTTCGATGACTTCCTGCGCGCCAACAACGACCCGGCGCTCAACCGCCTGGCGGATGTCGATGGGCCGAAGATCTTCCCGCACGACCCGGGCACCCTGCCCAACCGTGAAGATGACCTGGCCGCCGGCATGGACGAATACGTGCGCATGGCCCAGCGCGGCATCACGCCGTGGAACGAGATCAGCACGGTGCCGGACGGTTTGCGCGGCCTGGAGCAAACCCGGCGCATCGACCTGGAAGACTGGATGGACACGCTTGGGCTCGATGCGGTGCTGTTCCCGACCGTGGCCGATGTAGGCCCGGCAGATGCCGACGTGAATGAAGCCAGTGCCGACATCGCCTGGAGCAATGGCGTGTGGGTCGCTAACGGCAACCTCGCCATCCGCCACCTCGGCGTGCCCACCGTCACCGTGCCGATGGGCGTGATGGCCGACATCGGCATGCCCGTCGGCCTGACCTTTGCCGGTCGTGCTTACGATGATTCGGCGCTGCTGAGCTTTGCCAGCGCGTATGAAGCCACCGGCAGCAAACGCCTGATCCCGCCGCGCACACCGCCGCTGTAAAAATTGTGGGATCACTGATCGTTCCCACGCTCCGCGTGGGAACGCATTCTGTGACGCTCCGCGTCACGACTTCAAGAGCGGACGCAGAGCGTCCAGGGTTGCATTCCCACGCGGAGCGTGGGAACGATCAGGGCGATCAGGGTTGTGTTTAATATCAGGCCATGTAGGGCACGGCGATCAGCAGGATGGCGGTGCCGTGGGCGAGTGCGGCGGGCAGTACGCCGTAACGCATGCGCACCAGCGCACAGGCCAACCCTTCAAGCAGGGTGAACAGCAACACCGGCCAGCCCAGTTGGGTAACGCTTAAGGCCAGGAACCCATGGCAGGCTGCAAAGGCCACGCCACTGATCAATGCAGCGCGCAATGGCGAAACCTGTTGCTCCAGGTAACCCTGCAAAAAGCCGCGGAACAGCACTTCCTCCAGCGCATTGGCGCCATAGGCCAATACCACCATGCCCGGCAACCACACCCAGTAGCCGTGGAACTGGCTTGCATCAATGCCTTGGTAAACCCGCAGCGGCACGCCGATCAAACAGCCGACCACAACCCCCACCGCCATGCCAACCAACGGGTTGCCAATGGACCAACGCATCAACCGCCACAACTCGGGTGCCAGGCGTGAGAGCAGCATGATCAGCAGCACCGACAGCCCGCCCAGCGCCGCCAGTACGAAGGCATTGCCACTGAATGCGATCTGCACATCGCGACTCACCGCCCACATACCCAGCGGCGTCATCACATCGCGCATCAGCACAAACGCCGCCAGCAGAATCAGGATGCGCATCGCCACCTGCGCTCTCGGTGTCAACGCGAACCACGCACCAAACAGCAGCAGACCCGGCGCCAAGTGCACGGCGTAGTCGTTCAGTACCTCAAGCCCTTGGGTGATCATCGCCAGTTCAATCGTGTGCAACAGCGATCATGTCGATCTCGACGGCCGCCGATTTGGGCAACTGCATCACCCCCACCGACGTGCGCGTGTGCACACCGGCAGCGCCGAGGATTTCGTGGAACAGGTCCGACGCGGCGTTGCCCACTTCACTTTGCTGATCAAAGTCTTCTGCGCTGCGCACATACACGGTGATACGCACGAGGGTCTTGACCTGATCCAGCGAACCCAGCGCTTGCTTGAGCAACCCCAGGCAACGCAACGCGCTGATACTGGCGGCGATTTGCGCCTGGGCCAGGGTCAGGCTTTCACCGACCTTGCCCGGCAGCATGAGGGTGTCACCGACACGCGGAATCTGGCCGCTGATGTACAGTTGGTTGCCATCGCGCACCAACGGCGTGTAGTTGCCGCCGATTTTGAATTCCTCCAGCAGGTAGCCGATGCGTTCCTGGGCAGCCTGGTATTTTTCGTCGCGTGTCATGGGCGTGCGTCCTCGTTGCGGCGTTGCCACTCATCCACCACATCGCCCAAGGTTTTGGGCATGTCGTTGCGAATCCAGGCCATGAACGGCCGGTCGAACTTGAACGTCGGGCCGCAGTGTTCGAGCATGAAACGGCGAACGTTCTGGGTATTTTTGTAGTGTGGGGTCACGGGAGTGGCGCGGGTGATGGCGTCGCTGTGCCAGTCAAAATCCATGTTGTCTCTCGGGCGGCTTGTTATTTGCGCAGTAGCATAGCGATCGGCTTGTTGGGCTGGAAGCGACAAGGTGTACCGCCCTCAGTTATTTATTGTGTTGGGACGTCGTACAAGAAGCTATGTGATTTACGACGCCATCTAGCTTAATCTTTTCGAGATATTTCAAAATTTCACTTTCCTTGCCCCCCGAAAATATTGCATGGTTGTACGACGACTTAAGTTGTCGTGTTCACCCCAACAACAATAAGGAAACACCCATGCCAAACGTCAAAGTGCTGATCGGTTTTCTGTGCCTGTTCACCGGCTACGTCGCAGCTGCGCCTGCCCCGGCCGAAAAGGATGTGGCTCACGCGGTCGACCAACTGACCCAAGCCATGCTGCACCTGGACCTCAAGGCGCTGCACGCGCTGACGTCCGACAAGCTCACCTATGGCCACTCCAGCGGCAAGGTGCAGAACAAAGCGCAATTTATCGCTGACCTGGAAACCCACACCAGCGCGTTCAAAACCCTCGAAATGCAAAACCAGACCATCACCCTGGACGGCGACACCGCGCTGGTGCGCAACCACTTTCACGCCCTGGCCGTGAACAGCGGCGTCGAAGTGCCGACCGATATCGACAACTTCCAGGTCTGGCAGAAGCAAAAAGGCAAATGGCTGCTGATCGGGCGTCAGGCTTACAAATACTGACGCCAAGCGGTGCGGCTCACCACCGCACCGCTTCCCGGACCTTCAGCAGCGCCTCACCCAGCGCGGCCATGCTCACCGAACCCAGCGCCAGGCGCAGCGCGTGCGGCACCGTGGCCGAGACCGCAAACGGCTCGGCGGTGGACACGGAAATCTGCTCGCGCTGCAAGGCCATGGCCACCTGATCGGCCCGCGCCTCGTCCCCCAGCGGCAACCACAAAAAATACGAAGACGGATGGCTGATGTAAGGCACGCCTTTGAGCACCTGCGCAGCCAAGGCTTGGCGTGCCCGTGCGTCTTGGCGCTTTTGTGCTTCGAGCTGCGCGACGGTGCCGTCCTCGATCCAGCCCACCGCAATCGCGCTCATTACACCGGGCACGTTCCAGGTGGTGGCCATGATCGTGCGCTCCAGTTTTTTCACCCACTCCAACGGCGCGGCGATAAACCCGACGCGCAAACCCGTGGCAACGCTTTTGGATAACCCGCCCACGTACACCGTGCACTCAGGCGCCAATGTGGCCAGCGGCGGTGGCGCGTCTTCGGCCAGAAACGCGTAGGCCGCGTCCTCAATGAGCATCAGATGGTGCTCACGCGCGATGGCAATCAGTTGCACGCGTTGCGCAAGGCTCATCACCCACCCCAACGGGTTATGCAGGGTTGGAATGCTGTACACCGCACGCACCGGGCGCCTGCGGCACAGCGCGTGCAGGAACGCCAGATCCGGGCCGCTGGCGGTCACCGGAATGGCGACGATTTCCAGGTGCAGGGTTTCGGCCAACACCTTGAAGCCTGAATAGGTCAGCGCATCCACGGCAATTACATCCCCAGGCTTGAGCAACGCCATCATCGTCACCGCCAGGCCGTGCTGGGCGCCGCTGACCATCAGCACCTGCTCCGCCTCAACCGCCAGGCCTCGGCTCAATAGATGCCGTGCCACGGCAGCGCGCTCATGCAAGCGACCGGCATGCGGCTGGTAACGCAACAGCGCTTCCAGGTCGCCCGACAGCGCCAATTGGCGCAGAGCGGTGCGCAGCAGGTCTGCCTGACCGGGCAGCGAGGGGTAATTGAAGTTCAGGTCGAGCATGCCGGTGGCCACATTCATCTGCCCACTGCCCTGCCCCGGCGGCAACGCGATTTCCCGCACAAAGGTGCCGCGCCCGGTTTCGCCGCTGACCAGGCCCATGGCTTCAAGCTCCGTGTACACCCGGCTCGCGGTGACCAACGCCAGGCCATGTTCAGCCGCCAATTGCCGGTGCGTGGGCAGGCGTGTGCCGGGCGCCAGTGCGCCTCTGCGGATGTCTTGGGCAAAGGTGTCGACCAGCGACTTGTAGCGGGCGCGCGGCATAGGCGGTGTATCCATGACAATTTTTTGATTGTCTTAATCCTGGCCCCTAGGATGGTGTTTACGCAACCACCTAGTTCGAGCCCTCACCATGGAACGCACCGCAAGCCTCACTGCACCGGATACCAGCGCCCAAGGCTGGATCAACGGCTTTATCGGCGTCGTCATCTTCAGCGGCTCCTTGCCAGCCACGCGCCTGGCGGTGATGGAGTTCAACCCGGTGTTTCTGACCATGATCCGCGCCGCCATTGCCGCCGTGTTCGGCGTGCTGTTGTTGTGGTTGTTCAGGGAAAAACGCCCTGCACGCCACCAATGGGGGCCGCTGGTGATCGTCGCCCTGGGTGTGGTGATCGGTTTTCCACTGCTCACGGCACTGGCGCTGCAATACGTGACCTCGGCGCACTCCATCGTGTTCATTGGCCTGCTGCCGCTGGCCACTGCAGTGTTTGGTGTACTGCGTGGCGGCGAGCGGCCGCGCCCGGTGTTCTGGGTGTTTTCGATTCTCGGCAGCCTGCTGGTGATGGGCTACGCCGTTGCCCAAGGCTTGAGCGCCGCGCCGGCCGGTGACCTGCTGATGCTGTTGGCCGTATTGGTGTGCGGCCTGGGATACGCCGAAGGCGCCACGTTGTCGCGCAGCCTGGGCGGCTGGCAGGTGATCTGCTGGGCGCTGGTGGTGTCGTTGCCGGTGGTGGCGCCGTTGAGCGTGATGCTGGCGCCGGCAACCCTCACGGGCATCAGCCTGCCGGCGTGGCTGAGCCTGGGCTATGTGTCGCTGTTCAGCATGCTGATCGGCTTTGTGTTCTGGTATCGCGGCCTGGCCCAGGGGGGCATCGCTGCGGTCGGCCAGTTGCAGTTGCTGCAGCCGTTTTTCGGCCTGGCGCTGGCGGCGGGCCTGCTGCATGAGCAGGTCAGCCTGGGCATGCTGCTGGTGACGGTTGCGGTGATCGGCTGTGTGGCCTCGGCCAAGAAGTTTGCCCGTTAGCGCTGCGGCGCAACCATCTTGAATTTGATGTTGATGTCATTGGACACCACGCTGTTGCCCGCCCATTCACCCTCACCAATCTTGAAGTCGCTGCGCTTGAGGATGAACGCCCCGTCAAACACGCCGATGCCGCTTTGCTCCTTGAGCTGCACCTCAATATCCACCGGCCGCGTGATGCCCCTGATCGTCAGGTTACCGGTGATCTTGTAGCGGTTATCGCCCAGCGCCGTGGCGCCATTGGACTCATACACGCCCACAGGATAGGTCGCGGTGTCGAACCACGCCGGTTGCTGCAATTGGGTATTGGCGTCCTGGCTGCCGGCGTCGATGCTGGCGAGCTGGATCTTGAGCAACGCATGCGCCGCCTCAGGCTTTTGCGTGTCGAAGGTCAGAGTGCCTTCAAAGTCACTGAAGGTGCCATACACCCGCTGCCCGAATTGCTGGAAGGTAAAACTGATCTGGCTGGCGGTGCGGTTGACGTCTTTGTATTCCACGGCCTGCGCGTTGCCGAGAAACACACCAAGGAGCACCGCCAGGCTTACAAACAGGGGCATTCGACGCTTCATGCAACACTCCGCAAGATAAATGAACAGATGTGCTGAGCTAACACGCCATGCCATGGTTTTATTCCCTTTCGCAGCGTGCCCTGCTAAACAGAGTAGTCGCCAAAAGAAACAATAAGGACTTTGCATGCACACCCCTTCCCTGCAGGACATCACCGCGCCCGAAGGCATCTGCTACGGCTGCGGCGGCAGCAACCCCCATGGCCTGCACATCAAAAGCCGTTGGGATGCCGATGGTATCCATGTGATCGCCGAGCACCTGCCCGAAGCTCAATACAGCGGCTGGCCGGACCTGGTCTACGGCGGCCTGATCGCCATGCTGGTCGACTGCCACTCCAACTGGACCGCCATGGCCTACCACTACCGCAACGAACAGCGCGAGCCCGGCAGCCTGCCGCGCATCGACTGCGTGACCGGTAACCTGGGGATCAAATTCATCAAGCCCACGCCCATGGGCGTGACGCTGACCCTGCGCGCGCGGGTTGAAGGCGACGTGGGGCGTAAAAGCCGCGTGGTCTGCGAGGTGTACGCCGGTGACGTGCTCACCGCCCTCGGCGACTCGGTGTTCGTGCGCGTCGATACCCGGCAACTGTCGGATTCCGCCCATGGCCGCGAACGTTGATCCTGGTCTACAGTGATGACCACCGCTAATCGAGGACTGCTCCGATGACTCGTCTCACCGCGAAAGACTTCGCCCCCGAACTGCTGGAACTCTACGACGGCTACGCCCACGGCAAGCTTAACCGCCGCGAATTTCTCGACCGCGCCGCGCTGTTTACCTTCGGCGGCCTCACTGCCTCGGCCCTGCTGGCAGCCCTGAGCCCCAACTACGCGCTGGCCGAACAGGTCAAATTCACCGACCCGGACATCGTCGCCGACTACATCACCTACCCCTCGCCCAAAGGCAACGGCACCGTGCGCGGCTACCTCGTACGCCCGGCCAAGGCCAGCGGCAAACTGCCCGCCGTGGTGGTGGTGCACGAAAACCGAGGCCTTAACCCCTACATCGAAGACGTCGCCCGGCGCCTGGCCAAAGCCGGCTTCATCGCCCTGGCACCCGACGGCCTCACCTCCGTGGGCGGCTACCCCGGCAACGATCAAAAAGGCGTGGAACTGCAACAAAAAGTCGACCCCACCAAACTCATGAACGACTTCTTCGCCGCCATCGAATGGCTGATGCACCACGACAGCAGCACCGGCAAAGTCGGGATTACCGGCTTCTGCTATGGCGGCGGCGTGACCAATGCGGCGGCGGTGGCGTATCCGGAGCTTGGCGCAGCGGTGTCGTTTTACGGCAGGCAGCCAGAAGCGAAGGATGTGCCACGCATCAAGGCGCCGATCATGCTGCATTACGGCGAGCTGGACACGCGCATCAACGAGGGTTGGCCGGCGTATGAACAGGCGTTGAAGGCCGCAGGCACGACCTATGAGGCGTTTATTTATAAGGGCGCCAATCATGGCTTTCATAATGATTCGACGCCGAGATATGACGAGGCAGCGGCGAATCTGGCGTGGGAGCGCACGTTGGGCTGGTTCCGCAAATACCTGGTCTGAACACGTTCAGAACTGTGGCAGCTAACTTCTTGTGGCGAGCGGGCTTGCCCCGCGTTGGGGCGCGAAGCGGCCCTGACACCTCACGACGCGATACATCTGGAAAACCGCGTTGACTCCCCTGGGGCTGCTGCGCAGCCCAACGCGGGGCAAGCCCGCTCGCCACAACACCCCGCCTCTCAGCTTTGATCGGTGTTGCCTGATCGACATGCAGTGTTAAAGGCCAGCAATCCATATCCCTTAACCTTGCAGGAAGCTTCCTAAGCAGCCCTTCGGCCTTGCGCCTGCGCATGCCACTGGCTAGCCTGTGCTCTGTCGCTGCCTATCAGCGAACAGGTGTGGAAACCTGAAACAAGTAGGCCCCTTATCAGGAGCTTATGCATGAGCAATACAACGCGCTTCACCCCCAGCCGCGAAATATTTGAACGCGCCCTGAGTCACTACCTGCAACCCACCTCACCGCAGCCCTTTACAGTGCATCACGACCTCAGCTTCGAAGACGCCCTCGCCCAACTCTGCGACCTGCTGCGCTGCGCAGCCGCCACCGCTGCCGACACCACCCAAGGCCTGACAGGCGATCAACGCCACATGGCCGGTGCCACCGAACACCTGATCGACAGGGCCCAAACCCTGGCCGACCGTGCGCTGGAGTGCCTGCAACCCAAAACCTGCTGACACACCACAAACCAACTGTGGGAGCTGGCTTGCCTGCGAAGGCGGTGTGTCAGTGCGGGGTTAATGACTGATACACCCCCGTAGGCAGCAAGCCGAACTGAGCACTTTCCCTCATGAGCCAATTTGCCGATTCAGGAAGGTTTTTTAAAAAAAATAGGGGTCAGACCACGTTTAGTGCTCCGTCAGAAGAATAGTGGTCTGATCCCACTCGATCTCTTTTGCTCCATCTACACTGCTTTAATCGCTGAAATCAGACCCAAAAGCTCGGACTCAGTCAACTCAAACTCCTCACCGTCCTCCATTGCCATCAATGTGAGAAGTGCTCGATCCATGCGAGCAGTGATTTCTAAGCCATGGTTTTGATAAATTTCAAATGCCAGTTTAGAAATCCTAAAGACATCGAAACCGTTAACCAGTGCTTTTTCTAAATCCATAGCGAGGTCGGCTTGTGAGTACATATTCCTAACTCTTCAACTCTGGAAAAATAGGGGCCAATCCACGCTTAATACTCAGCAAGAACAATAGTGGTCTGACCCTGAGGGATCCCCGATTTTTCTTAAGAAAAATCAAGAAGTTGGAATCATTGAAGAAGCCTGCATGAGTCGGCAACTTGGTTTGCACCACACTAAAACAAGATCCTCGACCCATGCAAGCCATCCGTTTTTTACACAGAGCGCTCGCTCAAGCACTGCCTTCAATCCATTCTCGTCGCCTGACAACACTGATGAGTTGTGTCAGTTCGTTACTGCAGGGATTCCTCAGGGTCAGACAACGTTAGTGCTCCGCCAGAAGAATAGGCGAAAAATAGGGGTCAGACCGCGTTTAGTGCTCCGTAAAAAATAGTAGCATAACCCCATTTTTTGCTCTTCCAAAGAAGAATAGTGTTCTGACTTATTTTTATCCTGTTTTCCTTTTACTGAACGATTCAACTAGACTAAAACCTTTTTGAGTAACGCTTTTCTAATCTTTCAGCAGACCTTAGAACAGCGCCCCCATCATCAGGAAAGAAAGTAGAGTATACATGAGCTGCAATTTTCATCAGGAAAACGTAGTCAGGCACTGGAAGACTTGAAGTTTCCACCTCGCCCAAAAAAAAGCTGACCTCATTGAAATCCTCTGGATCGTCCCAATCCTGATCGAGAGAGTAAAAAAAACCTTCACTTACAGAGACGCCAACCCCCCGCGAAGCATCATAGATAAAAGCCGGGAAGTTAGTCCTCCCTCTCGCTATAGCAGCCTCTATGAGTTCGTAAAGATCTTCATAACCCAGACCAGTTGAAGAAAATGACTCCTTGAGTTTTTCAAGCCAAACCAATCCATCCATCATTTTGTCCTTGAAAAATAGGGGGAAGACCACGTTTAATGCACCGCCAGAAGAATAGTGATCTGACCCCATTTCTCCCTTGACCTGAAGCGTCCAATTCTTCCAGTAATGCCCACTAAACTCATTAGAAACAGTAGAGATCAGACCACCTTTAGTGCTCATTTAGAACAACCTAGCTCTCCACATTAGTGATCTGATCGCATTTTTTTCGCAGGATCCGACCCATTTTTTCAACTCAAAAATCACTCTTTTCGACGATAAACAGCCCTATTGCCTTCCGAAAAACTAGGTAGATTTTCATTACCGACTAAAATCTCTGACTTGCATTGTAAACTCGAATCCTGATACGCGGCATATTGACATATAATGTCTTCTATCTCAGCGATATCATCTTCTATATTTTTCTCGAGATAAAATCTTATTACCCAGACATCAACCTCACAAGATAACACCACCATTCTAAAGTTTGGAGTAACTGCCCCTAGCATCGCTTGAACAAGCATTAACACTTGGAAATTCCAAGCTTTCAATTTGGCTACCGCATTCATTTCTCGAGAAAAATGGGACAGATTTATTTAACTTTCCGAGCCCTTTGTTACTTAAACCAACCCATCCCCTTTTCCCTAAATACCTACCAGGACAAAAATGGCAATAAATTTCATTTTTAAGTGGGAAGGCGGGCTAACCTTTGCCATCACAGAGAAGAACCTCAAGCGCGGACTTAGCCTTATCCACCACTAACTGCCACTCTTTCTTCTCCAAGTAATCCTTATCAGAAAGATCAACGCCATACTTATCAAAAACCACATCAATGGCACTCACAAGGGCTGCCATAGAACTGGCTTCTTCCGTATTTCTCAGAACCACACCTATCCAAGCATAGGGATCCTTAGCGAGCCCGGTATCATCATATAAGAAATGCACAGTGTAATCGAGTTTGTCATACCCAGACTCTGGCAAGGAGTGTTCAACCCAGGCCCGATACTGATAATTAGCGTCTGACAACCCCCCCATATAAGACAGAAGCTCCTCCCTCATTGTCGGTAGCTCCAGCTCGGAAAGTTCAGTACGTTTCATTTTTACACTCACCCAAGGACATAAGAAAAAAGGTGCCAAATTTACTTGTGATATCGACCACGTAAAATCAAATAAATTACCCACATTTTCCGCCCAGGGGAGAAAAAGCGGACGGATTTATTTGATTTTCCGAGTTCTTTGTTACTTAAAAAAATCTGTCCCCTTTTCGCCCCAGAGCCTTTTAACCTACACGTTGAAACCAGAGCTACCACCCTCAAGCAGTGCCGGGCTTCCCGTCGTCATAGATGTCGGCAAGACCGCGTACCTTAGTCAAGTTGCCGGTTTGAATCACGATGGTTTTGGCGAACATATCGCCGAGGCGGGTTCTGGACTCAAGGAAAATCCACACCCAGTCGATGATCACCAGCACCCCGGCATTGCGGGTGAGCGACTGAGAAATGGAGCAGCCCTTGCGGGTTTTACGGTCGACGACCGCGATGCTCAGCAAGCGCTTGCCCAGGCTCTGGCCATTGGGCAGCGCGTCTGCGAGCAAGAGGTAGGCAAAACCTGCGAAAAACGCCGCAAGGAACCCGCCCTTGGCCTTCACGGCGGGGACGGACGCCGACAGCACCTCGGCGCCGAACTTGACGATGAAAAAGATCAGCACCGCGATGCCAGAGTCGATGATTCGGGCCAGCAGGCGACGGCCGATGCTAGCCAAAATGGTCGGCCGTTTAGCGGGGGTAATTGCGTCCATACGGTGTCACTCCGGCTTATGTAAACAGCAACAACGGCCAAGCTCAACGCCCGGCCGCCTCAATCGCTTTTTTACTCACTTGCTTTCTTTTGCAATGGTACCCAACGACGCGTCCTTGACCAGATAACGGCCTTCCACATCGCTCAGCACTTTGAGGCTGTTGCGCGCCACGGCGAAGCCCATTTCGACTTCCTGCTTGAGGTAAACCACCTCACCGGCCTTGACGTTGATCGGCATGTCAGCCCAGTTTTCAGCTTTGGAACTGATCACGTGCTGGCCCGGCGACACGAAGAAATAAATGTACTGGTTACCACGGTTGTAACCCATCTCCGAGTCGGCTTCCTTGTCATCCAGGAACACGTTGAACCGCACCATCATCCCCACGTTGCTTGGGCGCACGACATACACCAGGCCTTTATCGGCGACGGCGGCCTTGGGCAACGAGTAGTTCGCCACGTCAGCCTGCATCTTCTCCACCGACGGCGTCGAGGAGCAGCCAAACAGCGTGGCCAGGGACAATACAACAGCAGCTTTGCAGAACAGCTTGATCATGTACTTCTTCCTTGTGGTGTGACGGTAGAGCGGGTTGAGAGCGCCGGCGATTGGCCGGCGCGGGTTCTTTGATGCGTTTAATCATCGCCAGGGTATCGGCCGCGGGGATGAAGACGTGAAGCGTTGTGCGTGGGCCAGCACTTTGATGCATTGTGGGGGGGTGGGCGCGGGGCTTGTAGTCCGGCCCGTCGCCCATATGGCGAACAGGTTTGGCGACCTGACAAGAGAGTGCAAAAGCAAGTTCTTCGTTATTTAAATAAATCTGTCCCCTTTTCGTTTCATCGTAGATAAAAAGCTCATCACCTAAGTTTAAAATGGATAGGCAAAAACCGTTATCAAACGAGAGAGCAACGCCTATCACTACGTCTTCTGCTAAGGACTGCACAAGCGATGCCGACACTAACCTTCTTCCTACAACATTGGAGAAATAAAGCTCACCAGAAATATTAAAAATATCTTGCCTACCGTATTCACCTAGATCGCAGTTTGAAATCGGATTCAAAGAAAAACAGATAGACGCACCATCAGGCCCGCCATAGAGCTTCCCAATTTCAGAACTTTCAAATAGAAGGCCAACCTCTTGAGGGGCAGAATCCCTCTCGAAAGAGAAACATGGAATAGAGCATTTACTGACAGTAATTTCTTCCCGAGCACTGTTAACAGCCAGGCAACCATAAGTCTAGGAGAGTTCATTACCTAACGCCGCCCTTTGATGCACTCTGCAGAAAAATAGAGGTCAGCACCACGTTTAGTGCTCCGTCAGAAGAATAGTAGTCTGACCCCATTTTTCTTTTTACCAATCCCCTCCTATTTCATTCTTATACTTTGTGTAACGTCCACCATCGGCAACTCACCTCAGGTTCGAATATCACCCTCGCCTCTGACAGTGATTCAGACATATCAAAGACAACATGAATCCCAGCCCCAGACTCATCTCGCACTAACTCAATAGACTTGACGCTCTCGGACGAAATAACTGCTAGCTCTTGAGTGGAAAGCCTAAGCACGACTTGGAATGACTTCATCACAGCACTAAAAGAAACATCAACCTCAAGTTCGCTATTTTTAGACTTCTGGATATAACGACATAGCGCCAAGTTTGGATCAACCTCAATAGGCTGGATACCGAACTCTTCCAAAAAATCATCTGTGCTTGGAAATTTCATTACGACCTCCTCAGTGAAGCGGTATGACTGTGCTGAGTTTACGACTTCCATCATCAAGAACCTGGAACGTGCTCTGAAAATTAGCAGCCTTACCCGATGGTCCCATAAACAAGGACTCTCTGACCTCAAATTTTCCGTATTGATTGGAGAATGCATTAATTAAATTGCCGTCAGTTTTGGCAGAGCGAGTCAAGTGATCAGTTAGCATCTGGCGACCAGCGGCATTATCTGGAACACCAAGTCTCTTCATTTCGAGAAAAAATAGGGGTCAGACCACGTTTAGTGATCCGTCAGAAGAATAGTTGCCTGACCCCATTTTTCCTCATTTACAAGCGAACCGGTCTTCCAATTGAGAAGGTGCGACAGCGGGATACTTTCAAACGTCTGCCCAAACAGGTCTTCAACCCGGCTGAACTTGGGTGGGCTGATTGCATCAGGGATAACCTGCACTGGTCCTTTTGCACCGCTTCAATCCAGAAACAGGACGTTGCCTCTTATAAATCACACACTAGAAAGCTTCCACAGTATCGCGTAAGGCAGCTCATCATCAACAATATCATGCAAGCGAAAATAATAAACAGCCAATGAACTTTCTAAGCCCTTATGAACAAATGCACCATCAGACATAACACGATAAGACGCGTACTCCATAAACTTCTCAGAACCAAGAGAGCTAAGAGCATTTTTAATCTGACTATAGGTCCCCCCCGCCCCAACCGGAAGCAACTCAGGCGGCGGCCGGCATACGGCCATGTCATCATTTTCAACATCCCTGTAGTAGGCTCTTCTAAATGCAGGCTCACTGCAAGCCCAGTAGAGGGATAGCAAACAAAGTTTTTCCTCTCCCTCATCAGAAAAAGCGTCAGCTAAAAAATACTGATCGTCTGAAATTTTGTATGCGCCGTCGTCCATAGCGATAACGCATTGCTCCCGTACATCAACGGCGTCCCCAACCTTTGACTTGCACAGCGATGACCATTCTTTCATCTTAAATACCTCAAGCCTATTGTGGCCATTTGAATATTCGGCCTTCGACCCTGCCAGCCTTAAGCGCACTCTCTGCGGCTGCTTTGGCCGATCCCTCCGGCATATTTTTAACAGAGTTTATGATCTCTGACTGCCAGGCCTGTAACTTTGAATCTGGCAAGGACGTCGGATAGCTTCCGCCAGGAGCACGATACTTGGCGTCCCAGACGATCACAGATCGCGATGATGGATCATACGTAATGTAATCTGCACCTGGGAGTGACGCTTTCCCAGGTCCGGAAATTGGTGTTTGCCCCGATTCAATAGCCTGACTCCAGCCACGAGCCTCCCCAATTGCACCGTTTAACTCAGAATATGGGCTGCGTCGAAAAAGGGGACAGATTTATTTAGTCCGAGCTCTTTGTTACTTAAATAAATCTGTCCCCTTTTTCCGTTGCTTTTGCACCATCAAGTTTTAACTAAAACGAACTCCAATAACGTATCAGGGTCTGAAATCGTACTTAGGAAGTACTTGGCCGATTTTCTAGACTCAGCTGGGAATAGCTCTCCGGCAGTCATAGCCAGGGCAGAAAAATCCGCAATACAATCCATGTCAGGCACTCTTTTACCTCCAACGACTTTGAACCCCTCGATTCCGAGTACGGCTGCATCGTGCTCATCGCAAAAAACTAGTAACTTATGCCCATCAATTAAGTTAAATAAAGGCGTTTCACCCCAAAGCCTAGTGGGCTCCGGCCCCGCACCCAGAAATATGAATTCATTCATTACATTTAGTCCCATGGCGCGACCCAATTTTTATCATTCTTATCCGATACCTGCACGATCGTACCAGTCCGGTCATTCCGCACAACGTAAGAACCATCTTTGGCTACATAACCAGTTGCGGGATCATTGAGTCTAGTACCAGAAGCCGGATCGAACCTAGTATCTTTAGTCACAACAGTCTTGCTTGGGTTTGCGATAACACCTTCAAGAGAATCGGTTGTCCAACCTCGCTTCCCCATTTGCTGAGCAATTTTTGGCTCCACGATTGAAGATATTCCTTTTGCACCAGACGGCATAACCCCTTTACCGTCTGCCGACGTTTTATCCTGCCCCGCCTGCGCTCCCGACGTCCCTCCCTTATTCTTCCCAATCATCGACGCGATAGACGTTTTATCACGCCCTATGGACGCACCTGTAGAGGTAAGCACCTCTTTTCCAATTAAAGCTGCTTTCTCCCATGTAGGTAGGGAGTTGTACAACAGCCCCATGTCGTACTGGTTTTCTTCAGTGACAAACTGGCTCAGGCGTGAAGCGTCTGCTTCTGAAAGGCCGAAGAACCAGCGCATGCTACTGACACTATCAGCCGTCTGTATCCCACCCTCATACTCAGACTGGTAACCCACGCTGCAAAGCCCGCCCGTGCCCGCACAGCCTGCCAGCATCTCTGCGCGCTTCTCAGCGCTCAACTCTTTGTATTTCTCCCAAATGGCTTCTGTTGGCTGTCCATTTTTACTGGCTTTTGCGAGTTCAGTCTGTAAATCCACGACATCTTTCGCGCTCAATTGGTTGTTTTCAACCGCATTCTTCCCAGCCTGAGCCGCCGCCACCGCACTCAGCGCATCCTTGCCCACAGCAGAACCCGCAATCCCTGCCACTAACGTCGACAATGCAGAGATCGTTTGTTTCTGCTCCGATGTCAGCTCGTCATTACTGACGTTTCCGTACAGCTCACTACGAATCAACCTCGCCGTGGCTTCCGCTGCTAACGCACCACCGGCCCCCACCAGCGCCGAATTACCACCAGCCCTGGCCAATACCGCGCCCAACACCGCATGAGCCATCAGGTTGGCGGCGTCATCACCTGCCGTCAGGTCTTTTACTTGTTGCGCGAGGTAGGGCGCGGATGCCCCCGCAATGGCCGCTCCCACATTGCCACCGGCGATCCCCTGCACGATGGCGGTCACGGTCTGCGTCGTGCGTTGGAAACTGCTGCCAACGCCGTAATCCCGTTCAGCCTGTTGCCTCACCTGTGCGGTGGTCGGGTCACTGATCCCACTGTCCAGCAACTTCTGCCGAGCAGCTTTACCCGCGTCGCTGTTGGGATCTTCAGACTCGTCGATCTTCGCCTTGCCAATGGTGCTTCCGATCGTTATGGCCAGTTGCGCAGAGCTGTTGATCAGGTCCATGCGTTCGCGCATAGCCTTTTCATCTGGCTTGTCGAGGTGCTTGTTGGCGTTTTGCGTATCGCGATTGAGGCCGACCAGATCGTTGGCGCCCTCAGGGTTACGCACAACAATCGTGCCCTCGCTGACCGCCGCCCGGGTTTTGCTGCTGTCGGACTCACTCAGTACTGCGCCCATAGGCGGGCCCATTGTGATACCGCTGGACCCTCCGGAAATGCCTGCGCTTGCCGAAGTGCTGTTGATCTTGCTGGTGTTCTTGATGTCACTGGTAAGCAAGCGATCGGTAATCAACAGGTTCTTGTCAGCACTGGCTTCGCTCGCAATGACGGCGCCCTGTAGCGTGGTGTTTTTACCCACATCCAGGGTGTAGCCATCCTTGCCCGCATACAGCCCCGTCTGATCGGTGACCGCCTTGTAGTCACTGTTCATGTTGCCGGCAGACATGTTCGCGGACGCCGTCACCGTCGTACCGTAGCAGAATGGTGGCACGCAGATACTTGCGCCAACACCGGCGCTGCTTTGCTTGCTCTTCTGGGTGTCGGTGTCATGGCGCGAAGCGATGTTGAGGTTACCGCCGATATCCGCCTTGATGCTGTCAGCACGTACCTGGGCACCCGCCAGTGTGGTGTCTTGGCCACTGCTCAGAACCAGCGCACCAGTGTCCAGTTTGGTGTTGACCTGAGTAACAGAACTGCCGGAACCCATGCCTTTGGCAATTTGTGCACCGAGGTCCAGAGTGAAGCCGTTTTGCTCGCCGATATTGAAGCTGGCACCGATGCTGGTTTTATTGTTGTTACTGTCGTTTTTCCGCTCGGTAGTGTTCTGTGCGCTTTCCAGAATGATGTCGTTTTTGGCGATGAGCGTGGTATTGGCTGCCTTCAGCTCACTGCCAATGACATGGATATCACCTTGGGTTTCTGCGGCCTTGCCGGTGGCCACAATCGATAGCCCTTGACCGGCGTTGAGCGTGCTTTGCTTCGCCGTTTCACTGCGGTACTCAGTGGTATTTTTACTGCTGGTATTGGCCAGTTCGGTGCCAATTTTGATCAGTGAGCCGTTGCTGGCCGTGCCTCCTTTTTTATCCGCGAAACCAGAACCCTGACCATTGGCATCCGCCATCTGGCCGCCCAGGTTATAGGTGTTCAAGGCAACCTGAGCCAGCTTCACCGCTTTGAGCCGAGGATCATCGGCATTTTTAGCGGCCTCAACCCCGTCGCGGATGCTCCTGGCGGTATCGACAACGGTTCCGCCGATAACGCGCCCAACTGCAAGGCTCTTGGACTTGTCGACCGTGCTTTGGCTGGCATTCTCCATACCCGCAGCAATGGTCACATTGGAGCCTTTGAGATCCATGTCCTTGGTACTGACCAAGTCACTGGCCACCACCTTCAGCTCACGCCCCGCCTCCAGCTTTACGTTGCCAGCACTGGAACCGACTGTGCTGCCGGTAAGCGTAGTTTCTGTCGCAGTGCCGTTATGTTTCTGGCTATTGATGAACAGATGCTGGTTGCCGGTGATGTCATCCAGGCCCAGCTTATTGCCGGTTAGCACACCCGTCAGGTCGCGGTTCTTTTCCTTATGCATGTCAGTGCGCGAGAAGGTGTTCTGCGCCGCGTCGATGGCCAGGTCACGTCCGGCCTGTACCGTAAGGTCGCCGGTGCTGACCAGTGACGAACCCGTCACTTTCACGTCTTGCCCGCCCGCAACAGTGACGGTATCGCCGGAGACCATACTCCCCACCGCAGTGGTACGTTTCTCGTCGACCTGGTCCTCAACCTTGCTCGACTTGAACCCACCCCAACTGCTTTTGCTTTCCTTGCGCTCATGGCTAACGCTGTCGGAATCGGTCACGGCCAGAATCTGTACATCCTTGCCGGCCACCAATTTCGCGGCACCTTTCTCGGCAGTCACGGCACTGCCGGCCAACAGCAGGTTTTCACCGGCTACCAACGTGCTGTTACCACCTGAGTTGACCAAGCTGCCAACGTTCGTGACGGTATCGGTTTCATCGAGACGGAACTTCTTGCCCGTCGATGTCTTGCTGGTCTTGCTAAAGAAGCTGTAGTCCTGGTCCTCAGCAGATTTGAGTTCCAGATTTTTACCCGCGTACAAATACGCCTCATCCCCCGCCGTCACCCGGCTGGCAATCAACGCCAAATCATTCCCGGCACTCAACGCCACATCACCACCGGCCTTCACCGTGGTGGACACTTGCTGGGCGTGGTCTTCCTGGATCTTGACCTTCTTGGTGTTATACGAGTAATGCTGTTCATCCACGCCTGAAGCCAAGGTCAGGTCGCCCGTGGCGGCCATGGCAACGTCACGCTTGGCGTCGATCCGGCTGGCAATGGCGCTGATATCACGCCCAGCCTGCACACGGAAGTCACGGCCGGCCTCGATCACGGTGCCGTGTTGGGTGACGCTGCCGGTGCTAGCCTCTGTGGTGCCACGGCCAGTGCGTTTTTCGGCTGCGATGAGGTTCACATCGCGCCCCGCCGCTATCGTCATGTCGGCGCCGCTGCTCATCACGCCGCCAACGCTGTTAACGTCGCGACCGGCGCGTACGCTCAGGTTGTTGGCCGCTTCGATACGGGCAGCGTTGTCCACAAAGTCCTGCCGCACCTCTCGGATGTACGCCCCGCCGCTGCTCTCGTGAGTGGTAACCGTGCGCTCGTTGATCACGTCGCCGTTAACCGCCGTGAGACTCACGTCGCGCCCAGAAATGATCCCGCCCGCCTTGTTGATCAGGTTATTGCCCGCCAACAGATCGAGACGATTACCGGCCTCGATCAGGCCGCTATTGACCAGGTTGCCGCCGGCGCTGGCCGACAGATTGTTGGTGGCGCGCAGGGTGCCGACGTTGTTGAGGTTTTCACCGGCAATCAGGTTGACGTCGTTACCGGCGATCAGTGCACCGTTGGGGCCAAGACGGTTATTGGCTTGGGCCAGATACAAAACCGGTACCAGCACTTGTTGACCGGCTACGGAGGCGCTTTCCATCCACACGATGTCGTGGGTCAGCGCCGCGACCTGTTCGGAAGTGAGGCTTACGCCTACGGCCAGGTTCAGTTGTTGCTTGCTGGCGATGGCGTTGTCCATCAGGTATTTGTACAAACCGGCATCGCTGGTCTGGTTGTCGATGAAGCGCTGTCCGGTGCGGGCGATAACGGCTTGCTGGATCAGCCGTTGTTCGTAGCGCAATTGATCGGTTTCACTGAGTAAGTCAGCGGCACGAGAACATTGGCTTTTTGATACCTTGCGCGTCTTTGCGCTGAAGGCTTATAGTCCGCCGGTCGCCCATATGGCGATTCAGGTTTGGCGACCTGACGGTAGAGAATGCGCAAGCTGACGGCTTTTTTGCAGACACTTGTGCGCCCGCAAAGTCGTTTATGACGGCTGTGCGCGGGAGACCTTAGGGTCTGCCGGTTTTCTCTACTGCCGGTTCGCCAACCTGCGTACAGCTGTCACCCATACGTTTGGCGACGTTTGAGTGATGGCATCCATCACTTAAGTAGAGAGATATAAAATGACCCGATACATGGCACTGACAGGCCACGATTCAACCATCCCCGCGCTGGTGATCGACACGCAAGCCCCTCTTGATGTTCTCTATGATGCCGCTGCTTACCGCATTCGTGCGGTGACTTAGTTTCTGGAAAACCTGGCATTTCGCGAGGAAATCAGGAGTGATGCGATTGTCCTTCACGACTTTGCGTTGTTGCTGGCTATTCCATTGCGTGATGGTTGCGATCTCATGGATGTGATTGGGCGAAGGCTGATTTCGCAAGACTTATAAATAAATTCGGGCGGCGTAGAGCCGCCCGATCTGGGTAAGCTCAGAGCCCACAATTTAAAAATAAAAGCCAATTTTTTAAAGAGCCAGTTTTTAATGTCTCAAACAAAAATCACATAGACCCAACAAAATCACACCAAACCTAAATAGATCCACCTTCCCCAGACACAAATACTCTATGAAAATCAAATAAATTTGTCCCCTTTTCCTTTCAGTAGCTCATACGGGCAACGCCTAATCTGACCTACCCAACAACCGCGCCCACCATCCAGACTTGGCACTTGGATTAGGTGTTGGTATCACTTCCTCACTGGGATGGAGCAAATCACCCGGATAGTGTTCGTGCCCAATGCAATTGCTGTCATCAAGCCCAAATACTTTCACGGCGGCGACCGCCTCAAGACACCAGCGGCCGAAGTAGCTTCCCATCTCAAGTGGATGTTTTACCGGATCACCATAGATGTACCACCACGGTTGCTGTTTACCGCGCCTGTTCAACTCCGGATACCAATGCTCTACGAATGCCAACAGCAGAGCTGCTTGTTGCACCTGTGGCGCATCAATTGCCTTGAGCAGTCTCGCATATGGTTTGGCATGTAACAGCTTCTCCCCAATTGCCCGCTCTGGTTGGCGGTACGCAATGATCCGATCCAGCAGAACGTCCTGCCCCCCTTTACCTATTAACGCAACCAATCGAAGCCACTGGTCATCGGGAATTTCGAGAGCAAGCGCCAGGCCCACCAGCCAGAAACAGTAGATGTAGTGGTTTAAGTCGGTCAGCTCGAAGGTCCAGTCTCGGCAAGTCTGAAGACCATTTTCAGCGCATATTTTGTCGGATTCTCGGTTGGAAAGTTCCCATGCATCCAGAACTCCGGGGAAGTATGTTGCGATCGATTTAACATCTCCACCACTCGAGTAGACCCGTATGGCCGCACGCAAATTATCTTTGGCAAAGTCGAACGTAAATTGCGCTCTGTATACGGGGTTAGCCGATGGCTCCGACAAAATCTTACTGGCACGCTCAATCCATTGCAGATCCTTTGCCTCACGACCATCCCAATACTGCTTATCTCCCCAAGGCGCACGAATCATGGAAAAACCCCATTCAAATTTTTGGAAGATATAATTTTAGACGTATCTATCGCTTTGATTTTTCCACGGGCATCAAGCACTTCAATTTCTGTCGCACCATCTGGCCGAGTTCTCACAACCCAGGTTTCAGTACGATTCGCATCCACGGCGATCCGTACATCTATGCTTTGATTCTCTCCGACCGCACGTTCCAGACGGTCACCTCCGAGTATCCATGAAGTCGAACCTTGTTTACCATCTTGCGTATTGCCTAGCCCCGAGGAGCCAGATTTTTTGTTATCACCAACAAATTTGTACTCGATAACAACAAAGTCGACATCCGGGCGATTGACCTTATAAAGATCATCGACCCCCGTCTCTCCAACACCCGGTACCCGCGCCAGTTTCTGTCCTTCGGGAACGATTTGCTGGACAGAACGTTCGCCAAACAAGTCACCCATGACACCTTTCTGTTCTCTGGTTAATATCCCCAGGTCCATCATCGGCTTGCCATCTGGACCAAAGATACCGCCACTCTTGATCAGTGCTTGTTCGGACGCTTCGTTGAGTATTCCGGTGAAACGTCTCCCCACGGCCTCTGCAAGCTCCCCTGTCAGGCGTGTCGTTGCCCCCCCCGCACCACCGACACCGGCACCACCCAGACCAATACCCACTCCCGCAGAGGTCGCGATAGCCTCATTCTGCCTCAGTACATCAGCACCATATCCCTGCATAATATGAAGTGTGTCCAGATACCCCTTGAGCCTTAACTCCTCAGGCAAACTCTGGACAGCTTCAACAGCGGCGACAAACTGTCGCCCTCCACAACTAGGGCAATTCACCGTGCTCATCGCCCACAGTGCCGTCTTGGATCCAAGGCTTGCCAAATCCTCTACAGCATTAGCAAAACCTTCGGCGCTACCCTGGCCCTTCGCGTTAAGTATTTCAGCCTGATTCTTAGGATCGTGCAGGTACTTATCAGGGTCAACCAACTCAATGTACTTGACTAGGTTTTCAACTGATTTCCTATCTTTCATCAGCTGTGACAAGCCCAGTCGCTCATTATTGTAGTCCGCCAGACTCACCTGAAACAGATCCGTACTTTTCGATTGCGAAAGCTCCGCGCGAAGGAAGCTGGCAGCATCCGCCGTATTGCCATCCCCGACACTCAGCACAGCATTCCACCCTCGGTCAACCATCGCCGCAGCAGTTCGCAGAAGCTCCATACGCGCTTGCTCGTCAGTAATACCTTTCTCTTTCGCGTAGCGATTGACTCGATCATTGTCAGAGGCGAACTTGATTTCGTCCGGATGCAACTGGCGGTTGTACTTCTCCACACCCACTGCAGTCCCAGCGGCCACGACTGAGCCGCTCACGCCATTACTGGATCCGACCGCAGTACCTACACCCGCGGCTATCAATGAGGCTACGGCCTTTTGATCAGCCTCATTCATCTTGCTGTCAGCCAGAGCTTGCATGACGGATGGTAGTAGAGCCGCCGAGGCTCCCGCACCCAACGCTCCGCTCTGCGCACTACCGCTGGAAAGCCCAATCGCTGCGCCCGCCAAAGCGTGCAATAAAACGCGCGCCGCGCCGCCTTCTTCCCATGCAGCCTTAGTCACGCTATCTATGTCTTTCCGGTTTTTCTGTTCGTCGGCGAAGCTACCAATTTTATTGAATATGTCACTGGATGAAGTATTAGCAACAATCCCAACCGCCGTACCACCCGTTGCACCACCCAAGCCCGCAGCAACCAGGCCCGATGCAATATCGGCCATCATTTTCTTATCGCCACCGACCTGCCAACGCTGGGCCTCTGCGTATGCCGCATCGGCTGCACGTGCTGTTCCGGCTGCATCAGACGAACCTGCGTTAGCCTGCGCCTCCGCCTGCTTGCGCAGTTTATTAGCCTCATCCGCCTTGGCTTTACCCACCATGCTGATCACGCTGCTGGAAAGCTGCGCCGAGCTTTGGATCAGGTCGATCCGCTCTTGCATGGCCTTCTCGTCCGGCCGATCAAGATGTTTGTTGGCATTGGCGGGGTCGCGGCTCAACCCCACCAGATCATTCGCCCCGGCAGCGTCACGCACGACGATGGTCCCAGGGCTGACAGCGCTGCGGGTTTTACTGCTGTCGGATTCCTTGAGCATCAACGGCATCGTGCCGCCGGTGTCCGTGTGCGCCCACTGCCTTTGATCGTCCGGTGTTTTTGGACCGCCCGGTTTATCCCCTTTGGTGCTGGTATAGGAAAGGCTCAGGCTGGCCGCCTGGCTTTTGATATCACTCTTGTTCTTGATATCGCTGACCAGCAAGCGTTCGGTGCTGAGGCGGTTTTTATCAGCGCTGGCTTCACTGGCAATCACGGCGCCTTCAAGCGTGGTGTTTTTGCCCACATTGATGTCGTAGCCACCGCTACCTGCAAACAACCCGGTCTGATCAGTGACGGCTTTGTAGTCACTGTTCATTTTACTGCCGGCGATATTGCCGGAGGCCGTCACCATCGAACCCCAGCAGAAAGGAGGTACGCAGATACTCGCGCCGACACCTGCGCTGGTCTGCTTGTTCTTCTGGCTCGCCTCGTCCTGGCGCGACGCGATATTCAGGTTGCCGCCAATGTCAGCCTTGATGGCATCGGCTCGCACTTGGGCTCCGGCCAGCGTGGTGTCCTGCCCGCTTTTGAGCACTAACCCACCAGTGTCGACGGTACTATTGACCTGAGTAACCTCCTGCCCAGTGCCCATGCCTTTGGCCATTTTGGCGCCAAGGTCGAGGGTGAAACCGTTCTGGTCACCAATGTTGAAGCTAGCACCGATACTGGTTTTGTTATTGCTGTTCTGGTTGTCCCAGTTTTTGCGATCTTGTGCGCTTTCCAGAGTGATGTTGTTTTTCGCCAGCAGCAGCACTTCCTTGGCCTTGATGCTGCTGCCAATCACATGGATATCGCCTTTGGTATCCGGCGCGTTGCCTGTGGCAACGATAGCCAGACTGCCACCGCTGTTGAGACTCGATTGTTTGACCGTTTCGGCGTCGTACTCGCTGGTGCTTTTCTTACGTGTAGAAGCCAGCTCGGTACCGATCTTGATCATGGAACCTTTGCTATTGGCGGGCTTGCCATCCGATTCGTTGGCCGCGCTGTCATCGCCGTTCATTGCGCCATAGGCAGAAAGCAGCGCCTGAGCGCCTTTGACGGCTTTCAAACGGCTGTCATCGGCCTGTTGTGCCGCCCGCACGTCATTGCGGATGCTCTTGGCGGTATCGACGATTGTCCCGCCGATCACGCGTCCCACGGCCAAACTTTTGGAACTGTCCTTACTGGTCTGGTTAGCCGTTTCGGTCCCTGCGGCGATGGTGACGTTCGCGCCATTCAGGGACATGTCTTTGGTGCTGATCAGGTCACTGGCTATCACCGTTAGCTCGCGCCCTGCGGTCAGCGTCACGTTGCCAGCGCTGGAGCCAACGGTGCTGCCGGTGAGGGTAGTTTCTGTAGCGGTTCCGTTGTGTTTCTGGCTGTTGATGAACAGATGCTGGTTGCCGGTGATGTCATCCAGGCCCAGCTTATTGCCTGTTAACACCCCCGTCAGGTCACGGTTCTTTTCCTTGTGCATGTCGGTGCGTGAGAAGGTATTCTGCGCCGCGTCGATGGTCAGATCACGCCCAGCCTGCACAGCCAAGTCACCGGTGCTGACCAGTGACGAACCCGTCACTTTCACGTCTTGCCCGCCCACGACAGTGACGGTATCACCGGAGACCATACTCCCCACCGCAGTGGTATGCTTCTCGTCGACCTGGTCCTCAACCTTGCTCGACTTAAACCCACCCCAACTGCTTTTGCTTTCCTTGCGCTCATGGCGAGCGCTGTCGGAATCGGTCACGGCCAGAACCTGTACATCCTTACCGGCCACCAATTTCGCGGCACCTTTCTCGGCAGTCACAGCACTGCCGGCCAACAGCAGGTTTTCACCAGCTACCAGAGTGCTGTTGCCACCTGAGTTGACCAAACTGCCAACGTTCGTGACGGTATCGGTTTCATCGAGACGGAACTTCTTGCCCGTCGATGTCTTGCTGGTCTTACTAAAGAAGCTGTAGTCCTGGTCCTCAGCAGATTTGAGTTCCAGATTTTTACCCGCGTACAAATACGCCTCATCCCCCGCCGTCACCCGGCTGGCAATCAACGCCAAATCATTCCCGGCACTCAACGCCACATCACCACCGGCCTTCACCGTGGTGGACACTTGCTGGGCGTGGTCTTCCTGGATCTTGACCTTCTTGGTGTTATACGAGTAATGCTGTTCATCCACGCCTGAAGCCAAGGTCAGGTCGCCCGTAGCAGCCATGGCAACGTCACGCTTGGCGTCAATCTGGCTGGCAATGGCGCTGATATCACGCCCAGCCTGCACACGGAAGTCGCGGCCGGCTTCGATCACGGTACCATACTGGGTGACGCTGTCAGTGCGCGCCTCTGTGGTGCCACGGCCAGTGCGTTGTTCGGCTGCGACGAGGTTCACGTCACGCCCCGCCGCTATCCTCATGTCGGCGCCGCTGCTCATCACGCCGCCAACGCTATTGACGTCGCGACCGGCGCGTACGCTCAGGTTGTTGGCCGCTTCGATACGGGCAGCGTTGTCCACAAAGTCCTGCCGCACCTCTCGGATGTAAGCCCCGCCGCCGCTCTCGTGAGTGGTAACCGTACGCTCGTTGATCACGTCGCCGTTAACCGCCGTGAGACTCACATCGCGCCCAGAAATGATCCCGCCCGCCTTGTTGATCAGGTTATTGCCCGCCAACAGATCCAGACGATTACCGGCCTCGATCAGGCCGCTGTTGACCAGGTTGGCGCCGGCGCTGGCCGACAGATTGTTGGTGGCGCGCAGGGTGCCGACGTTGTTGAGGTTTTCCCCGGCAATCAGGTTGACGTCGTTACCGGCGATCAATGCACCGTTGGGGCCAAGACGGTTATTGGCCTGGGCCAGATACAAAACCGGCACAAGCACTTGTTGACCGGCTACGGTGGCGCTTTCCATCCAGACGATGTCGTGGGTCAGCGCCGCGACCTGTTCGGAAGTGAGGCTCACGCCTACGGCCAGGTTCAGTTGTTGCTTGCTGGCGATGGCGTTGTCCATCAGGTATTTGTACAAACCGGCATCGCTGGTCTGGTTGTCGATGAAGCGCTGGCCGGTGCGGGCGATCACGGCTTGCTGGATCAGTCGTTGTTCGTAGAGACCATCACCCAGGCGTTTCCAGCTGTTATCCGGGTTGTAACCAAGTTTCGACAGCAGGTAGTCCGAGCCCATGAACTGCTTCAGATCGGTGAGAGCCGGGTTGGTTTCGATCAAATACTTTTGAGGATTGGACACGTAGCTACTGTCAGGCAACCCTTGCACACGGTTAACGGTCAACGAGCCCGTTGATGTCGCCTGCCCCTCTACGGGCGTTGCCGAGGTGACACCGCCGACGTCTGACCGGCCGGGCAGTGTGGCCCCCGTAACAGGATCTACGACCGGGGCCACGTTCAGGGCCGTGCCGCTACCGGATACATTGGCCGCCAGGTCAGCGGTGTGCACAGGTGCTTGCGTGGTCACTGCGGTTTGAGCTGCATTGCCCACCTGCACGGCCCTGCCGCTACTGGCAGGCACCGCTTGTTCACGTTGGGCAGTGTCGATAACCGCGCTGCCCATGGTCCAGCTTTGCGGGCCTTGTTGGGTCGGTGTTGCAGCACCTTGGCCGCTCAGTCGAAACAAACCATTCTGCCCTGTCGGCAGGCTAAAGCCGGGAAGTGTTATTGGGTTGACTTGTTGCTGGGCGAGATCTGGAGGGAGTTGCGCATTGATGGAAATAGGTGTCGAGTAGGCGCTGCCTGCGCCCGTGTCGGTCTTGGTTCGACCTGCCGCGACATAGGCATAGTAGGGACGAACTACGCTGTTATTAATATTCTGGGCAGCGTTGAGAGTGACTGCGCCCCCTGCCTGAATAATCGCATCCAGAGACTCGATGTTGGTGACGGTTGAGCTCTTGGGCAGCGTGACGGGTGGTGGCCCGGTCAAGGCCAGAAAGTTGCTCAGGTCCGCCTCGACCGTGGCCGAAGGAGTCGGGCTGTTTCGTTGATTGAAGAGAGCGGCCAGTTGAGCCGCTGTACCTGTCTGGTCAACGTAACTCACATATTGCTGGCTGGACTTGATCTCTTGCGATTGCAGCCCTTTGTTGTTGATCGTCGTGGCATTTGCCGTCAGGTTACCGGCCGCGCTGATGCTGCTGCTCGTGTTGTTCAGTTCTCGGGCATTGATCACCAGATCCGCACCGCTATTGATCGTGGCCGCTGCGGACCGCAGCGTGATCAGCAAGCGGTCGGTTTCTGAGACCTCCCAAAGGCCGTTGAAGCGCCCACCGCCCCGATTGTCGCATCCCCATATGGGTATCAGTGCGCACGATAGCCGAGTGATGGTCGTGGCACTTTTCTCATGTTCGGTGTACTGCAACACGTCCATGGTGTTGTTGAGTGTGGCGGCGGCGAGGGTCAGGTTGCCCACGCTTTCGATCCCTGCGGAACGGTTGTCCAGCAGGTCTGCTTTGGTCCCGTCTTTGTCCCGGGCAATCAGTAAACTCCCCAAGCTGTAGACCTGGGCGTAGCTGTTGGTGAAGCTCGGGCTGAGCAGCTGCATGTCTGCGCCACTGAAGATCAGGCCGCGGTCGTTGAGCAACGTCCCGGCAGTCACTGTCAGGTTCTGGCCGGCGCCCAGGGTCCCGGTATTGTTCACGCTACCGGCGGTCAGGGTCAGGTCGGTCGCCGACGTCATGCGCCCGGCATTATTCAACTGGCCCGTCACAGACACCGTCGTATTGCCGCCGCCCGCGAGCGTGGCGGCGTTACTGAGGTTCATTTGCGCGGCACTCAGGCCCAGTGTTCCGAGGCTGCTGACGCGTCCACTGCCGCTATAGGTTCCGCCCAGCGTCAGCTTGAGGCCGCCATCACTGGCAATCAGCCCATCGTTACTCCAGTTACCACCATCACCAATCAAGCTATCGGAAGCCAGTAACTGCCCCCCTGCCGTTTGGTTGAGCGTCTTGACGTTAACCGTCAATCGCCCAGCCTGGATCACGCTGCTGTTGGTCCAGTTGTCGGCCGTCAGGGTCAGGCCGCCGCGGGTGATAACGGTGCCGCCCGCATTGGTCAGGTTGGCGGTACTGATATCAAACGTACCAGCCCCCACGTGCAAGACACTGCCGCCCACGTTCTGGAAGCTGCCGGCGTTCAACGTCAGATCGCTGTTGGCGGTTTCCAACGTGCCGTTGCGGTTATCAAACACCCCACCAATCTGAAACTCAGTCTTACCGCTAGCCCCCAGCGCCCGCAGTTGGCCTTTCTGGTTGTCCACGCTGCCCGCAACGACTTTCAGGGTGGTATCGCTTTCAATGATGCCTTTCTGGTTGTTCAGCGCACCGCTGAGGTTGAGGTCGATCTGCCTGCCTGCAACCTGGCCGCGTACATCGCCGCTGTTATCAAAGCTGCCGCCGGTGACCTTGACCGCTCCTTTGGCGTACAGGCCGCCGTCGCGGTTGTCGAAGGCGCCTGTGGTGACAACGGTGTCGCCGCTCTGTGCAGCAATTCGGCCGCCGTTGTTGTTGAGGCTGGCGCTGGTCAGGATCAGGCTTTGTGCCTGGATGATGCCGGCCTGGCGGTTGTTGTTCAGGTCGAAGTCGTTGCGCAGCCAGCCGCCCAGTGCTTTGGCTTGCAGGGCGCCTTTGAGGCTGGCCAGGGTGCCGCCACGGTTGTCGAGGGTCGCGGCGTTGATGTCCACATCACCGGCCTGGGCGATGACTTTGCCGCTTTGGTTGTCGAGGTCGCCGCTGATGTCGAGGTTCAGGGTGGTCTGGCTTTGGATCGAGCCCTTGGCGTTGTCGAGGCTCGCAGCCTTGAGCTTCAAGTCGGCGTTCTGGCTGTAGATCAGGCCGTCGCCGCTGTTTTGTACGGCGCCAGTGGTGGTGATTGCCAGTGCGCCGTTGGCGGCGACGGTGCCGCGATTGCGGTTGTCCAGGCTGCCCGCGAATAGCGTCAGCAGGCCTTGGCTGGCCAGTTGGCCGCCCTGGTTGTTGATTTCAGTGGCGCGTTTGAGCAGCAGCGCGCCAGCGCTGGCGAGCTTGCCATTGGTGTTGGTCAGGGCGCCGAGCAGGTCCAGGGTTACGGTGCCGTTGCCGATCAAGGTGCCGGCGCTGTTGTCGAGGCTGGTGCCGATCAGGCTGAGTGCCTGTTGCGCATTGACTGTGCCGCCCGCGTTGTTGAGCGTTTGCGCTTGCAGGTCGAGGGCCGCGCCGCTGTCAATCAATCCACCTTGGGCGTTGTTGAGCAGGCCGGTGACGGTCAGGGTTTGCCCGCCTGCACTGGAGAGGATGCCTTTGTCACTGTTGTCGAGGCTGGCGGCTTTGACGGTCAGGGCTTTTTGGCTGACCAGCGCACCGGCGCCGCTGTTGAGCAGGCTGTTGCTCAGGGTGGCGTCGACGTTGCCATAACGGCTGGAGACGGTGCCTTGGTTGCGGTTGTCCAGGTCCGCGCCGCTGATGCTGACACCCTGCCAGCCGGAGATCAGGCCGCTCTGGTTGACCAGCTTATTGCCGCTTAGGGTCAGCAGGTTGTTGCTGATCAGTTTGCCGGTGCTGTTATCCAGCGTGCGACCACTGAGGTTGAGGTTCTGAGCGGTGGAGATTTCGCCACCCTGGTTGCTCAGGTCACGCAGGTGCGTGATGGTCAGTTGGCCGTCGGTGGTGATCAGGCCCGCGCTGTTGTTCAGGTCGCCGGTGGCGCTGCCCAGGTCGATGGCAATGGACTTGCCCAGCACAGAGCCGCCCTGGTTGTTCAGGCCGGTGCTGTTGAGGGTCAGGGTATTGGCAGCGTTAATCAGCCCTTGGTTCTGGTTACTGAGCTGGCCGTCGACATTAAACGAAGTGTCGCCACGACTGGTCAGGGTGCCGCCGCTGTTGTCCAGGCTGGCGGCACGGCCGTCGATGGACTGGGCGGCGATCAGGCCTTTGACGTTGCTCAACGCCTGGTTGATGCGCAGGGTCAGCGCCTGGTTGCTGAGCAACTTGCCGTTGCTGTTATCCAGGCTGTCGGCGGCCAGAGTGAAGGCTTGGGCGCTGGAGAGTTCACCGCCCTGGTTGTTCACGCCTTTGAGGTTTTTCAGCATCAACAGCGGACCGTTGATCAGACCGCCCTGGTTGTTCAACTGGCCGTGGTTCAGGTCCAGTGCGACCGAGGTGTTGCTGAAGAGTTTGCCGCCCTGCTGATCCAGGCCGGTGACCTTGGCGATCAGGGCCTTGTTGCTGGTCAAGCGACCGCCGTCCTGGTTGGTCAACTGGCCGGCGGTGATGTCGAGGGTGTCGCTGGTGCTGACGTTGCCGGCGTGGCTATTGTCGAACGCGCCGGTGGTGATCTTCAGCGCGGCAGTGCTGCTGAGGGTGCCTTTTTGCCTGTTATCCAGGCTGGCGCTGCTCAAGGTCAGGCCTGCATCAGTGACCAGTTCCCCGCCTTGGTTATCCACGGCCCCTGGGGTGGTGACGTTTAACGCCCCTGCACTGGATACGCTGCCTTGACGGTTGTTCAGGCTCGCCGCGTTAACAGTCAGCAGACCTTCACTGCTCAACTTGCCTTGGCTGTTGTTCAGCTCGCCACCGAGCTTAAGGGCAAGGTCTTTCTGGCTGATCAGGCTGCCGCCGCTGTTGTCCAGACTGTCGCCTGCCAGGTTCACACCGCTCTGGCCGCTGAGTTGGCCCTTGTTACGGTTCAGCACCTTGTCGACGTTTAGCTTCAAGTCAGTCGCGGCGAGCACCAGGCCACTGTCACTGTTATCCAAACGCTGGCCGGTTATCTGCACGGCGGCTTTGCTGGAGATCTCACCGCCACGGTTATCCACCGCGCCTACGTTGACGTCGGCACGTTGGTTGGCGCCTACGAAACCATTTTTCCGGTTGTCCAGCGTCTGACCTGTAAGGGCAAGCGCACCTTGGGCGATCAGGGCGCCGTTCTGGTTGGTGACCGCCGCGACGTTCACCGTGAGATCACCTTTGCTGGAAACCTGGCCGTCGGTGTTGTCCAGGCTGGCCGCCGTCAGTTGCGCGTTGCCGTCGCCAATCGCCGAGCCGTCCTGGTTCTTGAAAGCACCGTCAACCGTGAGACCTAACTCGCCACGGCTGCTGAGCAGACCGCCGCTGTTATCCAGGCTGGCGCTATGCACCTGCAGCGCAGCTGCAGAAACCAGGCCCTTAATGTTGCTCAGAGCCTGTTCAACGCGCAGGGTCAGCGCTTGGTTGCTGATGAGTTTGCCGCTGCTGTTATCCAGGCTTTTGCTGGCCAGGGTGAACGCCTGGGCACTGGAGATTTCGCCGTTCTGGTTGTTGACCCCGTTGAGTTTTTTCAGCATCAGTAACGGCGCGTTGATCAGGCCTTGCTGGTTGTTCAGTTGACCGTTGTTCAGGTCCAGGCTCAGTGAGGTCTTGCTGTAGAGCTGCCCGCCCTGCTGGTCAAAACCCGTCACGCTGGCGACCAGATTTTTGTCACTGGCAATACGACTGTCCGTGCCGTTGCTGACCTGGCCGGCAGTCAGAGTGAGGGTGTCATTGCTGATCAGGCGACCGGCCTGGGTATTGTCAAAAGCACCGGTGGTAACGCCTACCGCACCCTTGGCACTGAGTGTGCCCCCGCTATTGCCCAGGCTGGCACTGTTAAGGATCAAGCCTTGGTCGGTGGTCACGGCGCCATTGTGGTTAGTCATCGCACCGGTAGCGGTTAGCGCAATGGCACCGGCACTCGATACCTTGCCCGCCGTATTGTTCAGCCCGGCCGTTGTGGCGGTGATGGAGCCTTGACTGGTGAGCAAGCCGCCGGTGTTATTCAGATCACCACTGTGGGTCAGGGTCAGGCCTTGCTGGCCGGACACCGTGCCGCCGCTGTTGTCCAGGCTCAGGCCTTGCAGCGTCACCTTGCCCTTGCCGAACAACAGGCCTTCGCTCTGATTGATGACCTGCGCCACCTTGAGCCCCAGGTCGGTACCGGCCAACAGCTTGCCGTTACCGCTGTTATTGAGGCGGGTACCCGCCAGGTTCACGTCTACGGCGCTGGAGATTTCCCCGGCCTGGTTGTTGATGTCATCGACGGTGAGGGTCAGCGCTTTTGTCGCGCCGATCAGACCGCCGTTGCGGTTATCGAGCGTGCTGCCGGTCAGGCGCAAATTACCTTCGGCGACCAATTCACCTTTTTGCTGATTGAAATGGGTGACGTTGGCCGTCAGATCAGACTTGCTGGAGATACGCCCGCCGGCGTTTTCCACGGTCGTCGCGTCGAGGCGCACCGGTCCCACGCCACTGAGCAAGCCGCCCTGATTACTCAGGGTCGTGCCCAGGTATTGGATCGCCGATTGCCCGCTGAGCAGGCCTTTGTCCTGGTTATTCAACTGGGTGACGTTGAGCTGCAGGTTCTTGTCGGCACTGACCTTGCCGCCACGGTTGTCCAGGCTGGCCGTGTTCAGGGTCAGCAAGTCTCTGCCGCTCAGGCTGCCGCCCCGGTTATCGAGGCTGCCCGCCTGCACATCCATCGTGCCTTTGGCGGTGAGCAAACCGTTGTTCTGGTTGTCCAGCAGGCCCGTGATACGCGCGGTGAGGCTGCCGTTACTGAGCACTTTGCCGGTGTTGCTGTTGTCCAGGCTGGCGGCGGTGATCGAGGCCGTCTGGCCGGTGCCGAGTACGCCTTGACGGTTGTTCAGCGCGCCACGCACATCAACGTTCAATGAGGTATCGCCAGTGACCTTGCCGCCGCTGTTATTCAGGCTGGCAACCTGCACTTGCGTGGCGTTCGTGCTGGAAACTTCGCCCTGGTTGTTGGCCAGGGCCCCGTCCAGGTTCAGCAACAGGCCGGCGTCACTGGTAAGCGTACCCGTGCTGTTGTTCACACTGGCCGCACGGACATCAAGACCGTTGGCCGAGACCACGCCTTTGACGTTGGTCAGCGCCTGGTCCAGGCGCACGTTCAAGGCCTGATCGCTGAGCAGTTTGCCGCCCGTGTTATCCAGGCTCTTCGCCGTGAAGGTGAAACCCTGGGCGCTGGAGATTTCACCGCTCTGGTTGCCGACGTCGGCGAGGTTGTTCAGGGCCAGGGCCGGACCACGGATCAAGCCGCTCTGGTTGTTCAACTGACCCTTGTTCACGTCCAGGGTCAGCGACGTGACGCTGGTGAGTTGACCGGCGTTATTGTTCAGACTGGCAACGTTGGCGGTCAGTGCCTGGTTGCTGGCGATACGGCCAGCGGCGCTGTTATCCACGGCACCGGCCTTGAGGTTCAGCGTGCCTTGGCTGGTAAGTTGACCGCCCTGGTTATTGACCGCGCCGCTGGCGGTGAGGCTCAGGGCGTTGCCCGCAGTGACCAGCCCGGCAACGTTGTCCAGCGAAGCGATGTTCAGCGTGGCCGTGTCAAGGCTCGACACCTCGCCGCTGCGGTTATTCAATTGCCCGGCCGTCGCGCTCAATGGACCACTGCTGTTCACCAGCCCGCCCTGGGCGTTGAGCAATTGGCTGGCATTCAAGGTCAGGCTGCCCGTGCTCAGCACGCGGCCTTTGTTCTGGTTGTCCAGGGTGCCCGCGCTAATATTGGCGACCTGTTTGGCACTCAAGGTTCCGCCCTGGTTGTTCAGGGCTTGTGTCGCGTTGACGGTCAGGTTGCGACTGGCAACCAGACTGCTGGCGTTGTTGTTAACGGTTTGCGCGGTGAGGTTCAGATCACCTGTGGCGTTGCGGGTGTTATCCGCGTTGACCCCGGCCTCGATAATGCCGTTGTTGGTCAGTTGGCCGCCGCTGGTCAAGGTGATGCTGTCGCGGGCCGCGAGGGTTTTACGGCTGTTCAGGTCGCCTTGGGTCTGCACATCCAACGCCGTGCCGGCGTAGACCGGTCCCTGGGCGTCGAGGCTTGCGGCCTTGATGTTGACCGCGCCGCTGGCCGCCGCCTGCGCCATGCTCAACCGCCCATTGGCATCCAGCTGAATATCCCCACCACTGGCCGCCAACGTCCCGTCCAGCTTCACGCCCACACCGGCTTCGGTGCCCACCAGCTTGATCGCACCGGCGTACATCCCGCCTAACGCCGACGAGTCAATCGCCAGTTCCGGCTTGGCGCTGCCGTCATCGGCACGCGCGGTGGCATTCAGGGTCTGGGCGTTGACGTCGTTACGCCCGGCAATCACGGTCAAGTTGCGCGCATTGATCTGCGCGTTGATCTTCGCCGAGCGGGTGATGATTTCGAAGCGGTCGACGTTGCTGGCGTTCAGGCCCTGGCCGTCGATGGTCACGGCGCCGCCATCGACCTGGTAACGGTCCAGGCGGCCGTTATCGAGGATGGGTTTGCCGGTGGTCAGGGTGACGTTGGGGGTGTTGATGAAGCCGCAACCGTTGCAACTGATGCCGTAGGGGTTGGCGACGATGACCTTGGCCGACTGGCCCGCCACTTCGGTGTAGCCACGCAACTGGCTGGGGCTGCCGCCGTTGACTTCGTTGAGGATGATGTTGGCGGCGCGGCCCTGCAGGTTGGAGTTACCGAGGATGATCCCGCCCAACTGGGTCGACTGCGTGGTGGAGGTGGCGTTGTTGAGGATCAGCCCGTTGGCGCCGACGTTGTAGTCCTTGAACTGGTTGTGGGACAAGCCACTGCCATTGGGCGCGGCGATGTTCACCACCGGCACGCCATTGCCGGCCTGGCCGACGCTGGTGCCGGGGGCGCTGACCACAATGCCTTCGGCTTGGGCCAGCAATGGCTGCCAGAACAGCGCATTGGCCAGGATCAGGGCCAAGCCACGTTTGGGCAGGCCCAGGAACGCGTCACGGCTTTTCAGGGCAGCCGAAGGCTGGCGAACAAGGAAGGCAAACTGGCGAACATCCATTTCAAATTCTCGATGCAACGGGGCGTTGAATTACAGGAAAAAATCCATGCGGAAGTAGATCGGCGCTTCGCGTTCAAGCAGCGTGGCCGGTCGTTCCAGCGAGTGGGCAAAGGTCACACTGGTGCTGACGTATTGGCCACGGGCAAACAGCTCCAGCGAGTTGCTCGAGACCCGGCCGTGTAACTCGCCGTTGTAGCGCGCATTGCGAATCACGCCTTGGTCATAACCAACACTGGCGCCGTACTCACCGAACACCGGGCGCAGCCACTCCAGCGTCACCGGGCGACTCCAGCGCAGGTCGTTGCGCCAATAACTTCCACTGTCGCCACTCAGTTGCTGGTCCTTGTAGCCACGAATCGACGAGGAGCCGCCGAGGCTCATGCGCTGCGGGCTGAACAACACATCTTCACTGCGCTGCCCGGTGGCCAGGCTGGTGAAACTGAAGGACTCGCCCCACAGCTTGAACGGTTGCAGGTAGCTGACGGTGGCGGTGTATTTGCGGTAGCGCGCATCCGGCACGCCTGGGCCGGGGTTGTGATTGCCCTGGGCGTCGAACGCGCCGGTGCCGTTTTGCATGCCGACATCGAGGTTGACGAAGGCGCTGCCAATCCGGCGCCCGTGGTTGATGCCCACCTGCAACTCACTGAGGCGGTTGCTGCTCTCTTTGAGGTGGCTGTCGTTGATGTAGTTATTGGTGCGCAGATGGGCCAGGCCCACGTTGACCGAGGTTTTGCTCAGGGCGTCGCGATGGATCACCCGTTCGGCGCGCAATTGGTGGTTCTGGCTGTCGCCGGTTTGCTTGAAGTCAAAGCCGTCGCCCTGGGCCACCGAGCGGTAATCGCTCTGGTTGTAGCTGTAGCTGAAGTTCCACCAGCCCCACGGCACGTTGTAGTAGAGCATGGCGTTTTTTGAGGTTTTCTGGTGGTCGCTGATCGCGTCGTGGCCGCCGCGCAGCACCAGTTGATCAGCCAGGCCGAGTGGGCTGTCCCATTCAAAGCCGGTGCCCCACTGTTGCTCGCCGGTGCTGCGCTGCCCATCGTTATTGCGCGACAGGCTGGCACGCCAGGGTTTTTGCGGGTTGTTTTTGACCAGCACCGTGCTGCCGCCCACTGCGGTGCCGGGAGCCAGTTCCATTTGCGCCTGGTTGGACGGCAACCGATTGAGCTGATCGATGGCCTGCTCGACTTCTCGCAGGTTGAGCAAGTCGCCGGTGTGGCCGGGAAACGCCATGGCCAACTCGCGCTCGGACAGCTTGCTGTTGTCGGCGCCTTTAACCCCTTCGAGCTTGCCTTCCACCACCAATACTTGCAGACGACCGCTGGACAGGTCTTGTTGCGGCAAGTAGGCGCGGCTGGTGACCAGACCTTTGTCGATGTAAGAGTCGGTCACGCGCTTGAGCAATTCATTCAGCTGGGAAACCCCCAGGCACTGATTGAGATAAGGCTTGACCAGGCGCTCGCGCTCATCGACAGACAGGTTGTCTGCGCCCTTGAGTTCAATGTGCTGGATGGGGAAGCAACGGGTATCGACGGGGGTGGCGGGCGCCGCCGGTTTCAGCTCTTTGCCGGGCAGGTCCTTGAGTTCTTCAAGGCGCCGCTGTTGCTCTTCCAGCAGGCGGTTTTGCCGGTCGCGAATCAGGTCCTGGTCACCTGGATTGGTCGCGGCGAAGGCGCTGTTGTGAGCGCTGAGGCACAACACTGTCAGGCACAGTAATGGCCGAATCCATGGCGTGGACAAGTGCATATTCGATCCGTCGATAATTGAAGGCGGAACGCTATCATCGAACTTTGAATATGCCAACATTCCGGCAATTTATAAAATAGTCAGAATTATAGATATAACTTGTTGATATATATAAGAATAAAATAAATTTGTGCATTTTTTGGCATTTAATCTTTCCGACAAGCGGCAATAGACCTTGGCTTGACACTCTCAAAATAACGACTAATGAAATAGGAAATTTCCTAAATAATAGCGAAATTTTCTTAACGCCATAAATAGCCACAACGCTCATGCCCCGCTTCTAGTGCTCCAACGCATACCGCCGACAATGGTTGAGATACCCCTGCTCATGGCTGCCCACCAACTGCACCACGCTGGTCCATAACCACGAGGGCGCATCCAATTGTTTGGAGCGGTTTTCCTGCAACACCGCCATCCACTCCTTGCGCGTATCGCGGTCCATCTGCCGGGCATGGGCGATGCCGACCACGCGGGCCAGGTAACCGGCGGCGTGCATGGCGTCGATCTCGCTTAGCTCATCGAGTTCCAGCTTCATGTCTTGAGGCAGCAGTTCCCGGATGAAGAAACCGTGATCGAGAAAACGTGTGGCCAGCATGCGCTCGCCCAGGCCCGGTGACAGCTGGCGGGCGCCTTCCACCACGCGCCGGCCATTGTCGCGTGGCATCTTCGCGCGTGCCGCCCGGGGCGCGGCGGCGCCGACGGCTTCCTTGATGTCGATCAGGCAATATTCCTGGTCGTCCTTGTCGCCCACGCCCAACAAGGCTGCATAACGCAGCAAGCCGAGGGAGCTGCAGCCTTTGACCCAATAGGCCGAATCAAGCAATTGGACCTTGGCGTCTTTGGGCCGGCCTTTGAGCGAGGTCACCAACTGGTGGATTTCATCCGAGGCGCAAACACTTTGCAGCGCGCTCTTTTCCGCCCGTGACAATGACCAGAAGTGCTTGCCCAACGGAATAGTAGGCCGGGCATTTTCAATGCGTTCACGCGCCAGGTTTTTCCAGGTGCGTTCCACCGCGCTGCGCATGCCAGCCTTGACTTGGGAAGGACGCGGCGGCGCTTCATCGGGCTTGTCTTTGAAGGCTTGTTCGTAGCCCACCATCATTTCTTCCAGCATGCGTGCGGTGGTCACGCCCGGCAGGTCCGAGCCGCGTGCGGCGGTGGCCAACGACAGCGCCAGGCGCACCAGGTCATGGGCCGGGTTGCCGATCACGGTTTGGTCGAGGTCGCGGATATGCATGTCGATACGGCCCTTGGTATCACCCGTGGGGCCGAGGTTGCCCGCGTGGCAATCGCCGCAGATCCAGATCGCCGGGCCATGGGGCAAGCGGCGGCCGGGCTGGCTGTGCAGCCACTCGTAAAACTGCACGGTGCTGCCGCGCACATAAGCATGGGCCGAGCGCGCCATCTTCAGGTTGCGCAGTTGGATGAGGTGGGGCATGCGGGCAGAGGGGCGCGGAATTTTCATGGAAGCACTCGGTACGGGGTACGGTAGAGGTTAACCCGTCACGAATGTTTCATTTTGTTTCAAGAATAAAAACTTCAAGCCTGGGCGCTGTGTGCTTTCAACCAGCCTTTGAACGCGGCCATGGCCGAGGTTTCTGCCCGCGATTGCAAGCGCGTCAGCCAATAACTGCCGGTGCTGATGCCCACGCTGAACGGCTGGCGAATCACATCACTCTCCAGTTGCCGTGAGAACATCATCGCCGGCGCCAAGGCCACGCCGATGCCCTGCTGCGCGGCCTCCATCATCGCCAGGGACGAGTCGAACACGATGCTGCGCGGCACCGGCGTGTCGGCCGGCAGCCCGGCGGCCTGGAACCACAGGTTCCATTCATCGGCGCGGTAAGAGCGCAATAAGGTGTGCTTGAGCACGTCGTCCGGCGTGTGCAATTGCTCGGCAATCTGCGGCACGCACAGCACGGTCAACGGCGCGTCAAGCAACTGGCAGGCGTCGGTGCCATGCCAGGCGCCAGCGCCGAAGCGGATCGCGTAGTCGAGGCCCTCGGCGGCAACGTCAACACGGTTGTTGTGGGTCGACAGGCGCAGGTCGATAAACGGGTAGCGGCTTTGAAAGTCCGGCAAGCGCGGCAGCAACCAGCCGACGGCGAAGGTGCCCACCGCCCCGACGGTGAGCACTTCACGGTAATGGCCACCTTCGAACTGGCCTAAGGTAAGGGCAATCCGGTCGAAAGAGTCGCGCACAACCGGCAGCAGTGTTTCGCCTTCGCGGGTCAGCATCAGGCCGCGTGGCAGGCGCTTGAACAAGGTGACGTTCAACTGCGCCTCCAGGCTTTTGACCTGATGACTGACTGCCGCCTGGGTCACGCACAGCTCGATGGCCGCTCGGGTGAAGCTCAAATGCCGGGCGGAAGCTTCGAATGCGCGCAACGCATTGAGCGGTAAATGGGAGCGCAGCATGCATGACCCTAAATTAACTAATGGCTGATGCGAGATATCATCGTTTGCCCGCCGTACAAAATCCACCTAGATTTGCCCCGCCTGCGCAGGCCTTGATCGTCAGCACATCTTTTACATGGAAGCGAACCCGCATGAATCACACCTTACAAAAAATTCTGTTCAGCGCCCTGTTAATAGGCTCCGGTAGCTGCATGGCCGCCACCGACCTGCGCACGGTAGTCGATGCCAGCGTGGAGCCGCTGATGCAGCAACAAGGGATTCCCGGCCTGTCGGTCGCGGTGGTTAACCAAGGCAAGGTTCAATACTTTAACTACGGTGTTGCATCAAGGGAAACCAAACAGGCCGTCAACCAAGACACCCTGTTTGAAATCGGATCGATCAGCAAAACCTTTACCGCCACCCTCGGCGGCTACGCCCAGGCCACCGGTAAGCTCGAGCTCTCGGATACCGCCAGCCAGCACCTGCCAGCCCTGGCCGGTGGCGTATTCGATCACATCAGCCTGCTGCAACTGGCGACCTACACACCGGGTGGCCTGCCGTTGCAGTTTCCCGACGCGGCCGACAACGCCGGTGCCATGCTCGGTTATTTCCAGCACTGGAAACCCGCGTATGCGCCGGGCGAACAGCGTTTGTATTCCAACCCCAGCATCGGCTTGTTCGGCTACCTCGCGGCGCAAAGCCTGGGGCAGCCGTTTAACGTTGCCATGGAGAAAACCTTGCTGCCCAAGCTGGGCCTGACCAACACCCACGTCAGCGTGCCGGCGAGCAAAACCGCTCAATATGCGCAAGGCTATGACAAAAATCTGAAACCCATTCGCGTCAGCCCCGGCGCCCTGGACAGCGAAGCCTACGGTATCAAGACCAGCACCCAGGACCTCGCCCGCTATGTGATTGCCAACCTGCACCCCGAGCCCCTGGAAAAACCGCTGCAACAAGCGATCTCCACCACTCACGCGGGTTACTACACCGTCAATGGCATGACCCAGGGTCTGGGCTGGGAACGCTACCCCTACCCGATCAAGCTGCAGGCCTTGCTGGAGGGCAACTCGACCGAAATGGCGATGCAGCCGCACAAGGTCAATTGGCTGACGCCGGCGCAGGCACAACCGGCCAACGTGCTGTACAACAAAACCGGCTCCACCGGCGGTTTTGGCGCGTATGTGGCTTACGTACCGAGCAAGGACATGGGTGTGGTGATTCTGGCTAACCGCAATTACCCGAATGCCGAACGGGTGAAGCTGGCTTATGCGATCTTGGGCGCGATGGACCACTAAGACCTGACAAAAACCAAATGTGGGAGCTGGCTTGCCTGCGACGGCGGTATATCAGTCACCGAATTGGCTGACTGAACCACCGCTATCTCAGCATAGGTATCTACACAACTGCCGGTTAAAACAAAGCCTGCGGTACGCCGCTTGTTGTGGCGAGCAGGCTTGCCCTGCGTTGGGCTGCTCAGCAGCCCCCAGCAAGGGCACTGAAATTCTTTCTGAAAGAACTCAGCGCCTGGTTTTGGGGCTGCTGCGCAGCCCAACGCAGGGCAAGCCTGCTCGCCACAGGGGAACGGGGTGCCTTCGAACGTATGGCTATCGCAGGCAAGCCAGCTCCCACATTTTCAGACCGTGTTACATGCCCAGCCAGTGCGGCAGCGCCAGCGAGATAAACGGCAAGTACGTGACCATGATCAAAAACACCAGCAGGATCATCAGCCACGGTAACGCTGCGCGAATCGTCTGCCCGAGGGTCAACCCGGTCACCGCCGAGGTCACAAACAGGTTCAACCCTACTGGCGGGTGCACCAGGCCGATTTCCATGTTGACCACCATCACAATCCCCAGGTGAATCGGGTCAATCCCCAGCTTCATGGCAATAGGGAAGAAGATCGGCGCCAGGATCAGCACAATCGCGGACGGCTCCATAAAGCTGCCGGCCACCAGCAACACCACGTTGACCATGATCAAAAAGCCAATCGGCGTGAGGCCTTCGGAGATCACCCAGGCGGTGATTTCCTGCGGGATCTGTTCGGTGGTCAGTACATGGGCAAAGAGCATGGCGTTGGCGATGATAAACATCAGCATGATCGCCAGGCGCCCGGATTCCAGCAGCACCTTGGGGCAATCGCGCAGCTTCATGTCCTTGTACACAAACAGCGCGACAAACGCCGAATACACCGCCGCCACGGCCGCCGCTTCCGTCGGCGTGAACATGCCGCTGTAGATGCCGCCGAGGATGATCACCAGCAACAGCAAGCCCCAGAACGCGCGACGTGCGCAGGTCAGCCACTCGCGGAAGGTCGCACGGGGCTGCGCCGGCAGCTTCTTGATGCGCGCGACGATGTAGATCGCGACCATCAGCATCAGGCCCAGCAGCAATCCTGGAATCACACCGGCCATGAACAGCTTGCCCACCGAGGTTTCGGTGGCTGCCGAGTACACCACCATCACAATCGACGGCGGGATCAGGATGCCCAGGGTGCCGGCGTTGCAGATGATCCCGGCGCCGAACTCCTTCGGGTAACCCGAGCGCACCATCCCCGCCACGGCAATCGAGCCCACTGCCGCCACCGTCGCCGGCGATGACCCGGACAGCGCCGCAAACAGCATGCACGCCAGCACCGCCGCAATCGCCAGGCCGCCTCGGATATGCCCGACACAGGCGTTGGCGAAGTCGATCAGCCGTTGCGCCACACCGCCGGTGGTCATGAACGCACCGGACAGCAGGAAGAATGGAATCGCCAGGAAGGTGTAGGCGTCGGAGGTTTCAAACAGCTTGATGGCCAGCGAACTCACCGAGTCCTGGCTGAACATCAGGATCGACACCGCGCCGGACAGCCCCAGGGAAATCGCGATCGGCACCCCGAGGAACATGAACACGAACAACAGCAAAAACAGACAGAGCACGGCCATCAGTGACGCTCCTCATGGCTGCCAGCCAGCTTACTGGCCTCCCCGGCCTCGTCGGCCAGCCCCAACCCGACCTGACGGTGGGTAAAGATGCGGTAAAAAATTTCCAGGTAGCGGATAAACACCAGGGCAAAACCGATGGGCACGATGATCACGATATCGCCCACGTCCACGCCGTATTGGTCGAGGTCTTCGGCGCCGATCTGCGCGGTCATCACCGCACTCACCCACTTGTAGCTGGCGACCATGAACAGCCCGGCGTAGGCCAGGCAACACAGGCAGGCGAGCATGCCGAGCAGGCGTTGCACCGGGCGTTTGGTCAGCTTGACCAGCGCATCTACGCCAAGGTGGCCGGCGGTGCGCACGCCGTAGGAGATGCCGAAGAAAATCAGCCAGCCGAACATGGCCTTGGTCAGCGCCACGCTCCAGGTCATGTCCTGGGCCCAGGTCATGGTGTGGTCGCCCAAGGCACCGAAAAAGCTGCTGCTCCATGCCCACTTGTCAGACAGAGCAAAAAACAGGGTGTAGATGTTGTTGAGCATGACGTAGACGAATGTCACCAGGGTCATGGCGGCCAGCAGGAAGGCGATAAACCCTTCCTCCAGGTGCTCCCAGACGCGCCTTAGCGTTTGCATGGCAAAACCTCGCGAAGCGGGAATGATGTCGGGGTGGAAAGCGGAACAAACTGTGGAAGCGGACCTCTGTGGGAGCCGGGCTTGCCCGCGATGGGATCAACTCGGCGCTACAGATACACCGAGTTGCCTGCATCGCAGGCAAGCCAGCTCCCACATAAAGCCCTTTCCACAGTAGTTTTGGGTAGTCGCCCGATTACTGGTTGGAGGCGTCCGCCGCCTTGATCAGGTCGGCGCCGATCTCACCTTCGAACTTCTGCCACACCGGGCGCATGGCTTCGCGCCACAGTTGGCGTTGCTGCGGGGTCAGTTCGATGATTTCGCTGGTCTTGGCGTCGATGATCTTCTGCTTGGCCGACTGGTTCAGCGCTTCGGCCTGCTTGTTCACCTCGACGGTGACTTCGACCATGATCTGGTCCAGGGTGGTGCGCACATCCGGCGGCAGGCCGTTCCAGAACTTGGCGTTGGTGATCACCATGTAGTCGATCAGGCCATGGTTGGACTCGGTGAAGTACTTCTGCACTTCGTTGACCTTCTGGCTTTCATAATTGGACCAGGTGTTCTCGGTACCATTCACGGTGCCGGTCTGCAGGCCTTGATACACCTCGGCAAAGCTCATCTTGCGCGGGTTGGCGCGGATCGCCTTGAACTGTTCTTCAAGTACGCTGGAAGCCTGCACACGGAACTTCAGGCCACGGGCGTCCTTGGGTTCACGCAGTGCTTTGTTGGCCGAAAGCTGCTTGAGGCCATTGTGCCAATAGGCCAGGCCGAGGATGTTCTTGTCTTGCATCGAGGTCAGCAATGCCTTGCCCTGTGCAGCCTGGAAACGGTCGACGGCGGCCAGGTCGTTGAACAGGAACGGCAGGTCGTAGATCTGCACTTGCTTGGTGTACTGCTCGAACTTGGCCAGGGACGGCGCCAGCATCTGCACATCGCCCAACAACAACGCTTCCATCTCCTTGCCATCGCCGAACAGCGAGGAGTTGGGGTACACCTCGACCTTCACACGGCCCGGCAAGCGCTCTTCAGCGAGCTTTTTGAAGAGCAGCGCGCCCTGGCCTTTAGGCGTGTTTTCGGCAACCACGTGGGCGAACTTGATCACAATCGGGTCTGCCGCCTGGGCCAGGCCCGCGGCAAACAGAGTGGCGGCGCACAGCAGCGCCCGAGAAAGCTTGAGCATGGGGAATCACCTTCTTATTGTTGTGTTATAGGGCAAGGTGCCTGATGTGATGCGTGTAGTGAATTTCGAATTTTAGATACCTGCGTTCGGCCAGGCCGAACGCCATACTTCAGAACAATGAAGATCCAGTGTGGGAGCTGGCTTGCCTGCGATGGCGGTGTGTCAGGCCGTCAATTCATGGGAGGGTCCACCGCTATCGCAGGCAAGCCAGCTCCCACATTTTGCTCCCGGTTGTTTCAGTCAGAGTTGGCCGGCCAGGAGCCTTTGTGCGCGCAGCAACACCGGCGCATCCACCATCTGCCCATCCATCTGATAAGCCCCGGCCCCATGGGCACCCGCCTCTACCACGCGCTTGGCCCAGGCCAGGTCTTCAGCGCTGGGCGCCAGTGCGGCATGAATCACTGCCACCTGCTTGGGATGGATGCACAGCGCGCCGGCAAAGCCCATTTCATAGGCATGCCGGATCGAACGGCGCAGGCCTTCAGGGTCGTCGATGGCCGGGTGCACGCCGTCCAGTGGCGCCACCAAGCCAGCAGCACGGGAATGCACAATCAGCGCCAGGCGTGCCTGATCCAACGCAAACTGCGCAGCCGCGGAACCGCTGCTCAGGTTCAAGTCCAGCGCCAGGTCCAGCCCGCCAAACGACAGGCGCTCAACCTGCGGCGCGTGGGCAATCTCAGCCACCGCCAGCAAGCCCTTGGCGCTTTCGATAATCGGCCATATCACCTTGCCAGCAGCCGCCACCACGGCCACCTGGGCGGCGCTCTCTACCTTAGGCAGCAGCACACCCGTCACATTGGCATGGGCTTTACAGAACGCCACATCCTCAAAATGCTCGGCATGCTCCGGCGCGTTGATGCGCACCCACACCTGAGCCTCTGGATGCGCTTGCAAGAACACCCCGAGGTTATCCCGCGCCTGGCGCTTGAGGGGTTCTTCAACCGCGTCTTCAAAATCCACAATCACCGCGTCGGCGCCACTGGCCAGCGCTTTGGAAAAGCGCTCCGGGCGGCTGCCGGGTACAAACAAGGCCGAACGAACTATAGGCTTTGGCATCACTTGAATTCCTTATTAGATAACGCCGCGTGCGCGCAGGCCGTCGATGGTTTGCGCCGAAAACCCAAGCTGATCGAGGATGCCCTGGCTGTGCTGGCCCAAGGCGGGAACGCCGTCCATGCGCGGGGTAAACGCAGCATTACGCGCCGGCGGCAACAACGACGGCAGCGGCCCGGCCGGGCTCTGGACTTCACGCCAGCTGTCTCGCGCCTTGAGCTGCGGGTGGTCCCACACGCCTTGCATGTCATTGACCCTGGCGCTGGCAATCTGCGCGTTTTCCAGGCGTTGGATCACGGCTTCAGCGTCCAACTGCGCGAAGCTGTCAACGATGATCTGGCGTAGCACGTCACGGTTGGCCGAGCGCTTGAAGTTGGCCGAGAAACGTTCATCGGTAGCCAGTTCAGGCGTGAGCAGTACTTTGTCGCAGAACGCCGCCCATTCGCGTTCGTTCTGCAAGCCGAGCATCACCGTGCCGCCGTCGCCGGTGGGAAACGGCCCATACGGGTAGATCGTCGAATGCGCCGCCCCGGCCCGTGGTGGCTGGGGCGCGCCGTCGAAGGCGTAATACATCGGGTAGCCCATCCACTCCACCAGGCTTTCGAGCATGCTCACATCGATGCGGCTGCCCTGCCCCGTCTTGCCGCGCAACAGCAGGGCCGAGAGGATGCCACTGTAGGCGTACATGCCGGCGGAAATATCGGCGATCGAGCAACCGGCCTTGGCCATCTGATCTTCACCTGGGCCACCGGTTACCGATAAAAAACCGCCCTCGCTTTGGATCAGCAGGTCATACGCTTTCTTTTTCTCGTAAGGCCCGCCTTCGCCATAGCCGGAAATATCGCAGACGATGAGCCGTGGAAAGCGCTCATGCAGCGCTTCAAACGACAGGCCCATGCGCGCCGCCGCGCCGGGTGCAAGGTTCTGCACCAGCACGTCGGCATCCGCCAGCAGGCGTTGGAGGATGTCGCCGGCCTCGTCCTGCTTGAGGTCCAGGGTCAGGCTTTCCTTGGAGCGGTTGGTCCACACAAAGTGCGAGGCCAGGCCGCGTACGCGCTCGTCATAGCCACGGGCAAAGTCACCGGCGCCGGGGCGTTCGATCTTGATCACACGGGCGCCGAGGTCCGCCAACTGGCGGGTACAGAATGGCGCAGCAATCGCGTGTTCCAGGCTGATCACGGTGATGCCGTCCAGCGGTCGTTGATTAGTCATGACGCTTCCTCAAAGCCAGTGGGCCATGGACGCTGCACTGCGCAGGTTCCAGACCTTCTCGATCAGTGCATTGGCCTGCGCGGGTGTGTGCGCGCCGCTGAATTGGGTAAGGCGCCGGAATTTATCCGCGAGCTCCACCCGACTCAGGGTGTTACCAGGGTCGCCCTTGGGTTCATCGATGGCGCCTTGCAGCGTGCGGCCATCGAGCGTGGTGACGGTGACGCGGCCCAGCCAGCGCTGCGGGTAGGCGCCGTCAACTTCTGCGTCGAGGGTCATGCTGACCTTGTCGCGGAAAGCCGAGACGGCGGGGTCGGTCAGCGCTCGTTCGTGGAACTCGGTGAGCCCGGCTTTACCGTGCACGGCGATCAGGCCGAGCACGGTGCCCATGGAGAATTTGGCCTGGTGCACAGTGGCAGGCGTGGTCACGCGGCCCAGCACGTCGATGGCACCTTGATGGACACGCGTTTCAACCGTAGCGATATCTGCAGCGCACAGCCCTTCGCGCTGCATCAGATCCAGCAGCGCATCGGCGGCCGGATGGGTGTGACGGCACGAGGCGTGGAACTTGAACGAGGTTTCCAGCAGCGCCCAGCGGCTGCCAAGGTCGGCCGATAACTTGCGAGGCTCGGCATCACTGGACATGCCTGCTGCCAAGCCTTGATCGCCTTCCAGAATATTGCGTGCGCCGGTGAGCCCGTCCGCCGTCAAATACGCCGCGAGCAAGCCATCCGCCGCCGCCTTGGCGGTGTGCAGTTGCTTGGAGTCGGCGGCATCGCGCAAAAACTCCCACAGCCCGGCGGCCTGGGTGCCGGCGCTGCCGAGCAGGGTGATGAACTGTTCCTGGTTAAAGTCCAGCAGTTTGCCCACGGCCACCGCCGCCGCCAGGGTGCCGACGGTGGCTGTGGTGTGGAAGATGCGGTAGTGGGACCGGCCCATGAATTCGCCGATGCGAATTCCGGCTTCATAACCGGCCACCGAGGCCAGCAGCAATTCACGGCCGGATTTGCCGAGGTCCTGGGCGGCAGCCAGCGCGGCCGGAAACACCACGGTCGCGGGGTGCAGCACCGAGCTGTTGTGCAGGTCATCCTGCTCCACCAAGTGTGAGGATGCGGCGTTCACCAGCGCCGCAAAATACGCGCTGGTGGTGCTGCCATTGACGATCACCTGGGCGGGACCGCTGTGGGGTCCCATTTTTTGTGCATAGCGTTCAAACAACGGGATCGGGTGCGCGCCCTTGCTTGCCAGCGCCGAGGCCAACCAATCCAGATACAGATCTTCGGTGCGTGCCAGTACCTTTTCCGGCAATTGTTCGTAGTTCAGGTCCGCAAGGAACCGGCACAGCGTTTGGGTATGGCTCATGCTCAGGCCCTCAGAAACTGCGTGGCAGTTCGAGCAGGTGCTCGGCCACGTAGGACAGGATCAGGTTGGTGGAGATCGGCGCAACCTGGTACAGGCGTGTTTCGCGGAATTTGCGCTCTACGTCGTACTCACAGGCAAAGCCGAAACCGCCGTGGGTTTGCAGGCAGGCGTTGGCCGCTTCCCAGGACGCCTTGGCAGCCAGGTACTTGGCCATGTTGGCGCTGGCCCCGGCATTCTTGCCGCTGTCGTATTCTTCGCAGGCACGCCAGCGCATCAGGTCCGCCGCTTCGATTTCGATATGCGCCTCGGCAATCGGGAACTGCACACCCTGGTTCTGCCCGATCGGGCGGCCAAACACCACGCGGTCGCGGGCGTAGGCACTGGCCTTTTCGATAAACCAGCGACCGTCGCCGATGCACTCGGCGGCGATCAGGGTGCGTTCGGCGTTGAGGCCGTCGAGGATGTATTTAAAGCCTTTGCCCTCCTCGCCGATCAGGCTGTCGAGGGGTAGCTCCAGGTTGTCGAAAAACAGTTCGTTGGTTTCGTGGTTGACCATATTGGCGATGGGCTGCACGGTCAGGCCGTTGCCGATGGCTTCGCGCAGGTCGACCAGGAAGATCGACATGCCTTCAGACTTCTTCTTCACCTCGGCCAGCGGCGTGGTGCGCGCCAGCAGAATCATCAAGTCGGAATGCTGGATGCGCGAGATCCAGACCTTCTGGCCATTGATCACATATTTGTCACCACGCTTGATCGCCGTGGTTTTGATTTTGGTGGTGTCGGTGCCGGTGGTGGGCTCGGTCACACCCATCGATTGCAGGCGCAATTCGCCGCTGGCGAGCTTGGGCAGGTAGAAGCTTTTTTGCGCTTCGCTGCCGTGGCGCAGCAAGGTGAACATGTTGTACATCTGGCCGTGCACGGTGCCGGAGTTACCACCGCAACGGTTGACTTCTTCGAGGATCACCGAGGCTTCGGCCAGGCCCAGGCCAGAGCCGCCGTATTCTTCAGGGATCATCGCCGACAGCCAGCCGGCGTCGGTCAGGGCTTTGACAAAGGTTTCGGGGAAGCCTTTTTGTTCGTCGATCCTGCGCCAGTACGCCGCGTCGAACTCGGCGCACAAGGCGCGCACGCCTTCACGGATGGCATTGAGTTCTTCGTTGTCATTGGGGTTCATTAACGGCTCTCCGCCTGTTGTTCCTGGATTATTCGAAGTGGACCTGAGCGGTCTGCGCCAGGCCACCGGCGTTGCCCGCCCACAACTGCGCCACACCGGTTTCGGTCACGCGCCCACCGACCACAAATGGCTGCGGTGCAATCAGTGGGCGAACACCGCGATAGGCAAAACGGCGCAGGGTCGCGTCGGGATGGGCGCGGCAAAACGCGCACAGGCTCAAGGTAGCGATCAGCGGGCCGTGCACCACCAGGCCTGAATAGCCTTCGGTGTCGGTGACATACGGGTAGTCGTAGTGGATGCGGTGGCCGTTGAAGGTCACGGCGCTGTAACGAAACAGCAGGGTTGGCGTGGGGCTGATCGATGCCTGCCATTCGCCTTCGGGCAAGGCGTCGCCACTGCCCTGTTTGGGCGGCGTCGGTTCGCGGTAAACGATGTCCTGTTCTTCTCGGATCGCCAGGCGACCGTCCTGGGAATAGTCATGACGCACGGTGACAAACAACAGCGAGCCGGTTCGCCCGGTCTTTTCTTCGACCTGGGTGATGGTCGACACGCGGGTCGCCGCCTCACCCGCGCGCAAGGCATGCACGAATTCGATGCGCCCACCGGCCCACATGCGATTGCGGTTATCAGCGGGCGGCAGGAACCCGCCACGGGCCGGGTGGCCGTCGGTGCCCAAGGCCGACTCCGGCAGCGGGTCCTGGAAAAAACACCACTGCCACAGCGGCGGCAAATCGGCGCCCTGTTCCGGCACAGCTTCGCCAAAAGTAGCGGCAATGCGTTTGAGCAGGTTAAGGCTCAGGTGGTCGTTGGCGGTCTCGCTTCGGCCGATCCAGTCAGTGGCGCTCATTGGGTGCAGGTCCTCGGGCAGTGAGTGTCTGCCCCGGATCATGCAAGCGCCTGCCCGTTCTGAGAATTTGCATTTCAATAAACCAGCGTTCGGTTATGCTGAACGCTAGCCATGAGTACCACTCCATCCCCTGTGGGAGCTGGCTTGTTGTGGCGAGGGAGCTTGCTCCCGTTGACTGCGCAGCAGTCTCCGGTTTTTGGGGGGCGCTTCGCACCCCAGCGCAAGCAAGCTTGCTCGCCACAACAAGCCAGCTCCCACACTTGAACCTCACCGTTGCCAAAATAGGGGTTTGCATGCATTTCGATCTCGCCGACCTGCGCCTGTTTATCCACATCGCCGAATCCCCCAGCCTCACCCAGGGCGCCAAGCGTGCGTTCCTCTCGCCGGCCGCTGCCAGTGCGCGGATCAAGGCGCTGGAAGGCCAGTTGGATACGCGCCTGCTGTACCGCGACAGCCGTGGCGTGGAGATCACCCCGGCGGGCGAACGGCTGCTGCACCATGCGCGCCTGATCATGCGCCAGGTGGACTACCTAAAAAGCGAGTTCACCCAATACGGCGTGGATTCGGCCGGGCATATCCGCATCTTCGCCAACACCACGGCGGTGACCGAGTTTCTGCCGGAGGTGCTGGCGGGCTTCCTGTCCCAGCGCCCGGGCGTGACCGTCGACCTGCAGGAGCGTTTATCCCGCGACATCGTACGTGGCGTGCTTGATGGCACCAGCGACATGGGCATCATTGCCGGGCCGGTAGAAGCGGCAGGTTTGCAGGTGTTGCACTTCAGCACCGATGAATTGGTCTTGATGGTGCCCGTGGGCCACCCATTGGCCGACCAGTCTTCGGTGACGCTGGAGCAAACCCTGGCCTACCAGCACATCGGCCTGCACGAAGGCAGCACGTTATTGAGTTTTTTGCGTGAACACGTCGATCGCCTGGGCAAGCAGTTGTCGCTGCGCATTCAGGTGTCGAGCTTCGAAGCGATCTGCCGAATGGTCGAGGCCGGCGTGGGCATCGGCATCATTCCCGAATCCGCCGCCGTGCGGCACAGCAGGACCATGCAGTTGGTGACGGTGAAGCTCGATGAGCCATGGGCGATTCGCGAACGCAGTATCCTGGTGCGCGAGCTTGAGGCATTGCCCGGCACCATTCGGGCGTTGATCGCCACCTTGATGCCGGACACACTCAGTGCAGGCTGATGTTGCGCTGGCTGGCGTTATCAATATTGATATGGCTCAGCCGGCCCTGCCCATCGAACAGCAACAGATCAGACCCGAGGCGGCGAAGCTGGGCCGGCGATTGCGGCCAGTGCAACGTGACGCAAAGCCGATCGCTGGCACGGTGGATCACGTGCCAGCAGGTGTCGTGCTCCTCAACCCGATAACTGATCAGCAACCAGTCCTCAAATAGAAACGGGCTGACGGACTCATCCCATTCTTCTTCCGGTAAGTTGCCAGGCAGCCGGTAGCGCTTTCGAACCCCGTGCTGCTTCAGTATCAGCGTGGGTGTTCCATAGTCGTGCTTGATCCGATACTGCGCCGATTCAGCGGTGGCACTGGGAACCTGGAAGTCCGTCGCGACGATGTCAAACGCGCTTTCGCGGCTGACCAAACGCCGCTCCGGCAGACGATAATGCCACAGCATCAGGCACCCGCCCGGCGCCGACAGCCACAGGTATTCATTGTGTTCATCCACCTTGATGGCACGCACCGACTCCGGTAGATCACTCACATGCCAGAGCGTTTCAAAGCCACGGTCAACATCCACCACGCGCAACTGCGGGCCTTTGCCGATGGTCCAGTTGCTGCCATCAAACGCGTGTGCAAAGACATCCATGGCCAGCATACCGAGGTCTTTGGCGACACGATTGACCAGGTCCAGTTTGCTCACGCGCCATACATTCCCCCGCCAGATCAGCACCAACGCAACCTGTCGGCTATGGGCAATCACGATTTTCTGCGCCGGTACAGCAAAGTGAAACAACGTTGTGCCCGCCGCATCCACCACCATCACACCCGACTCGCCCAGCGCCACCAGGTAACGCTGGTCTTCCAGCGGCGCCGCGTCGAAAATCGGCCGGCTGCCAGCCGCCGGCGCAGCCCACTTGCGGGTGTCGCCCAAGTGCTCCAGTGAGACCACAGGCGTACGCTTCAGGGCTTGGCCCGGCAAGTCCGCCTGAAGCGCTTTATCGCGACTCATCTTGACCAGCGCTTGTAACTGGTTATGGGTCAGTTGGCCTTGATCGCTGAATTGATCGGCCAGAATCGCGTGCACAGTGGCACCTGCCAGCCAGGCCAAGGCGGTGGTGTGTGCCTTGTGTTGCAACAACGCCTGCGCCAGGGCGGCGCGTTCCCCGGCGCGCGCGGGGTCGTCACGCAATTGCTCGACCCACGGCCCGTAAGCGTGCAGCGTTTCGGGCAACAGGACCGCGCGTTTAACCAGCGCCTCAATGCCCAAGCGCCCGCCGGCAGCCTCGGCGTTGAGCAGCCATTGCGCGGCGCGTGGGCGCTCTGCAGGCAGGCTCCAAATAACATCGACGGCTTGCAACCACAGGCCTTTGGCGATCAACGACTCGGCCCATTCCAGGCGCAAGCGGTCGGCGGCTTCCGGCGACTTGGCCTGGAGCATCACCACGGCGTCAGCAAACGCATTGTCGCGCCGCGCCACCAGCACGGCGCGCTGCCACTGCTCGGCCAGGCACAGCAAGCGCACGATCACCGCAGGCGGCATGTCCCACGCCAGGGCCAGGTCAGCGGCCTGCTGATAGCGCGCGTGTTTCTCCAGGTAATCGAGAGCTTGCTGATGCTCCTTGAGCAATTCGGCAAGGACAAACACCGCTTCCTCGATACGACCGGCACGGTCCAGGCGTTCAAAAGTCTGGCGATACACCTGGCGCAAATGCTCGGTCAAGTCGTCTTCAAACAGCATCGAGCGCGCGGGGCCAGCCTTTTGGCTGAGGCTCAAATCCTCGCGGCGCTGTGGCGTACCAAAGCTCTGTTCACCGCTGGAGGCAGCGCCGTTCAAGGGGATCGCGTGGCGCAAGGCTTCTTCGAAATTGCCGTCTTCGAACATCTCCAACATGCGCTGCATGTAGGCGGCCTGGCGTTTGCCATACAGTTTGGACAGCTGGGAATGCTGGGTCAGCCGGGTCAACAAACGGCGCCACGCGGCAGGTTTATAACTGCGCGGGGTGGCACGCGCAGCGATGCCTGGGTTAGCGGGTGCGCGAGCCACCGGCCGGGGCGCCGCTTGGGCGGGGGCAGACGCGCCACGGTGCAGGAAGCGGTTCAACCCGTACAACAACGCGGTGATCACCACCATCCAGATCACGGCGCCCAGGAGCATGCCGCCGAAGGACTGTGTGTGCTCGGCCAACAGCGCGGCGGGCTCGCTCTGGCCGAAGAGGCGGACCAGCCCACCCAGCAGTACCAGGCCGATCACGATTTTCAGCACCGGGGAAGAGACTTCGCGGGCGCTGTTTGCGTTGTTTTGCGCAGACGCCGCGCTGGCGCCAGGCCCTTTACTCGACGTGTGACGCGGGCGCTCCAGCAGTGCTTGCATGATTGCTTCGCGCTCCGGGCTGACGGGCTCCAGTGGCCCACCGAGGATTTCACGCAGGTCGGTGACCACCGCCTCCGGCAGCGTTGCCGGCAACGGGGTATGGCAGTCAAAGGTGTCGAGCAGCGTGTAGGTACTGATGTCGAGCCACAGCCCAGGCGTCAGCACGTGTGCATCGCGCAACTGCAATGCATGGATCTGGCTGCCGCGCACCAGCCACAAGTCGGCAACGGGCAGCCCGCGCAATTCCTCAGGGTGCAGCGCGGCAGACGACAAGCCCAGGCCCTGGCGGATCAGCGGCCAGCCGTGCAGGCTTTCGCAGTGTACCGGGCAAGGTGTGTGGAACTGCAGCAAGTCGCCGTCGGCAAAACGGTAGGCACGCGCGTCGACTTGCCAATACTTGAGGATCAGGCGCCTGCGCTCGCTCTCATCAAAACGCTCGGCGGCAAACCATAGGCCGTCAATCTGTTGGTGCCCGGTGAGTACCGGGCGGCGAATCAGCATCCGTTCTGGCTCATGCATTGGCAGCTTCCTGGGTGAGCTGCGGAGCCTGGTTGCACATCACTTGCAAACGCATGGAGCGCTCGCAAACCGAGTAAACCAGTAATTCGCGGTCAGTGGTCAGTACGGCGATCAAGCCGCTCATGGGGCAAAAGCTCGCGCGGGCAATTGGCGCCGAGGTGGTGAACAACGTGCGCTGTTGCCCCTCGGCGTACAGCCCGACGCTGTGCTGGTTCGGCCCCAGCAGCACCAGTGAGTAAGCCGGCCGTTGGGCGTACGTATAGTGCAGGCCGATGGCTTTCCAACCGGGCGCCAAGTCGATCTGTTCGTGTTTCGCCGGAAAGCTTTCATGGGTCACCAGGCGCCAACTCTGGTAGCCGTCCTCGGTGGTCAGCAGCGCGCAACCACCGCAGTACTGGCGCCAGTAAAAGTTGGCAGCCAACAATACCTGGCTGACGCCCGCTGCCGAGCCGACCGCATGACCATTGGCGCGTAAACCGTCAGCAGACCCGGAATACGCGACAATCTGCCCGCCTTCTCTGCGCGCATAAGCGATGGTCAAGGGGTCGACCTGCAACAGGCTCATCACGTCATCCGCCACCTGGCAAAGTTGACGCGACTTCCAATAGGCAAGCCGCCCCTGGCTGTCGAGCAAGTACACACGCACGGCGTTCTGACTGTGCAGCCAGACACTCGGCAGGAACGTCGCGGTGCCCGGTGGCAGTTGCAGCTGTTCACGGGCGGGCTTGTCGACGGTGGGCATACCGGGAATGTTCCAGAACGTCAGGCTGTCGTTGTCGCTCAACACGGCACCGAGGCTGCGGTGGTGAAAGGTGGTGCTCAATACGCGCTGATGCTTGCCCCACAGACGGCGTCGAACCTCCAGCGACTTTTTCTGGTTTTTGTGCGGCAGCTTGATCACCACCATGCCCGCCTCATCGAGCAGGCGCAGCGCCACATAGTTACCGGCGCTGGAGATTACCGGCGGCAAGGTCAAGGCTACGCGTGGCACCGCACGTGCGAGATTCGGCGGCGGCGCCTGGACTTCATCGTCGAACTGGCCTTTGAGCAGTTGCACCGCGTGCGCCTCATCCGGCATAGGCAACAGCACGCGCCGCACAGAACCGGCTTGCAACTCGAATGACAGGCTGTGCCCATCCAGGCTGCGCTGCACCTGCACCCGGTGCGTACAGGTCTTGGTCGTGTCCTTGGGCAAGCGTTGCCCGACTGTCCAGCACTCACCCAACGTCTCACCCTGCGTGGCCAGCCATTCCTGCCAGGCTTGCCAGTGCGCCGGGGCGACACTTTCATAGGTGCGCGCCCTGAGCAGTTGCTTGAGCTGCCCCGCGCTATCGAACTCATGCAGCAGCGGCGCGCCTTGCAGGATCCCCCAACGCAACTGCGCCCCTGCCTCCTCGGCACGCCGGGCCAGCAGCATCAGCAAGGCGATATGCACCAGCCGCGCGGCGCCCCATTGCAACGGGCCGGCGTCGAACAGCACGACAATCAGGCGGTTGGCTTCACGGGCGCGGTACTGCGGCGCCAGGAACATATGCTCGCCGCCGACAGCCCTGCGCATAAACTCATCCGGCACTTCATCGGCCAGCAGCCATTCGCTGGAAAGCAGGCGCTCGTAAGGCCCACGGCGTTGCAGATCGCCCACGCCATCCGGCTCAGGCACCCCGCCTTGCTGCCTACCGCGCAGTGGCCCCAGCACCGGGTTAAGCCGCCCAAGCAAGTCGGCGAACAGCGGCAGGTGCTGCGGCGCAAACCACTCCAGCCACTGGCGCCAGGGTTGCAAGGCTTCAGGCAGTTGCATGGCGGGTGCCCCAATTCGTCGCGATGCGCTGAAGGTGTTCAACCGTCACCGGCAACAGGCGATCCAACGGCACTACAACTTGCGGTTCGCGCCACAACAGCAAGGGCGAGCGCTTGAAACGTGCCGACAGCGTCTGGCCGAGCAAGTCTACCGGCACTGTCGGCTCCCAACTGGTGGGCAGCCATACGCCAGGCGCGCCGGGGTGTACTGCGGCGTATTCGACACCGTCGACCCACGGCAAATCCGCCACCGCCCCAGTGACGACCAATACATCGCCATTGGCGGTAGCGTGCAAGCGGGCAGCCTGTTCATCTGCGAGCAGCAGCAAGCGCGCAAGCAAGCGGCGCGCGGCGTCGCCCCATCCGACGGCTGCTTGTGGCTCGGCAGGCACCGGCCTTGGGCGCCAGGTCCAGGCGTAGTGGTCTGCACTCATGGCGTCAGCATTCGGGACAGTTGCCCGCGTACCTGCTGCAAGGTTTCCGGCATTGTCTCGCTATTGAAGTTGGCGTCGATCTCGCGCAGCAGCCCTTCGAGGACCGGGCTGTCGGGCGGCTCGCTGCGGGCCAGGTAGTCTTGCGCAGTTTCCAGCAAGCGATTCAAGCGCGACATCGGTTGCAAGGTGGCCTCTTCGACCGCACTGAACAAATGGCTGTTGCTGGACGCGGCAAACAGGTCGCGCAGCACCTCGCGGCCATGCTGCTGAGTCTCTTTAGTGGGCAGCACATACAGCAGGGGCCATAGATCCGCGTCGCTGGCTTCCAGCCGCCCGCCCAGCAACGCGGCGGCCGCGATCAGCCGTTGAGACTTGACGATACGGCGGTCCGATAACGCTATGCCGGCTTCGCGCAGGCGCCGAATCGCCTGGGCCAGGGCTGGACGCACCGCGCCCAGGTCGACGTTTTTCAGGGCTTGGCTCAGCGTATCCAACTGGGCCAGACCCAGTAACTGTTGCACCGGGCGCTGCTCCGACTGCCAACCGCCCGCCAGCATGGCTTCCAGTTGATTGTCCGGCACCGAATCGACGAACAGGTGCAACAGGAAGCGGTCGCCAAACGCCGCCAGTGCCTCATCGTCCGGCAAACCGTTGGCCGCGCCGACACACACACGCAGCGGACATTGAATTTGAGTATGACCCCGGCGAAAGCGACGCTCGTTGAGCACGCCCAGCAAGGTATTGAGAATGGCGGTCGAGCCCAGGAAGACTTCATCGAGAAACACGATATCGGCCTCTGGCAGCATGCCGCTGACGTCGGTTTCCACCGTGCCTTCACGCAATTTCTTCAGGTCTACGGCACCAAAAAGCTCCGACGGCTCAGTGAAGCGCCCCAGCAAGTATTCGAAGTAACGCCCACCCATGGACTGCGCCACACGGCGTACCACGGCGCTCTTGGCCGTGCCAGGCGGGCCGATCACCAGAATGTGCTCTTGGGCGACCGCCGCCAGCACAATCAGCTCGGCCAATTGCTCGCGCCCGATCAATCCTTCGGTCGCCTTGCGCACAGCGTGGCGGATTTGCGTGGCAGCGCTTTGCAACTGAGCAATCATGGGTGTCTTCCCTGAAACCAAAGCAGAGAATCTTGCCTGAGGCTAAGGTATTAGCAAAGTGTTGTTACACACTCTTAGAGGAGCCAGCCCATGCAACTCGAAGGATCCTGCCATTGCGGCGCCGTAACATTCAGCCTGAACAGCCAGCATCCCTACCCGTACCAGCGTTGCTATTGCTCGATCTGCCGCAAGACCCAAGGCGGCGGCGGTTATGCGATCAACCTGGGCGGCGACGCCAAGAGTTTGAAGGTACGCGGGCGCAAGCTGATCTCGGTCTACCACGCCAGGCTCAAGCCCGAAGGCGCCAGCCGCGCGCATGCGAGCACTGCCGAACGGCATTTTTGCTCGCAATGCGGCAGCGCCTTGTGGCTGTTCAGCCCCGAATGGCCAGAGCTGATTCACCCGTTTGCTTCAGCCATCGACACGCCATTGCCGGTGCCGCCCGAGCACACGCACCTGATGCTCGGCTCGAAGGTGCCGTGGGTCGAAGTCAGTGTGCACAAAGGCGATTTGCAGTTCGACGAGTACCCCGAAGAATCTATCGCCCAGTGGCATGAGCGTTTGGGGCTCGCGCGTTAACACTCTTTGACAGTTTCTCGACAAAGCTCTCAAAGATTGTTGGCCAGCATCGCCTTAGCATTCGAGCATCCAAACCACCATTCGGGTGCTCTTCATGTTTCGCACATTGCGCGGTATTCCGTTATGGGGTTGCCTGCTCGGCACGCTCGGCTGCCACGTGCAGCCGCCTGCCCCGCCCGCGATTCCCAAGGGCGATTACGGCGCGATCATCCGTTACCTGCAAGCGCGCATCCCCAAGGACCTGGCCCGCGAGAATGTGCCCGGTTTGTCGATTGCGCTGGTCAATGGCCAGGAGCTGATCTGGGCGCGCGGCTTTGGCCTGGCCGACAAGGCCCAGGGTGTGCCGGTGACCGCCAACACGGCGTTTCGCGCCGGCGGCATTTCCAAGTTACTGACGGCCACAGCGGCCATGCAGTTGGTCGACCAACAGCGCCTGGCCCTCGACGCGCCGATCCAGCAGACCTTGCGCGAATTCTACGTGCGTTCGCGCTTTCACACTGACCAGGCCGCCGCCGACCGCGACATCACCCTGCGCCGCCTGCTCAGCCATCAATCCGGCTTGCCCAGCGAGCACCTGCGCGACGTGCGCAGCACCTACGCCATGGGCCAGATGCCGATGCGGGTGTCGGGTGTATGGCTGAGCAGCCCGCCGGGCTCGCAGGTGGCGTATTCCAACCTCGGTTATTCGCTGGTCGGTGCGGCCATCGAGCGCAGCAGCGGCAAGAGTTTTGAAGCCCAACTGCAAAGCCGCCTGCTCAAGCCCCTGGAGATGAACCAGTCGAGTTTTGTCGGCACCGGCACGCAATTGAGCTTTCGCGCCCTGGGCTACGAAGACGGCGTGGCAAGTACCGATGCACAGGTGCGTGACCTTGCCGCCGGCGGCTTGTGGGCCAGCCCCAAAGACCTTAGCCATTATGTGCAGATGCTGTTTGCCCACGGTCTCTATAAGGGCAACCGTGTGCTTGAGAGCCCGTCGATTGATCAGATGTTCACCCAGCAAAACACCGGCAATGCCCTGGACTTCGATTGCCAGATGGGCCTGGGCTGGTTCCTGGCGCCCTGCGGCGATGAACCCGTCGCCCCCGGCGTGCGCACTTACCAGCACAGTGGCGGCGGCGATGATTTTGCCGCGCAGCTGAGCGTACTGCCAGACCAGCAGTTGGCGGTGATCATCATGGCCAATGACAGCAACGCCGAAGAACTGGTCGCGCGCCTGGCCACCGAGACCCTGCGCCTGATGTTCCAGGCGCAAACCGGGCAGTCCGTGTGCGCCGACGACTGCCAGGCGCCCAGCCATGGGCTCAAGTTGCGCCAGGTGCCCGCCGCCGTCGACCGAAAGCGCCTGGCCGGGTTTTATGCCACGGCCTGGGGCGTATTCCGGGTCAAGGATGAGGGCGATCGACTGAGCGGTGAGCTGGCCGGGTTTGACTTCGAGTTGTTGCGCGACGAACACGGCTGGCTGCGCGCGCAGAAAAAAGTCCTTGGCTTTTGGCTCAAGGACTTGGGTGAGCTGGGCCGCGTGCAGCTGGACGTGGTCACGGTGCAGGGCCGCCAAGTACTCACGGCCCGCAGCCATGGCCAACGCCTGGCCATCGGCGAGCGCATCGACCCGCCGCCGCTGCCGCTGGCGTGGGCCAACACCATCGGCACCTACCAGGTGCTTAACACCCACGAACCCGACGCGCCGTTGAGCGGTATCAGCGTGCGCCTGGAAGAAGGCTTTCTGGTGATTCGCGGCCAATTGCACAACGAGCCGCTCACCGACTACATCCTGCTTCCCGTCGACAACGCCCACGCGGTGCTGGCCGGCAACGGCTACGGCCTGGGCGACACGGTAAGCCGCCAGGTAAACGGACTCAGCGCTTCGGGTTACTCCTTCAAACGCACGCAATCGCGAGATAAACCCTTGAGTTTCTGAACCTGGGCTGAAGCAAAAGCCATCATTGCGCACCAATACAATTTACCAACAGAACTGAACACCCCCTGCCGCTACGTTGGTGCTCGAACGCTTCATTCAATATCAACCGATCAGTGACATCGTGCATTGGCGCGCCGACCAACGCGCCCATCGCATGAATACCGCAGTATCCGTATTTAACCGGGGAACGACCATCAAGCCTCTTAACCGATCGCATGCCTTTCGATCGCTATGCGCACTCTCGTTAGTGTCAATGGCGCTTGCAGGATGCTCAACAGCCCCCCTGCCGGTATTGAAACCGTCTACACCGGAGCAATGGCGCAACGTCCAACCTTCTCTTGCGCCGCCCCAACCCGACCTGAACCAATGGTGGCATGCATTCAACGACCCCCAGCTCAATGCGTTGGTGGATCGTGCACTGCAAAACAACCTGAACGTCGCCGTAGCGGTGGAGCGCTTGCGCGCCATCCGGATTATGAGCCAGCACGCGCAGTCCCCTTACCTGCCCTCGCTGAGTATAAAAACCAAGGATGCCGTCAGCCCTGATACCAGTACTTCTTATTTCCTGATCGGCTTCGATTCGGTCTGGGAGTTGCCATTGTTTGGCATGCAACAAAGTGCCGAGCGCCTCGCCCAAGGGAACCAGGCATTGGCGGATAACAACCTGCGCACCCTACAAGTTTCATTGGTGGCTGAAGTCAGCCGGCGCTGGATCGAATTGCGAGCAGCCCAACAAACGGAGCAGACCCTTGCAACCCTGCGCGAAGTTGGCCATGGAAAACTGGCACGGCTGCGCGCCCGGGAACAGCTCGCACTGGCCTCCTGCGCAGACGTTGCCGCTGCACAGGCTGAACTGGCCCTCGCTGAAATGGCGCTGACGCGCGTGCACCAGCGGACAAACCGCAGCGCGCAGCAATTGGCATTATTGTTGGGCCAGAGCGCGCCCGACCCTCTTTGGCTGCAACCGGGGCGGCTACCGACGCTCGGTGACTGGCAGCTCAATAGCGTTCCCACAGACCTGTTGCGCACCCGCCCGGAAATTGCCGGCGCCGAAGCCTCGGTGATTATCGCCGCCGGTGAGCTGGGCATGAGCCAGGCCGATATTTACCCGCACATCAGCTTCGGCACCTCACTGCAGTGGTCGCTCAATATCGCCAGCAACCGCAACAATACCCCCAATGGCAACAGCATCTTCTCGGCGGGCCCCGGCATCAGTATTCCCTTGTTCGACTGGGGCCTGCGCGTGGCGGCTGCGAAAGCCAAGGACCACCATCTGCAGGCCGCCGTCCTCGGGTATCGCCAAGCGGTGCTGGAGGGGGTTGCCGAAGTCGAAAACGCCTTGGGTGACCTGGAGCAATTACGTGCACGCGAACAATTGTCCCGTCAGGCCTATGCCGCCAGGCAAACCCAGCTTGGCGCACTGCAACAACGGGCAGCGTTGAAGCTCTTGAGTCCATTGGACCTGGTAGAAGCGCAGGTTCAGACACTGCATGCGCAGCAACAAGTCGACCGGGCCGGCACCGAGCGTGCCATTGCCTACGTCGCACTCTACAAGGCACTCGGCGGCGCACCGTTGCCAAGCGCTGCACCTCAGACAGCCACGCGCCATAAGGAGACTGACTGATGGTTGCGCTTGCACGCCTGACGCTGATCCATGAATGGCGGCGCTTCCTGCCAGCGATTATTGCAGTGGGCTTCGCAGGGCTGCTGCAACTGCTTCAGACCGCGTTGGTACTGGGTATCTTCAGCAGCGCCAGTGTGTACGTCACCGGCTCGCGCGCCGACCTTTGGGTGGGCTATCCCGGCACCCAAAGCGTCAACCTGGGTCGACCGATCGATGCCGGTGTAGAGATGCGTATACGCATGGACCCCGATGTCCTCAGGGTCGAGCCCTACCGCTGGGTGGATGCTGACTGGCGGGGTACCCAGGACACAGGTGGAGTCTCGGTATTTGTTTCCGGTATCGACGCAGACCCACAAGGTTTGATGTTCGCCCGCTTACTGCCCGGCTCGTTGCGGGCACGCCTGAATGAACCGGGAGCGGTCATCGTTGACCGCGCCGACCTCGACAGCCTGGGCCTTGATCCTGGAAACGCGGCCACTATCAACGGCCACCGGGTGCATGTAGTCGGCGTCATCAGCGGATTACGCGCACTGGGTGGGGTTAACGTGATTGCATCGTTAGCCACGGCCCGCCAGCTGGATACGAGCGCCGATACAGATCGCATAACCTACTGGGTGGCTAAGGTCCGAGACCCAAGTCAGGCGGACGCGGTTGCAGCACGCATCGACGGCAGCCCGGCATTCGGCAAATACGCGGTGTGGACCGCAGCGCAGTTCAGCTACCGCTCGCAGATGCATTGGATGTTCGACACCGGGGCCGGCGCGGGTGTGTTGTTTTTGGCAGTGATCGTGTTCCTGGTAGGGGCGGTGATTACCAGCCAGACCCTGGTGGCGGCCGTGATTGGATCGATCCGCGAATACGCAACCCTTAACGCCCTCGGCGTCGGCGTCACGTCTCTGCGCAAAGTCGTGATGGAACAAGCGTTCTGGGTGGGCGCCCTGGGCTTGCTGGGCAGCACTGGGCTGACCGGTCTGTTCTTCGCCCTGGCGCATTACTACAACGTTCCGATGACTCTTTCCCCCGTCGCAGCCCTGGCCTGCCTGCTCTTGAACATGACCCTGGCCCTGGTTTCCGGCCTGGCCGCGATGCACTCATTGCGTCATGCCGACCCAGCAAGCCTTTTGAGATAGAACCCACGATGACCACATCCTTCACCCTGCATGCCACTGGCATCGGCAAGGCATTTGTATCAGGCCAGGTTATGACCCCTGTACTGCACGACATCACCCTGGCAATAAGGCCCGCGGAACTGACCCTGATCGCGGGGCCATCCGGTTGCGGAAAAAGCACGCTGCTGGCGATTCTCAGCGGCTTGCAGCAACCCGACCAAGGCCGTGTGGAGGCCCTCGGGCAAAGCCTGGGAACGCTTGCCCCACGGGCGCTGGAGCATTTTCGACTGCATCACACGGGTTTCATATTCCAAGGCTTCAATCTGTTCCCGGCGCTGACGGCCTTGCAACAGGTCGAGTTGCCCCTGAGTTACCTCGGGCTCACTTCGCAGGAAGTGCGCAGGCGCGCGACTCAGGCTCTGGAAGATGTAGGCCTCGGTTCGCGCATGGCCTTGCGCCCGGCCGCGCTGTCCGGGGGAGAAAAACAACGGGTGGCTATCGCCCGCGCCGTGGCGAAGGCGCCCGAGTTGCTGTTCGCAGACGAACCCACCAGCGCCCTGGACGCGGCCAACGGCCAGATCGTGATCGATATCTTGCACCGTATCGCCCGTGAACGCGGCACTACGGTGCTGTGCGTCAGCCACGACCCGCGTTTGATCAGCCACACCGACCGTGTATTGGCCATTGAAGACGGCCGCATCATCAGCGACTCCCACCATCACCTGCGGCCCGCCAGCCCTGCCGCCCCCCAGGAACACTGCGTATGAATGTCCGCTCCCTCTCCCCTTGGCTGACCCTGTTCAGTGCCTGTTTGCTCCTAAACGGCTGTTCACGGGAGGATACGCCGGCTCAAGCCACGGCCTCGTCGCCGACTTACCTGGCAGTGGCTCGCGGCCGCGTCGATGTCGAGGGTGGCCTGCTCAACCTGCAGTTTGCCCGCGATGGCGTGGTGGCCGAGATCAAAGTCAAAGAAGGTGATTCTGTAAAAAAAGGCCAACTGCTCGCCTCCCTGGACAGCGAACAGGCGCGCCTGGCCGTAAGTGCCGCGCTTGCCGACCAACAACAGGCTCAAGTGCACGCCAGGCACCTGCAAAGACAGTTCAACTTTGCCGACCAGAAAGCCACGCGCCTGTCAAAGGCGGCCGCGGCTGGAGCCGCAGATGGCCAGAGTGCCGATGATGCGCGCGAGGCCGCCGAGCAACTGCGCGACGCTATTGAAAAAAACCAAGGACACCTCGAAGCCGCCACAAGAACACTCACCGGTGCGCGCTACGAACTGACCCAGCGCAACCTCTATGCACCGGCGGACGCCGAAGTCGTGCGGCGCCTGACCCAACCTGGCGCTACCGTTTCATCGGAGTCAGGGCCTGCCTTCGTGTTGCTGCCGAACGAGGTACGCATCGTGCGAGCCGAGCTCAACGAGTCGTTTATTGCGCAGGTCCACGCCGGTATGAAAGCCGATATATCGACCGAAAACGGCAACGACCAACCGTCGCTGTCCGGTCATGTGGTGCGTATCAGCTCCGTGCTGGGTAACAGCACGCTTGAAGGCGACCCACAGGCACGAGCCAATATGCGTACCGTGGAATGCATAGTAGCGTTCGAACAACCTGCACCTGCGTCACTGCGTGTGGGCCAGCGCATGCTGGTACGGTTCGGGGCACCTTAAAGCCTTTGGCGGCTGCCCGCGACCGCCGGCAACCGCCTACTCGCCATACGCCCACGTCATCCGAAACGACGCCCCGCCCCACTCCGAGTCCAGCACTTCAACCTGCCCGCCATGCCACTGGCTGACGCGTTTGACCAACGCCAGGCCCAAGCCAAAGCCGCCGGTGCGGCGATCGCGGCTGGCATCCAGGCGCAGGAAGGGTTCGAAGATTTTGGAACGGCCCTCCATCGGCACACCTGGGCCATCATCATTGACCCGCACTTCGTAACCATTGCCGAACTTGACCAGCGACACTTCTACACGGCGCTCGGCATAACGAATGGCATTGCGCAGCAGGTTGATCACTGCGCGCGCCATAAAGCGCGGCTCGATCTGGATAAAGTCGACGTCACAGGTGCGCAACGAGAGCTGCACACCCGCGGCTTCAGCTTCCAGGGCCACACTGCCGATCACACTATCGAGCCAGCTATGCGCTTCGATATTTTCCCGGGTGACCTGTGTGGCGCCGCGCTCCAGGCTGGCATAGGTCAACAACTCAGACACCATTTCTTCCAGTTCGCCAAGGTCGGCGTACATATCGGCGATCAATTCGCGGCTCTGGCGTGGGTCGGCCTGTTGCTTGAGTTGGTCCAGCTCAAACGACAAGCGCGCAATCGGTGTGCGCAACTCATGGGACACCGCGTTGGTCAGTTCACGCTGGTTGGCGATCAGGCTTTCGATGCGCTCGGCCATCTGGTTGAAGTGCCCGGCCAGCTCACGCACGGTGGAACGGCGCGGCAGCAGGATGCGCGAGCCGAGGTCGTTATCGCCAAAACGCTGCGCGGCCAGGCGGATATGCTCCAGGTCGCGCCAATGCGGGCGTACCCAAAAATACAGGACGATGGCCAGGCTCACCCCCAGGAAGCCATAGGCCCACAGGTACAACCATTTGGGCTCTTCCGGCAGCTTGATCTGCAACAATTGCGGGCCGCCATCAATGGTGGTCAGGAACTCCATGAAGTCGCCGCGCACCACCAGTTGGCCGCCCGCCAACAGTTGCTGTTCGCGGTCATTGAGCGCCAGCGTGTCGCGCGGCACCAGCTTGAGGCGCAAACCATAATGGGGTTGCAGCTCAGCCAGGCGCGCATCGCGGGCCGCCCCCTGCACCGGGCGCAGTTGCTCGACCAGGCCATAGGCCGGCCCGCGCAAGGCTTCACGGTTATAAACCTCGTTGGCCTCGGGCAATAACTCATCGAAGGTGTAGTTGACCAGCCAGATTGCCCCGGCCAACCCCAGCGCCAGGATCACATACAGGCGCAGAAACAGGCGCAGCATCTAAACCTCCCACGCAAACGGATTGAACAGATATCCCTTGCCCCAGATGGTCTTGATGCACACCGGTTCGCGCGGGTTGTCATTGAGCTTGCTGCGCAATTTGCTGATGTATACGTCGACACTGCGGTTCAGGCCGTCGAAGGCAATACCGCGCATGCGGTTGAGAATGTCGTCGCGCGAAAGGATGGTTCCAGAGTGACTGGCCAGCAGCCACAGCAACTCGAACTCCATGGTGGTGAGGTCGATGGCCTCACCGCCCAGGCTGACGCCCCGGCAACTGCGATCAATCGACAAGCGGCCGAACTCCAGCGCACCGCGCACCGTGGGCTCCGGCACCTGGCGGCGCTGCAGCGCGCGCAGGCGGGCTAGCAATACCGGCGGCTTGATCGGTTTGATCACGTAGTCATCGGCGCCCGACTCCAGGCCCAGGATGTGGTCCAGGTCGTCTTCCTTGGCGGTGAGGATGACGATGGGCGTGTCGGACACGCTGCGAATCCCCCGGCACACGTGCAGCCCGCTCTGGCCCGGCAGCATCAGGTCGAGCACCACAATTTTCGGCTTGAAGTCGAGAAACGCCGCCAAGGCTTCATCACCCCGGTGCACCACGCGCACCTCGAAACCATGTTGCGACAGGAAATGCGCGATCAGCCCTGCCAGCTTTTCATCGTCCTCAACGAGCAGGACCTTGCCCAGACCCAGGTTTTCCATAAGTTCTCAGTGTGGATGCGCGGATTGAAGTGGGAGCATTATAGGTGGCAAGCTGGCCTGTAAAGGTACTGGGCGCGGCAAAAAAAGCCTTTCTGTGGGGCTTTCGAACAACCTTCATGTTTTTAAAGGTTTTTAACATTTCACCCGGAGTTTTTAACGTATCAAATCGCGGCGTTCGCAGCCTTGCCCAAGAAAGATCGTGATTTTTCTGACAGCCATAACTCACGTCATTTTCGGAAGTTTCGACACTAACATTTATTGAGTAAACGCCTTAAATTGTCACGACACAGTGACAAAACAGTGACGCGGCCGTCGTTGACAGCCCAACAACGCCAATGAAACTATCCATGCACTTTTCAGCGACACCTGGCGGTGAAAGTCATGGAAGATAATTAAAATAAATATCAAAGGAGTTGATATTGTGCACCCGCAACTTTTATCGATTGCTACCCCTGGCGCTTACCTCAGCGCTTTATTCAAACACAGCCTTTATTTAATTTAGCGAACCGCTCTCACACAGCCGTTCTGTCTTTATTTAAGCGTGTTATTGAATACAGGTACACGCCATGCTTTTGTATCACGAGGTCATCGAACATAACGCCTCCCGCCACCCGCACAAGTGCGCTGTTGCGCTCGATGCCGTCCATTACAGCTATGGAATGCTTCAAGCAAGAACGACACAAATAGCCCGACTGCTGGTCGCCAGCGGTGTTCAACCAGGCGATCGCGTCGCCCTGTATTCACCGATCTGCATCGATCTCATTGCCGCTTATCTCGCCGTCCTGCGCGTGGGCGCAATTACGGCGGCAACGCACCCCACTTGACGCTTTGATCGATTGAAACGAGAGCACCATGCGCAAGGACTACCTGGCTTTTTTTATCTCGCTGTTCATGTCGCGGCTGGCGGACCAGATTCTGTTATTTATCGTGCCACTGATCGTGTTCCAGACCACCAACAGTGTGTCGTGGGCGGGGCTGGCGTTCTTCGTCGAGTCACTGCCGCGTTACCTGGCGTTCCCGGTGTGCGGTGCATTGTGCGACAAGTTCTCGCCGGTGCGCATTCTGCATATCAGCCAGGTTTACCGCGCATTGGCGTGCGTGGCGGCGGTGGCGTTGTATGGCGTGTTCGACGGCATCTATTGGTTGGTGATCCTGTCGGCGCTGTGCGGCGTGCTGACAACCCAGGGCATCATGGCGCGCGAAGTGGTGATGCCGCATATCTTCAAGCATTACACCTATGCCAAGACCTTGTCCTACTCACAGATCGCCGACCAGAGCGGCCTGGTGCTGGGGCCACTGGTGGCGGCGCTGATGCTGGAGGTGTGGGCGTGGCCGTGGGTGGTGGCGGGCATTGCCGGGCTGTTTGTGCTGGCGGACCTGGCGATGCTGGTGTGGCAGCGCAACACCACGGTCAGCCTGGAAAGCTTTGAGCAGCATCAGGATATCTGGCTGCAACCGCTGCGCATTGCCTTCGGGCATATCCGCAAACTGGCGGAACTGAAGCGGGTCATTGCCCTGGCGGTGGGCGTCAACTTGATCATCGGAGTCACGCTGGCGACGTCTGCGGCCATGGTCACTGGCCTGTTCGACGCCGGCAAAGATGCCTATGCGTTGTTGCAGGCTGCGGGCGCAGTGGTGACCATCGTTATTCTGTTTTACTTGGCGCGTTCCAGCCTGCCGTTGAAGCTGCTCGGCGGGCTGTCTTATTCAATGATCGCGGCGGGGGCACTGGTCATGGCCGTCAGCCCTAACCTGTGGGCTTACACCCTGGGGTTCCTGCTGATCACCGGCTTCGACAAGATGTTCAATGTGTACATGCGCAGCACCCGCCAGCGGGTGATTCCGGTGCAGGACTTCGGCAAGACAGTGGGCGTGATCACCTTGCTCAATAACCTGGCGCAGCCGCTGGCGGGCCTGTTGATCGCCGTGCTGGCGGCGCCGCTGGGCACGCAAACGGTGATCCTGCTGCTGGCCGGGATCACCGCGCTGATCGGCGTGGCCGTCGCCTCAGGCTGGCACGCCACTGTGAAAGCGGAACTCGATGTCGGGTGACTGGATCAGTTCCTGCTCGGCGGCGCGCACCCGTTCTATCACCTGGGCGATGTCCTTGGCGTCGCCGTACTGGTAGGCAAGCTTCAGGTAACCCTGGAAGTGCCGGGCCTCGCTTTTGAGCAAACCGAAGTAGAACTTGCCGAGTTCTTCGTCCAAATGCGGCACCAGGGCTTCGAAACGCTCGCAACTGCGCGCCTCGATAAAGGCGCCGACCACCAGCGTGTCCACCAGCTTGACCGGCTCGTGGCTGCGCACAACCTTGCGCAAACCCGAGGCATAACGGCCGGCATGCAGTTGGCGCAGCTCGATCTTGCGCTTTTTGATCAGGCGCATGACCTGTTCGTGGTGCACCAGCTCTTCACGGGCCAGGCGCGACATCATGCTGATCAGGTCCACGTGGGCGTGGTACTTGGCGATCAGGCTGAGGGCGGTGCTCGCGGCTTTGAATTCGCAGTTCTTGTGGTCGATCAGCAGGGTGTGCTGATCGGCCAACGCGGCCTGGACCCAGGCGTCGGGGGTGCGGCAGCCGAGGAATTCGTGGATTTCGGGCAGGTTCATCGGGCTCACGGGCAAAAGGATCACAAAAGGCCGGCGATTATACCGACCCCGCCGCAGACCACCAGCTACTGGCCTTGATGTGCATCAACATGACGTCTGGCGGGCAGCAACTATAGTTGTTCCAGGCCCACCCTTTGGAGACCCCGACCATGCAAGCCATCCGCAGCATCCTGGTGGTTATCGAACCCGAGCATTCCGAAAGCCTCGCGCTCAAGCGCGCCAAGCTGATTGCCGGGGTCACCGGCGCGCACCTGCACTTGCTGGTGTGCGACAAAAAGCACGAGCATTCGGCGCTGCTCAGCCTGCTCAAGTCCGGCCTGCAGGAGGACGGCTACAGCGTGACCACCGAGCAGGCGTGGAATGACAGCCTGCATGAAACCATCATCGACGTGCAGCAGGCCGAAGGCTGTGGCCTGGTGATCAAGCAGCACTTTCCGGACAGCCCATTGAAAAAGGCCCTGCTGACGCCAGCAGACTGGAAACTGCTGCGCTACTGCCCTACGCCGGTGCTGCTGGTAAAAACCTCGACGCCCTGGGCCGGCAAGGTGGTGCTGGCGGCCATTGATGTGGGCAACACCGACAGCGAACACCAGGCACTGCACAACGCTATCGTCGACCATGGGTTCGATATTGCAAGCCTGGCCAAGGCCCAGTTGCATGTGATCAGCGCTCACCCGTCCCCCATGCTGTCAGCAGCAGACCCGACCTTCCAGCTCAAGGAAACTATCGAGGCGCGCTATCGCGAGCAATGCAAGGCGTTCCAGGCCGAGTTTGATATCGACGACACCCACTTGCACATCAACGAAGGCCCGGCGGATGTGTTGATCCCCTATGCCGCGCACACACTGCAAGCGGCGGTGACCATTATCGGCACAGTGGCGCGCACCGGGATTTCCGGCGCATTGATCGGCAATACGGCGGAGGTGGTGCTGGATGCGGTGGAAGGTGATGTGCTGGTACTTAAGCCGCAGGCGTTGATGGATCACCTGGAGGAGTTGGCCACCAAGGCCTGACATAGCCTCTTCAAACTATGGAGATCAAAGGTGGGAGCTGGCTTGCCTGCGATAGCGACCTTTGAGTCAAAACACCTTTGGCTGATCTGCCGCCATCGCAGGCAAGCCAGCTCCCACATTGACCTGCGCGGTCAGTGTCCCAGTGCGTCTCTCAGGAACCCCGGCGCGATATAGCGTTGGTAATGCGCCTCGGACAAGATAAAGAACTCACGATCGATGGCATCGCGCAGTTCCGGGAGTGCCCACTCACGAAACTCCGGCAGCAACACCATGCCATAGGCTTCAAGGTTGGAAATCACCCGCGCGCCTCGGGCGATCAACTGGTAGGCCCAGCAGTACTCGGACTGGTGCGGCACGAAGCGAATCTTGCGCAGCTCAAGCTGCCCGCGCAGCATCTTGGGGTCGAAGACTTCCAGTTTGCCGGCCATCACTTGCACCAACAGTTGCTCCAACCGCAGCCATACCGCACGTTTTTCTTCTTCGTTATAGCCATTCCACTGAATCACCTCATGGTGGAAGCGCTTGCAACCGCGGCAGACGAGATCGCCGTAAACCGTGGAGCACAGGCCGACGCAGGGGGTCTTGATGGCTTGGTTGGACATGGGCAATGCACACAAATCAGCGAAACAGTGCGCCATGTTAGCCCTTTGTCTAAGGTTGATCACCCAGCAAACTTGGCTAGGTAACTTACCTTTAGATTTTTTTTGCCGTAGAATCATCCGGCCTTGTAAGGCGCCAATAATCCGCTGGAAGCTGTTTTCAAAGCGTCACGAGCACAGTCGTTCCTTCAGAACGGTGTTGGCGCAGGTTCGACCCGGTAGGTCAGAGCCCGCGCCAACCCTCATCAGCTCCGTTCTGCAGGCGTAAAACTTTGAAAGCAGCTTCTGTGAGGAATGCCGGCAGCGCTGGCTTTGCGGCCCAAAAAGCCCCCGAGCGCATGCGTGCCGTTCATTTCTGGATGAGCGTCCCGTGGGACCACTGATGAGGGTAATAACTGTGCTTGAAGCCTACCGCAAACATATCGAAGAGCGTGCAGCACTGGGTATCGTTCCCCAGCCGCTTAACGCCGAACAAACCGCAGGCCTGGTCGAGCTGCTGAAGAATCCTCCGGCTGGCGAAGAAGAATTTCTCGTTGACCTGATCACCAACCGCATTCCACCAGGCGTTGACGAGGCTGCCTACGTCAAGGCCGGTTTCCTGTCCGCCCTGGCCAAGGGCGAAGTCACTTCTCCCCTGATCGACAAGAAACGCGCGGTTGAACTGCTTGGCACCATGCAAGGCGGCTACAACATCGTGACGTTGGTCGAGCTGCTGGACGACGCCGAGCTGGCCCCTGTCGCGGCCGCCCAACTCAAGCACACCCTGCTGATGTTCGATGCGTTCCACGACGTGGCCGAAAAAGCCAAGAACGGCAACGAGCACGCCAAAGGCGTGATCCAGTCCTGGGCTGACGGCGAGTGGTTCCGCAACCGCCCAACCCTGGCCGACAAGATCAGCCTGCGCGTCTTCAAGGTCACCGGCGAAACCAACACCGACGACCTGTCCCCTGCCCCGGACGCCTGGTCCCGCCCTGACATCCCGCTGCACGCTCTGGCCATGCTGAAAATGGCGCGCGAAGGCATCGTGCCGGACGAGCAAGGCAAAACCGGTCCGATGAAGCAGATCGAAGAAATGCGCGGCCAAGGTTTCCCGATCGCCTACGTCGGCGACGTGGTGGGTACCGGTTCGTCGCGTAAATCGGCAACCAACTCGGTACTGTGGTTCTTCGGCGACGACGTACCTTACGTGCCGAACAAGCGCGCCGGCGGCTTCTGCTTCGGCAGCAAGATCGCTCCTATCTTCTACAACACCATGGAAGATGCTGGCGCACTGCCAATCGAATTCGACGTCACCAACATGAACATGGGCGACGTGATCGACCTGTACCCGCATGCTGGCAAAGTCTGCAAACACGGCACCGACGAAGTCCTGACCACCTTCGAAATGAAGACCCCGGTTCTGTTGGACGAAGTTCGCGCCGGCGGCCGTATCCCGCTGATCATCGGTCGCGGCCTGACCGACAAGGCGCGTGCTGAACTGGGCCTTGGCCCTACCGACCTGTTCAAACTGCCTGAAGCACCTGTCGACACCGGCAAAGGCTTCACCCTGGCACAGAAAATGGTCGGCAAGGCCTGCGGTCTGCCAGAAGGCAAAGGCGTTCGTCCTGGCACCTACTGCGAACCGAAGATGACCACCGTAGGTTCCCAGGACACCACCGGTCCAATGACCCGTGATGAACTCAAGGACCTGGCGTGCCTGGGCTTCTCGACCGATCTGGTAATGCAGTCCTTCTGCCACACCGCGGCCTACCCTAAGCCGATCGACGTGACCACCCACCACACCCTGCCTGACTTCATCATGACCCGTGGCGGTGTTTCGCTGCGTCCAGGCGACGGCATCATCCACAGCTGGCTGAACCGTATGCTGCTGCCGGATACCGTCGGTACCGGTGGTGACTCCCACACCCGTTTCCCGATGGGCATCTCGTTCCCGGCCGGTTCCGGTCTGGTCGCGTTCGCCGCAGCCACTGGCGTAATGCCACTGGACATGCCGGAATCGATCCTGGTGCGCTTCAAAGGCAAAATGAAACCTGGCATCACCCTGCGTGACCTGGTTCATGCCATTCCTTACTACGCGATCCAGGCTGGCCTGCTGACCGTAGAGAAGAAAGGCAAGAAGAACGCCTTCTCCGGCCGCATCCTGGAAATCGAAGGCCTGAACGACCTGACGCTGGAACAAGCCTTTGAGCTGTCCGACGCCTCGGCTGAACGTTCGGCTGCCGGTTGCACCATCAAGCTGTCCAAGGACTCCGTCACCGAGTACCTGAACTCCAACATCACCCTGCTGCGCTGGATGATCGGCGAAGGCTACGGCGATGCACGCACCCTGGAACGTCGCGCCCAAGCGATGGAAGCCTGGGTTGCCAACCCGGAGCTGATGGAAGCCGATGCCGACGCCGAATACGCCGAAATCATCGAGATCGACCTGGCCGAAATCAACGAGCCGATCCTCTGCGCACCGAACGACCCGGACGACGCCCGTCTGTTGTCCAGTGTTGCCGGCGAGAAGATCGACGAAGTGTTCATCGGTTCGTGCATGACCAACATCGGTCACTTCCGCGCTGCCGGTAAGCTGCTGGAGCAGGTCAAGGGTCAGCTGCCAACCCGTCTGTGGCTGTCGCCGCCGACCAAGATGGACGCTCACCAACTGACCGAAGAAGGCTACTACGGCATCTACGGCAAGGCTGGCGCGCGCATGGAAATGCCGGGCTGCTCGCTGTGCATGGGTAACCAGGCACGTGTAGAGCCGAACTCGACTGTCGTATCGACTTCGACCCGTAACTTCCCGAACCGTCTGGGTGATGGCGCGAACGTCTACCTGGCTTCGGCAGAACTGGCGGCAGTTGCCTCCACGCTGGGTCGCCTGCCGACCGTCGAAGAGTACATGGGTTACGCAGCGAAACTGGACACCATGGCCAGCGACGTTTACCGCTACCTGAACTTCGACCAGATCGCCGAGTTCCGCAAAATCGCAGCAAGCGCCAACATCCCGGTGATTCAAGCCTAAGATGTTGTGATTTAAAAACGCCGCGCATCGCAAGATGCGCGGCGTTTTTTTATGCCTGGAATACGAGTATTCGTCACACTGATAAACAACTGTGGGGGCTGGCTTGACTGCTGTGGCGGGCTTTTGGTGGTGTACATATCCATTTCTTTGATAGCGGCGACCTATGGTTCCGCTCTTACAGCGGGTCACTTTTGGCAAACGCCCGGAATGCCGGCCCAGCCAAAAGTAACCAAAAGGTTTGTGCCTCACCACTCGGTGCCTCGCCTAGGCTCGGCATGCCCGCACTCCGGCCATCGTGGTTAACGGGGCGCCTCAGATCAAAATCAAGATCAAGCTCTACAGCACGGCGGCCTGAAAGCCGACCTGAGTGGTTAGATCAAAAGCGAAAAGCGGATTTGCATACACTGAGGATCTGCTTTTCTGTGGGAGCTGGCTTGCCTGCGATGCAGGCACCTCGGTACATCAGGCACACCGAGTTGATGCTATCGCAGGCAAGCCAGCTCCCACAGTTGACCGAGTATGGCTCTGCTGTTGCTGTTGCTCTGGCCCTTACATCCTTTTCGCTGGCGAAGTCAGCGGTCTTTTGATCTGCGCTTTTGATCTTGATCTGAAATCGCCCCGTCAAACACGATGGCCGGAATCTGACAGTGATTTGGGGGGTAAACCGGCAGGGATGCCGGTTTAGCCGCGCTGGGCCAAGGATGGCCCATCGCGGCGGCCCCCCAAATCACTGGCGGATTGCGGGCATGCCGAGCCTAAGCGAGGCACCGAGTGTTGGGGCGAAGACTTTTTGGTTACTTTTGTGTCTTTATGTACGGACCGGACACATGGTTGACGGGTGTGCGGGGACATGGTGGACACTTCTCGGCGAAGCCAGCTTCGCCGGGAGGCCATCATGCCCTGGAACACGAGAGACGCCATGAGCCTAAAACAAGAGT